>NZ_JAKKCS010000016.1:0-75055 GCF_021728075.1 Vibrio sp. D54 | reverse complement strand
TTTACCAATTATCTTGATATCTACAGATCAAGTTGCGGAAGTGGCGGAATTGGTAGACGCACCAGATTTAGGTTCTGGCGCCGCAAGGTGTGAGAGTTCAAGTCTCTCCTTCCGCACCATTCTTGATCAAAAGTTTAAAATGGCTACGTAGCTCAGCTGGTTAGAGCACATCACTCATAATGATGGGGTCACAGGTTCGAATCCCGTCGTAGCCACCATTGATTAGATTGCTAGCATAAGCTATCAGTCACGTAGATTTAAGATGCGGAAGTGGCGGAATTGGTAGACGCACCAGATTTAGGTTCTGGCGCCGCAAGGTGTGAGAGTTCAAGTCTCTCCTTCCGCACCATCTTAAATTAATCTACACTATCAGAATACGCGGAAGTGGCGGAATTGGTAGACGCACCAGATTTAGGTTCTGGCGCCGTAAGGTGTGAGAGTTCAAGTCTCTCCTTCCGCACCATTCTTTCTCTCGATAAGAGAGGTTAAGTAGTCTTTGACTATTTACGCTGTAGGGCTATCGCCAAGCGGTAAGGCAGCGGCTTTTGATGCCGCCATTCCCTGGTTCGAATCCAGGTAGCCCTGCCATATACAACGATATTGAGATTTTACCAATTATCTTGATATCTATAGATTAAGTTGCGGAAGTGGCGGAATTGGTAGACGCACCAGATTTAGGTTCTGGCGCCGCAAGGTGTGAGAGTTCAAGTCTCTCCTTCCGCACCATTATCGGAAAACCCAGCATGACTTTGCTGGGTTTTTTCTTTTTTTGGTTCTGGACTCGGGAAATCATTAGATTTGCCGAATTAAAAAAGCGAGCTCATGGCTCGCTTTTTTTCTATCTGTGATTTGAGTAGCTTACTACATACCTAACGCGTATTTCAGTACTTGAGCCTTAATTGGCCCTGAGTTTTCAGCAAGCTTCAATGCAGCATTACGTACGAACTTCAATGGCCCAAGATCGTTGCTAAAACCTTTATAGAAAAAGTCCATGCCCGTCTGCATGAGTAAGTTGTCAGGTCGACGTGCGCGTTCGTATTTCGCGAGTAAGGTATCTTCCAGCTTTTCTTGGTGTTCTGTTACCGAAAGGAGAACGTCTACATCTTTGAAGCCTAAGTTTACCCCTTGCCCTGCAAGCGGGTTGATCGTATGAGCAGAGTCACCCACTAACACGCAATTTTTGCTTGAGTAGCTTTGCGCATGACGACGAGTGAGTGGGAATGAGCCAAACTGTAAAACTTCAATATCGCCTAATTCAGCAGGGAAATGACGTAAAATTTCTTCCCTTAGTTGAGGTTTACCCATCGCACACAGTTGTTTAATACGTATAGGCGAGTCATACCAAACCAAAGAACCTTGGCCTACTACTTGACCATCGTCGTTACTCAAAGAGCACAGAGGTAAAAATGAACGTGGGCCTGAAGGTGTAAATTGTTGCCAAGTAATATCTTGCTGAGGCAATTCTGTTTTCACGTTAATCAACATGCAATGTTGTCGGTAATCCCACGCAGTTACACCAATTCCAGCCAATTGACGAACTTTAGAGTTTGCACCATCAGCACCAATCACCCAGTTAGCTTCAAACTGCTCCCCACTTTCTAGTGTCACAAGGTTTACATCTGCAAACTCAATGGCTTTTAATCGCTCAGGACACATCACGGTTAGATTTTCATACTGAGAGAAGACTTGCCAAAGACCTAATTGGATTAGGCGATTTTCAACGATGTAACCTAGCTGATCCAATGACAATTCATCAGAGTGAAAACGAGTACGGCACTCTGGGTGCTCCCAAGTTTCTAAGCGCCGATAAGGACAAACTCGCATGCTCTTGATCTCTGACCATGCTCCGAGTGAATCAAGTAACTCCACCGACTGGTGCGAGATTGCAGATACACGAATATCCATCGCCTGAGCGGCATCAAAAACTTTAGGTTTTGTACCTTCGACCAAGACAACGCTTCTGCCCTGCTTGGCAAATCCAACAGCGACGGCTGCCCCAACCATACCGCCACCGATCACGGCGATGTCATACTTGTTCATTTTTCACTCTTCATCGTGCTGATTAATTGGCGTTTTTTATTGTACTTTCCATGGCTATTTTTACAAAATTGTTTAACAAAAAACCTTGTTCTGCATAGGGCGAAAAACTAGATTTCATCAGGCTTTGCAGAGAATTAGCTAGATCACTAGTCAGGTGCTTTTTAAAGCAGTACAATACGCCGCTTACCGCCGTGATGGCGGCTATAATTTGAGCAATAGCTCTCCGATTTAAGTACAACTGAACGAGCGAAAGTGAGATGAGTAAGAAACTGCTAATTAAAACCTGGGGCTGCCAGATGAACGAATACGATTCATCAAAAATGGCCGACCTGCTTAATGCTGCAAACGGCTACGAGCTGACGGAAGAGCCAGAGGAAGCAGACGTACTTCTACTTAACACCTGTTCGATCCGTGAAAAAGCGCAAGAGAAAGTTTTCCACCAGTTAGGCCGCTGGAAAACACTAAAAGATAAAAAACCTGGCGTAGTTATCGGTGTAGGTGGTTGTGTAGCAACGCAAGAAGGTGACCATATTCGTGAACGTGCACCATACGTTGACGTTATTTTTGGCCCACAAACTTTGCACCGCCTACCTGAGATGATCAAACAATCTCAGTCCGATGATGCACCAGTTATGGACATTTCGTTCCCAGAGATCGAAAAATTCGACCGCCTACCTGAACCTCGCGCTGAAGGTGCGACAGCATTCGTTTCTATTATGGAAGGCTGCTCTAAGTACTGTACTTACTGTGTCGTACCGTACACTCGTGGTGAAGAAGTAAGCCGTCCAATGGATGACGTACTGTTCGAAATCGCCCAACTTGCTGAACAAGGCGTACGTGAAGTAAACCTTCTGGGTCAAAACGTAAACGCGTACCGTGGTCCTATGCACGATGGTGAGATCTGTTCATTTGCAGAACTGCTTCGTTTGGTTGCGTCTATCGATGGTATCGACCGTATTCGTTTCACGACGAGCCACCCGTTAGAATTCACAGACGACATCATCGCAGTATACGAAGATACGCCAGAACTTGTGAGCTTCCTGCACTTACCTGTGCAAAGTGGTAGTGACCGTATCCTAACGATGATGAAACGCCCTCACACCGCTATCGAATACAAATCGATCATCCGTAAACTGCGTAAAGCTCGTCCTGATATTCAAATCAGTTCAGACTTTATTGTTGGTTTCCCTGGTGAGACAGACAAAGACTTCCAAGACACCATGAAGCTAATCAAAGATGTAGACTTTGACATGAGCTTCAGCTTTATTTTCTCTCCACGTCCAGGTACGCCAGCAGCGGATTACCCTTGTGATGTGTCAGAACAAGTGAAGAAAGAACGCCTTTACGAACTACAGCAAACTATCAATGCTCAAGCGATGCGTTACTCTCGCTTAATGCTTGGCACAGAACAACGTGTTCTAGTTGAAGGTCCTTCGAAGAAAAACCTAATGGAACTACGCGCTCGTACAGAAAACAACCGTGTAGTAAACTTTGAAGGTAGTGCAGACCTAATTGGTCAGTTCGTTGATGTAAAAATCGTAGACGTATTTGCAAACTCACTGCGTGGTGAGCTAGTACGTACTGAAAAAGACATGGATCTTCGTAGTGTGATTTCCCCAACGCAGATGATGGCGAAAACACGTCGCGAAGATGAGCTGGGTGTAGCTACTTTTACGCCGTAAGCTCGTATAAATAGCCATGGAGAGCCTGGTCGTTATCAGGCTCTCACTAAGTGGCAAAAAATGAGAGGCAACATTGAGCAATAAAATCGTAACTCTAGAAATTAACCTAGAACCTTCAGACAACCGCCGACTAGCTAGCCTGTGCGGTCCATTCGATGACAACATCAAGCATTTAGAACGTCGTCTAGGCGTTGAAATTAACCACCGTAGTGACCACTTTACGATTGTCGGTAAACCTCATACCGCATCAGCTGCGCTGGATATCCTGAAAACTCTATATGTTGATACCGCACCTGTACGAGGTGAGATCCCAGATATTGAGCCTGAGCAAATCCATCTAGCGATCAAAGAGTCTGGTGTTCTTGAGCAGAATACTGAGTCTAATATCGAGCATGGTAAAGAAGTCTTCGTCAAAACCAAGAAAGGTGTGATCAAACCACGTACGCCAAACCAAGCGCAGTACTTGGTTAACATGGTCACGCATGATATTTCTTTTGGTATTGGCCCGGCTGGTACAGGTAAAACCTACCTTGCTGTAGCAGCAGCTGTTGACGCACTAGAGCGCCAAGAGATCCGTCGTATTCTACTTACTCGTCCAGCGGTTGAAGCTGGTGAGAAATTGGGCTTCCTGCCTGGTGATTTAAGCCAGAAAGTCGACCCATACCTACGTCCGCTATACGACGCTCTATTTGAAATGCTGGGCTTTGAGCGCGTAGAGAAGCTGATTGAACGTAACGTGATTGAGGTTGCCCCTCTTGCTTACATGCGTGGTCGTACTCTAAACGACGCCTTCATCATTCTTGATGAGAGTCAGAACACCACTGTTGAGCAGATGAAGATGTTCCTAACGCGTATTGGTTTTAACTCTCGCGCGGTTATCACTGGTGATGTCACGCAGATTGACTTACCTCGTGGTGCGAAATCGGGTCTTCGTCATGCTATTGAAGTACTAAGCGAAGTTGACGACATCAGCTTTAACTTCTTCTTGGCCGACGACGTTGTACGTCACCCTGTGGTTGCTCGTATCGTTAACGCGTACGAGAAGTGGGAAGCACAAGACCAGAAAGAGCGTAAAGAGTTCGAGAAACGCCGTCGTGAAGAACGCGATGCGAAGTTACTAGAAGCAGCAAAAGCCGAACTGAATGCACAAGTTGCTTCAACTAAGGAATAATCATGGCGATTGAACTTGATCTGCAACTGGCAGTCGAAAATGAAGAAGGTCTGCCTTCGCAGCAAGATTTCCAATTGTGGCTAGATAAGACAATCCCTCTCTTCCAGCCACAAGCCGAAGTCACCATTCGTATTGTTGATGAACAAGAAAGTCATACGCTCAACCATGAGTATCGCGGCAAAGATAAACCAACTAATGTGTTGTCGTTTCCATTTGAAGCACCTCCTGGTATGGAAATAGATTTACTTGGTGATTTGATTATTTGCCGCCAAGTTGTTGAAAAAGAGGCGGTTGAACAGAGCAAGCCTCTGCTAGCACATTGGGCGCATATGGTTGTACATGGCAGCTTGCATCTGCTAGGTTATGATCATATAGAGGATGACGAAGCCGAAGAGATGGAGTCCCTCGAAACCGAAATCATGCAAGGTATGGGTTATGAAGATCCTTACATTGCTGAAAAAGAGTAGCTATTGGCCACTCGACAGGGAAAGGCGAACCACCTAAATGACTCTCGTGTTCGCCTCTCTATGTGTGCTATCACACTTCTGATAGCGTTACTTAATTGAGAAACAATGAACGAAGATAATTCTCCCTCTTCTAACGAAGATAAGAAAGAAAAGGCAGAAGGTCCGAGTAGAAAGTCCTTCTTTGAACGTCTAGGTCAACTATTTCAGGGCGAACCAAAAGATCGCCAAGAGCTTGTGGATGTTATCCGCGACTCTGAAGTTAACGACCTGATTGACCATGACACTCGCGATATGCTTGAAGGTGTTATGGAAATCTCCGAAATGCGTGTGCGTGACATTATGATCCCGCGTTCGCAAATGGTTACCGTTGAGCGTACTCACGACCTTGATACCTTGGTTGCTTTGATTACCGATGCTCAACACTCTCGCTACCCTGTGATCAGCGAAGATAAAGACCATGTGGAAGGCATACTTCTAGCGAAGGACTTACTTAAATACTTAGGCTCAGGCAGTAATCCATTTGATATCGAAGAAGTCATTCGACCAGCGGTTGTGGTACCGGAAAGTAAACGCGTTGATCGACTGCTGAAAGAATTCCGTGAAGAACGTTATCATATGGCCATTGTTGTCGATGAATTCGGTGGTGTTTCTGGTCTTGTGACCATTGAAGATATCCTTGAGGAAATCGTCGGGGATATTGAAGATGAATTCGATGAAAGTGAAGAGACGGACATTCGTAAGCTGAGCAAGCATACGTTTGCTGTCAGAGCGCTGACAACCATCGAAGAGTTTAATGAGACATTCGGAACCAACTTCAGCGATGAGGAAGTTGATACCGTTGGTGGTATGGTCATGACTGCCTTTGGTCACTTACCTTCTCGTGGTGAACTGGTTGAAATTGAAGGCTACAACTTCAAAGTCACCGCTGCCGATAACCGTCGTGTCATTCAACTCCAAGTGACGATCCCAGACGAAGAAACCCTGGTTGAAGCCACTCAAGAGTAACGCGATACCCATTGGGAATCTCAGAAAATTACAATGATGAATGAACTCTTTCATCGCCTTAAGCGGCCCTTAGTGGCCGCTTTTGTTGGCGCCTCTACTACACTCGCTTTCGCTCCTTACCAGCTGTGGCCTATTGCCATTCTTAGCCCTGCAATTCTACTGATTCTTCTTGCTAACCAAACTCCGAAACGCGCACTATGGATTGGTTATGCTTGGGGGTTAGGTCAATTTGCAACTGGCGTTAGCTGGGTTTACGTCAGTATCTCCGGTTTTGGCGGTATGCCGCTCATTGCCAATTTATTTTTAATGGGCTTGCTTGTTGCCTACTTGGCTGTTTATTCAGGCTTATTTGCTTGGCTCAACAACAAGCTGTTTCCTCAATTTACGCTCACAAAAGCACTTCTCGCTGCACCTGCTTTATGGCTGATCAGTGATTGGTTACGTGGTTGGGTGATGACTGGATTCCCTTGGTTATGGCTAGGCTATAGCCAGATAGATGCTCCACTCGCAAGCTTTGCACCAATTGGCGGCGTAGAACTGCTTACTCTATTTATCCTTATCAGCGCAGGGGCGTTAGCCTATGCATGGATTCATAAGCAGTGGCTGATGGTGATTATCCCTGCGGTACTACTCAGTACTGGCTTTGGGATTCGCAACTACGATTGGGTAACACCCCGACCAGAAGACACGACTAAGCTCGCACTGATTCAAGGTAACGTAGACCAAAACCTAAAGTGGCTACCAAGTCAACGCTGGCCAACCATCATGAAATATGCTGACTTAACTCGTGAAAACTGGGACGCTGACATTATCGTTTGGCCAGAAGCAGCAATTCCCGCTTTTGAAATTGAAGTGCCTTCATTTTTGAGCAATATCGACAGCGCTGCAAAAATGAATAACAGCGCAATCATCACCGGTGTCGTCAACCAAGCTGAAGACCGACAGTTCTACAACAGTATTCTGTCCCTCGGCATCACACCATACGGTGACTACAGCTTCGATTTAAGCGAACGTTACCATAAGCATCACCTACTACCGTTTGGTGAGTTTGTACCATTTGAAGATATTTTGCGCCCATTAGCGCCATTCTTTAACCTACCGATGTCGTCGTTTAGCCGTGGGGCTTTTGTGCAGCCAAACATCGTTGCGAATGGCATGCACATGGCACCAGCGCTTTGCTATGAGATCATCTTTAATGAGCAAGTGCGTCAAAATGTGACTGACGAAACAGACTTCATTCTAACGCTTTCAAATGATGCATGGTTTGGTCACTCTATCGGTCCTCTTCAGCATATGGAGATCGCCCGTATGCGTGCCTTAGAGTTAGGTAAACCGCTCATCCGCTCGACTAACAACGGATTAACAGCGGTAACCGATCACAAAGGTAAAATCGTTGAGCAAGTACCGCAGTTTGAAACTGCAGTACTGCGCGCAGAGCTCACCCCAACCGATGGGAAAACGCCATATCGAATCGTTGGTACTTGGCCATTGTATATTTGGGTTGGGTTAAGTTTAGCGCTGACTTTCGGTTTAAGAAGAAAACAGAGTTATACCAATCACAGTAAATAAGTGATCAGAAATAGCGTAGGAAAAATGCTTGAGAACAAGGCAAAAATTTTCGATAAGTAGTTATTCTACAATCAAAATTATTAACGCAGTTATCGAGTATTTTAACAAGCTAGAATGACCAGTTATTTACTACGATTGGTATTAAGAGCAGCTTGAAAGTAGAAAAGACAAAAAAGAGGCGACTAAGCCTCTTTTTTATTCATAGCATTATACTGTCGTTACGCGCCATTTATGGCTTTAATGACTGACGAGTAAAGCCTTTGTGACCACATTTAATACACGGAATGATTACAGTTGGGTGGTTATACGTTGTCTTGTGACCACACTCATCACAGACTAAAGTGCCTAAGCCTATCACCTCTCCTGCTTCATATAGCCCTTGATGCTCTAAGTCATCGAACAACTCAACCCACTCAACTTTAGTTCGGTCAGTAATCTCTAACAGCCCTTGCCATATCGAGTCCGCAATCGTTAAGTAAAACGGGCCGCTTTTGCTATCCTCGTAACTCTCTGAAAACTCTTTTAAGTCTGCTTTAAGGTACGCTTTGATTAAAGCCAATTCATCTTTGGTCAAGTCATTAGCAGCATCCACCACTTTGCCCGACGTCTCAATCGCTTTGTTAACTTCTTCCGGACTGTGCTTCAAGGTTTCAATCACATCCTCGAGCATTTCCTCATAACCTGTTTTACGTTTAGGCATAACTGACCTCCATCTTTCTCCTACCTGCGTCACTTAAGGGCGCATGGGTACAGATTGGCTATTGTTGTGATCCCTAGCTTTAGGTATTCTATGACGATCTATTTAAGTCTGTTCTAACCGAACTCACAAATTCCAAGATAACGGATACCATCGATGCAAGAACAATACAACCCACAAGATATTGAACAAAAAGTTCAAAAGCACTGGGATGACAACAAAACCTTTGTTGTAAGTGAAGACCCAAATAAAGAAAAATTCTACTGTCTGTCCATGTTCCCATACCCAAGTGGTCGACTGCACATGGGTCACGTGCGCAACTACACTATCGGTGATGTAGTATCTCGTTTCCAACGCCTACAAGGTAAAAACGTGATGCAACCAATCGGTTGGGACGCATTCGGTCTACCTGCAGAAAACGCAGCAGTAAAAAACAAAACTGCGCCAGCACCTTGGACTTACGAAAACATCGAATACATGAAGAACCAACTTAAGCTTCTAGGCTTTGGTTACGATTGGAACCGTGAATTCGCAACATGTACACCGGAGTACTACCGCTGGGAACAAGAGTTCTTCACTAAACTTTACGAGAAAGGTTTAGTTTACAAAAAGACTTCTTCTGTTAACTGGTGTCCTAACGACCAAACTGTTCTTGCAAACGAGCAGGTTGAAGACGGTTGTTGCTGGCGTTGTGATACGCCTGTAGAGCAAAAAGAAATCCCTCAATGGTTCATCAAAATCACTGAATACGCTCAAGAGCTACTAGACGACCTAGACAAGCTTGAAGGTTGGCCTGAAATGGTGAAAACCATGCAGCGCAACTGGATTGGCCGCTCTGAAGGCGTTGAGCTGAAGTTTGAAGTTAAGGGTCAACAAGACCTAGAAGTTTACACAACACGTCCAGATACGCTAATGGGTGTGACTTACGTGGGCATCGCAGCCGGCCACCCTCTTGCAGCTCTTGCTGCAGAGAACAACCCAGAGCTTGCAGCGTTTATCGACGAATGTAAGAACAACAAGGTTGCAGAAGCTGAGCTAGCGACAATGGAGAAGAAAGGTATGGCTACTGGCCTTACTGCTATTCATCCATTGAACGGCCGTGAAGTTCCTGTTTACGTAGCAAACTTCGTACTGATGGACTACGGTACAGGCGCGGTAATGGCAGTACCTGCACACGACCAACGTGACTACGAGTTCGCAACGAAGTACGGTCTAGACATCGTGCCTGTTATCAAGCCTGCTGATGGCAGCGAGCTAGACATTTCTGAAGCGGCATACACAGAGAAAGGCGTACTGTTCGATTCTGGTGAATTCGACGGCCTAGAATTCCAAGCGGCGTTCGATGCAATTGCAGCGAAGCTAGAAGCAGAAGGCAAAGGCACTAAGACTGTAAACTTCCGTCTACGCGACTGGGGTGTATCTCGTCAACGTTACTGGGGCGCACCAATCCCAATGGTAACGACTGAAGACGGTGAAGTTCACCCAGTACCTGCTGACCAACTACCAGTGATTCTTCCAGAAGACGTGGTAATGGACGGCGTAACTAGCCCAATCAAAGCAGACAAAGAGTGGGCGAAGACAACCTTTAACGGCGAACCTGCTCTACGTGAGACAGATACGTTCGATACGTTCATGGAATCTTCTTGGTACTACGCGCGTTACTGTTCACCACAAGCGGACGACATCCTAGACCCAGAAAAAGCAAACTACTGGCTACCAGTAGATCAATACATCGGTGGTATCGAGCACGCTTGTATGCACCTACTGTACTCACGCTTCTTCCACAAACTACTGCGCGATGCGGGTTACGTAACGTCTGACGAACCGTTCAAGCAACTACTGTGTCAAGGCATGGTACTGGCTGATGCGTTCTACTTCGAGAACGAGAAAGGCGGCAAAGAGTGGGTAGCTCCAACAGACGTAGCCGTTGAACGTGATGGTAAAGGCCGCATAACTTCTGCTAAAGACACTGAAGGTCGTGATGTAACGCACTCAGGCATGATCAAGATGTCTAAGTCTAAGAACAACGGTATCGACCCTCAAGAAATGGTAGACAAGTACGGCGCAGACACAGTACGTCTATTCATGATGTTCGCGTCTCCAGCGGACATGACACTTGAATGGCAAGAGTCTGGCGTAGAAGGTGCGAACCGCTTCCTAAAACGTGTTTGGAAACTAGTGAAAGAGCACACAGCGAAAGGCGCAGCAGAAGCAGTAGATACCGCAGCGCTTTCTGGTGATCAAAAAGCACTTCGCCGCGACGTTCACAAGACTATCGCGAAAGTGACGGACGATATCGCTCGTCGTCAAACATTCAACACCGCGATCGCTGCGATCATGGAGCTGATGAACAAACTAGCGAAAGCGCCTCAAGAATCTGCGCAAGATCGTGCAATCCTTGACGAAGCACTGAAAGCTATTGTTGTCATGCTTTACCCTATCACTCCGCATATCTCATACGAGCTATGGGCAGCACTAGGTGAAACAGACATTGATAACGCGGCATGGCCGACGTTTGACGAAAAAGCGCTAGTTGAAGACGAAAAAACTATCGTTGTTCAAGTTAACGGTAAGCTACGTGCGAAGCTAACAGTCCCAGCTGATATCTCTAAAGACGATATCGAACAGCTTGGTCTAAACGACGAAAACGTGGTTAAGTTCACTGATGGCCTGACTATTCGTAAAGTCATTTACGTTCCAGGTAAACTGCTGAACATCGTTGCAAACTAATCACAGCTGTCAATTTGTCTCTGTGTAGCGAACTTATTTGTTAACCAAGAGTCATTAAACAGGGTAGTTAGCTACCCTGTTTATTTACCTCAAACCATTCACATGAGTGGTTTAAGGTAAATAACCCCTTCAATTTAGGATGAATACAATCAATGCGCTTTTTCTCTTTGATTAAACTACCAGTGGTATTGGTATTAGCGGGGCTTCTTTCTGCCTGTGGTTTTCACCTTCGCGGCGAGTATTCCGTACCGGAAGAGCTGCACACTATGTCTTTCTCCAGCTACGATGAATACAGTGAATTAACTCGCTATGTTCGCTCTCAACTCGAACTGAACAAAGTTGAACTTGTTCAACCATCATCGACGGTACCCAACCTTCATTTGACGGAAGCGACAATCGATGAGCGTACACTATCGCTTTATCAAAATAGCCGTGCAGCAGAAAAAGAGCTGACATACGTAGTAAAATACCGTGTGACAATTCCTGGCTATGGTTCTAAAAACTTTACGACAACAGTAAACCGCAACTACCTAGACAACCCGTTGACCGCACTTGCAAAATCTGTTGAGCGTGACGTAATTGAAGACGAGATGCGCTTGCAAGCTGCAAAACAGATGATGCGCCAGTTGGGCCGTATTCGTGCCGAATATGAAGCAGGACAAATCTCTGAGCCAGCGAACAAAAACTCTTAGTCACTATGCGAATTTATGCCGATAAGCTAACGGATCATTTAACTAAACAAGTTAAACAGGTTTACTTAATCTTTGGTAATGAGCCGTTACTGATTCAAGAAAGCCGCCAAGCCATCCAAAAGGCAGCGTTTCAGCAAGGTTTTGAGGAAAAACACCGTTTTGCGGTGGATGCTAGCATCGACTGGAACCAAGTTTACGACTGTTTCCAAGCGATGAGCCTGTTTTCAAACCGTCAATTGATTGAGCTTGAAATTCCTGAAAGTGGCGTGACAACCGCCGTCAGCAAAGAGCTGCAAACACTGTGTGATATGCTTCATGATGACATCATGCTCGTCATTGTTGGTAGCAAACTGACCAAAGCCCAAGAAAATGCGAAATGGTTCAAAACATTAAGCTCAAAAGGCGATTGGGTAAGCTGCTTGTCGCCAGACCTTCAACGCCTACCTATGTTCATTCAGACACGTTGCCGCACGTTGGGACTAAAACCCGATCAGCAATCACTGCAAATGTTGGCTCAATGGCATGAAGGTAACCTATTTGCATTGACACAAAGCTTAGAGAAATTGGCCCTACTCTATCCGGATGGTGAGCTGACCATCATACGTTTAGAGGAAGCCCTAAGTCGCCATAATCACTTCACTACCTTTAACTGGATCGACGCCTTACTGGCAGGTAAAGCAAACCGTGCACAACGTATTCTTCGCCAACTTGAGGCGGAAGGGGTTGAGACCGTGATCTTGATTCGAAGTGTACAAAAAGAGTTGAGCCAACTTTTAAATATGCATCAAGACTTAAGTCAAATGGGAATGAACCAGGTATTTGAGAAATATCGAGTTTGGCAAAACAAGCGTCCACTCTATAACGCAGCACTGACCCGCTTATCAGCGAGTCGTATTTGTGCATTGCTCTCCTTGTTGGCTCAAGCCGAGATAAAAGCCAAAACTCAGTATGACGAGTCTGTATGGCCAACTATTCATCAGTTGAGCTTAGAAACCTGCTCTCCTGATATTAAGCTGGCAATTTAAAAATCAAAGCGTGATATAGTGCGCGACCTGTTTTGCAAGCAAGAATGTAAAACACTGTAGAGATAAGAGACAAACCGAGGAAAACCGAGTGCTTCGCGAAGAACTGAAAGACTTTTTAGCTGATAAAGCCGACGACATGAAAGCGGAAGACATTATCGTCCTAAATGTGGAAGATAAATCAAGCGTGACAGATTACATGATCATCTGTACTGGTACATCCAAACGCCACGTTTCATCCATCGCAGACCATGTTGCAACAGAAGTGAAAAAAGCCGGTCTTGAGCCACTAGGAATGGAAGGTGAAAACGAAGGTGAATGGGTAGTCCTAGATATGGGCGACGCCATGCTTCACGTGATGCAAGAAGAGCACCGCAAACTCTACCAGCTAGAAAAACTCTGGGGTTAATCTTTTGAAAATTCAACTAATTGCTGTTGGCACAAAAATGCCAAAATGGGTTGAGGAAGGCTTTCAAGAATATCGTCGCCGTTTCCCGCATGATATGCCGTTGGAGTTGATTGAAATCTCTGCTGGCAAGCGTGGTAAGAATGCCGATATCGCTCGCATCCTGCAAAAAGAAGGAGAAGCGATGCTCGCGGCGGTACCAAAAGGCAACCGTATCGTCACGTTAGATATCCCAGGTAAAAAATGGGACACTCCTCAACTCGCTGAGCAGTTAGAAGCTTGGAAATTAGATGGCCGTGATGTATCAATATTAATCGGCGGTCCCGAAGGACTCGCTCCTGCATGCAAAGCTGCAGCAGACCAAAGCTGGTCATTATCTGCCTTAACGCTACCCCACCCTCTAGTGCGTATCGTAATGGCAGAAAGCTTATACCGAGCGTGGAGCATCACCGCTAACCACCCTTATCATCGCGAATAATCGTTGTTTAACTTTAGAGCCAAGCGTTAATGATTCGTAAACGCCGCAGTCAAATCCGAGATTATCAAGCCGAAGCGCGTCTGTTTGCCAGCCGCGCTATTGTTGCTTTTATCGGCATTGTTGTCTTGATGGGAGCTCTGGTTGCCAACATGTACAACATTCAGGTGAACCAGTTTCAAGACTATCAAACCCGCTCGAACGATAACCGCATCAAAGTAGTGCCTATCGCGCCTAACCGAGGTCTAATTTATGACCGAAATGGCGTTTTACTGGCAGAGAACCGTCCCGTCTTTAACTTAGAACTGACCCCAGAAAAAATTAAAGACATTGATGCAACCATCCAAGAATTACAAACTATTCTGGAAATTACACCAGACCAGATTGAACGTTTCCACCACGAGCGTAAACGGACTCGTCGATTTAAATCGGTCCCACTGCTTACCCAACTGAACGAAAAACAAGTAGCGGTATTCTCCGTCAATCAGTACCGCTTTCCGGGCGTGGAAATAAGTGCGACCTTAAAGCGCTACTACCCTTTCAGCGAAGTCTTAACCCACGTGATTGGGTATGTTTCTCGAATTAATGATCGCGACATGCAGCGCCTGATCCGAGAAGAAAAAGACGCAAACTATCAAGCCACTCGCGACATTGGTAAGCTGGGTATTGAAAAATACTACGAAGACCTCTTACACGGTACAGCCGGATATCAAGAAGTCGAGGTAAACAGCCGCGGCCGAGTAATCCGTACCTTAAAGTACGTTCCACCTGTACCCGGAAAAGACATCGTTTTAAACCTTGATATCAACTTGCAGTTGTACGTACACCAATTATTGGACGGCCGCCGAGGCAGTGCTGTAGTAATCGATCCTAGAGACAACGGCGTACTGGCTATGGTTTCAAGCCCTAGCTACGATCCTAACTCGTTCGTGCACGGAATCTCAGGTAAAGACTATCGCGCCCTTTTGAACGATAAAAACCGTCCTTTGGTCAACCGCACTACACTTGGCATTTACCCCCCTGCGTCTACCATCAAACCATTTATGGCGGTAGCCGCGCTGCAAGAAGGTGTCGTAACACCTAACACCACACGAAATGATCCTGGTTATTGGCGCATACCAAACTCTAACACACGTCCGTTCCGGGACTGGTTGCGTTGGGGACACGGACGCGTCGATATCATTAAGTCGATCGAAGAGTCTGTTGATACCTTCTACTATCAAATCGCTTATGACATGGGTATTGACCGTATTTCGAATTGGATGATGATGTTCGGTTTTGGTGATTACACTGGCATTGATATCTACGAAGAAAGTAAGGCGAATATGCCGACTCGTGACTGGAAAATGTCTCGCCATAAAACCCCATGGTATAAAGGTGATACGATCCCTGTGGGTATCGGCCAAGGATATTGGACAGCAACACCAATGCAAATCGCCAAAGCAACCTCCGTATTAGTAAACGAGGGAGAAGTGATCGCACCTCACTTGCTCAAAGCGACGATAGAAAATGGTAACGACTTCGAAGAGCAGCAAACGACAGAATACGTGACTTACCCACCAATCAAGAATGTGCCTAAAAAGTACTGGGATATGGCGAAAGAAGGCATGCGTCGGGTAAACCATGGCACGCGCGGAACAGCTCGTCGCTCATTCTACAAAATGAATTATGAAACAGCGGGTAAATCAGGTACTGCACAGGTCTTCGGTCTGGGTGAAAACGAAGAGTACAACGCCGATGAGATCGCCGAGCACTTACGTGACCATGCGTTATTTACTGGCTTTGCACCATTTGATGATCCTAAAGTGGTCGTCACTGTAGTACTAGAAAATGCCGGTGGTGGTTCTAGTAACGGTGCCCCAGTAGTAAGGAAAATTTTTGACCGAGTCGTTCTTGGTCCAGAAGAAATTGAGCCTGAAAACAATGCGAAGAAAGAGGTAAAACAGTAATGAAGATGGATCCCTCTACAGGTAAAAATCGCGCCCTGTTTGAACGCTTCCATATCGACTTACCACTCCTACTTGGCATATTGGCCCTGATGGGGTTTGGCCTGGTGATCATGTACAGCGCCAGTGGCCAAAGTTTACTGATGATGGATCGCCAAGCCATGCGAATGGTGCTTTCACTCGTTGTGATGCTCGTCCTTGCGCAGCTTTCTCCACGAACTTACGAAAGCTTGGCACCTTTGATGTTCGTTGGTGGCGTTATACTGCTTTTCGGCGTGCTGTTTTTCGGTGAAGCATCGAAAGGCGCGCAGCGTTGGCTTAACCTCGGTTTTGTGCGCTTTCAACCGTCAGAGCTATTGAAGCTCGCGGTGCCATTAATGGTGGCTCGCTATGTCGGTAGACAGCCCCTTCCACCAACGCTAAAAACACTCATTGTTGCACTGATTATGGTCTGCTTACCAACCATTCTCATTGCAAAGCAGCCTGACTTAGGTACCTCGATCCTGATCGCCGCTTCCGGTATTTTTGTTATCTTCCTCGCCGGCATTAGCTGGAAAATCATCGCTGGTGCTGCGATTGCATTAGGTGGTTTCATTCCAATTCTGTGGTTTTTCTTGATGCGAGAGTATCAAAAAGTGCGAGTTCGTACTCTATTTAACCCGGAATCTGATCCGCTAGGAGCGGGCTACCACATTATTCAGAGTAAAATTGCGATTGGCTCCGGTGGTATTTCCGGCAAAGGTTGGTTGCAAGGTACGCAGTCACAACTAGAATTTCTTCCTGAACGACACACTGACTTTATCTTTGCAGTAATTGCTGAAGAATGGGGTATGATTGGCTTCCTTTGCCTTTTAGCCATCTATCTATTTATTATTGGACGAGGTTTATATCTCGCCAGCCAAGCGCAAACCGCATTTGGACGAATGATGGCAGGCAGTATTGTACTCAGCTTCTTCGTGTATATTTTTGTAAATATTGGCATGGTAAGTGGCATCCTACCTGTAGTAGGTGTACCGTTGCCACTCATCAGTTATGGCGGCACATCAATGGTAACCTTGATGGCTGGTTTTGGTATTCTGATGTCGATTCATACGCACCGAAAAGCATTCTCTAAGGCGACCTAGACATGCAAAAACGCGCTTTATATTCCTTGGTTTTCTCTGCTCTTATTTTGGCAGGCTGTTCATCAACTAGCCAAAAAGAACAAGAAGGCCGTTACGAACTCGAATCCGATGTTGCACCGGATACACCGCTTTCAGTCGAACACATCGAGGATGCGCATCCTAAATATGAACCGTACAGCCTAGGTGGGAACAAAGATTACCACTTGCGTGGCAAAGACTACAAAATAGTTCGCAATGCGAAAGGCTTTAAAGAAAAAGGCCGAGCATCTTGGTATGGGAAAAAATTCCAAGGTCATTTGACTTCTAATGGCGAAATCTATGACATGTACTCAATGACGGCAGCGCATAAAACGCTACCGTTACCAAGTTACGTAAAAGTTACCAATACTGACAACGGCAAAACCACCATAGTACGAGTTAATGACCGAGGTCCTTTTCACGATGGCCGTATCATTGATTTAAGCTATGCCGCCGCGCACAAGTTAGATGTCATAAAAACAGGCACCGCAAACGTGGAAATTGAAGTGATCAGTATCAATCAGCCCACGGATAAAAAGTCATTAGAAGCGCACCCTAGGTACGTTATTCAAGTAGCATCATCAAAAAATGAAGAGCGCGCGCGAACTTTAGGTACCGAGCTTGGTCAAAAATTGGATACAGAAACTTTCCTAGAGAGTGCGAAAGAGTCTTATCGCTTGTTGTTAGGGCCATTTACTGACTATTCCCTGACGCAAGCCACACTAGATAAAGTAAAGTTGCTCGGCTATTCGTCTGCATTTATTAAAAAACACAACACTGCCAAATGACCTCGTGTCATGAATTTCTCTTTGATCCCCCTCTTACATAACTAGGGATTCTGATAAGATGTCTGCAGTTAACCCAAAAATTTGAATTACCATGAATAAAAATAAGTTTGTGAAATCTATTCTCGTTTCTTCGGTTGCCCTTTCTGCAACTTTCGCTCAATCTGCTCTTGCATCACCTATCGTTGTTCCAGATGCCCCTCAAATCGCGGCGAAGGGCTACGTGCTGATGGATTACCATTCAGGTAAAGTACTGGCAGAGAAAGAGATGAACACAAAATTGTCTCCAGCTAGTCTGACTAAGATGATGACCAGCTATGTAATCGGCCAAGAGCTAGCGCGTGGTAATATCTCAGAAGATGATGATGTCACCATCAGTAAAAATGCGTGGGCGAAAAACTTCCCTGATTCATCAAAGATGTTCATTGAAGTAGGCACAACAGTTAAAGTACGTGACCTGAACCGAGGTATCATCGTCCAGTCAGGTAACGATGCCTGTGTTGCGATGGCAGAACATATTGCAGGTTCAGAAGATGCGTTTGTTGACCTAATGAACGCTTGGGCCAACACATTGGGTATGACTAACTCGCACTTTGCCAACGTTCATGGCTTAGATAACGCAGAGTTGTACTCAACACCATACGACATGGCACTGCTGGGTAAAGCACTTATCCGTGACGTACCAAATGAGTACCGAGTGTACTCAGAGAAGAAATTTACTTACAACGGCATCACCCAATACAACCGTAACGGTCTACTTTGGGATAAGAGCATGAACGTTGACGGCATCAAAACGGGTCACACAAGTAATGCGGGTTACAGCCTAGTAAGTTCAGCAACTGAAGGTCAAATGCGCTTGGTTGCGGTCGTTATGGGTACTAAAGATGCCAATGCTCGTAAGTCAGAAAGCAAAAAGCTACTAAGCTACGGCTTCCGTTTCTTCGAAACAGTAGCACCGCACAAAGCAGGTGAAACGTTCGTTGAAGAAAAAGTGTGGATGGGTAACAAAGACACTGTAGCGTTAGGCCTTGACCAAGATACTTACGTAACACTACCACGTGGTGAAGCGAAAAACCTAAAAGCCAGCTTCGTCCTTGAAAAAGAGCTAGAAGCCCCAATTAATAAAGGTGATGTAGTTGGTAAGCTATACTATCAGATCGATGGTGAAGATATTGCCGAATACCCACTAATGGCACTAGAAACCGTAGAGCAAGGTAGTCTATTTAGCCGCATGTGGGATTACATCGTATTGTTATTCAAGAGCTTCTTCTAAGAAGGACGTTAGAGTAGCAAACTTATTCGCAAAGCCGCCTGAAAGGGCGGCTTTTTAAGTTTGAGATCCTCGTCTTGAGTTCCCCCTAATTTGACTGTACTATTTCGCACCGCAACGAATATCTACTGGAGTTATCGATATGCTAACCATCAACTCTGATGCAAAATTAAAAGACCTGCTTGAGTTCCCTTGTTCATTTACTTACAAGGTAATGGGTCATGCAAAGCCTGAACTTCCAGAGCTTGTTCTTGAAGTTATTCAGCGCCATGCTCCAGGTGACTACAGCCCGACCGTTAAACCAAGTGCTAAGGGCAACTACCACTCGGTATCAATCAACATCACTGCAACGTCTATCGAGCAAGTTGAGACGCTATACAAAGAGTTAGGTGAAATTGACATCGTGCGCATGGTTCTATAATTTTTTGATAGATTAAATTTTTTTTGAAAGCAGCTTCGGCTGCTTTCTTTTTATTTATCAACTAGATAACAAAACTTTACATCGCTTTCAGTTAAAAATCTGTTACTCAGCGGTAGAGCATCAGGGTTATCCGGTTTATAATCCAAAAACTTTATATATTAGCAACAGGAATTCCCATGCAACACCAACTTGTTGTAAAACGACTTGGCCGCCAAGACTATGAGCCTGTATGGAAGGCGATGCATGAGTTCACCGACCAACGCACAGAAGAAACCCCTGATGAAGTCTGGTTGGTAGAACATAACCCAGTATTTACCCAAGGTCAGGCAGGTAAAGCTGAGCACCTTATTAACACTGGTGACATTCCTGTTGTACAAAGTGATCGCGGAGGCCAGGTTACGTATCATGGCCCTGGTCAGTTGGTCGCCTATTTCTTGATCAACTTACGCCGCAAAAAATTAGGTGTACGAGATCTCGTTACCACTATCGAGAACCTCGTGATCAACACGCTAAAAGCATACAATATCGATTCGGCCGCGCGACCTGACGCACCAGGCGTTTACGTTGACGGTAAAAAAATATGCTCTCTCGGTTTACGCATTCGTAAAGGATGCTCGTTTCATGGCTTAGCCTTGAACGTAAATATGGATTTAACACCGTTTCTGCGTATTAACCCTTGTGGTTATGAAGGTATGGAAATGGTTCAGGTCAGCCAATTTGGCGGCCCAGACAATGTAGAAGCCGTAGAAAAACAATTAATAGAAGAACTCGTTACTTTGCTCGACTATGAGCAAGTAGAATTCAGCACAGAAGCACCTTCTCAAGGTAATAAAGCATGAGCAAACCAATCCAGATGGAAAAAGGCGTTAAATATCGTGACGCCGATAAAATGGCATTGATTCCCGTAAAGAACATGCCTACAGAGCAGAAAGAAGTGCTACGTAAGCCTGATTGGATGAAGATCAAGCTACCAGCCGACAGCCAACGAATTCAAGACATCAAGGCGGCGATGCGCAAGAATAAACTTCACTCCGTATGTGAAGAAGCATCTTGCCCTAACCTAGCGGAATGTTTTAACCACGGTACAGCTACCTTCATGATCCTAGGTGCTATTTGTACTCGTCGTTGTCCTTTCTGTGACGTTGCTCATGGCCGCCCATTACCACCGGAAGCAGAAGAGCCTCAAAAACTGGCGAAAACCATCGCCGATATGAAGCTGAAATACGTAGTAATCACTTCTGTAGACCGTGACGATCTGCGTGATGGTGGTGCACAGCACTTTGCCGACTGTAACCGCGAGATCCGTGCGTTGAACCCGCATATTAAGATTGAAACTCTGGTTCCTGACTTCCGTGGTCGTATGGACGTAGCGCTTGATCTAATGAAAGATAACCCGCCAGATGTCTTCAACCACAACCTAGAAACAGCGCCACGTCTTTACCGTAAAGCTCGCCCAGGTGCAAACTACAAGTGGTCGCTGGAGCTTCTTAAGAAGTTCAAAGAGCAGCATCCAAATGTACCGACCAAATCTGGTTTGATGATGGGTCTTGGTGAAACCAAAGAAGAAATCATCGAAGTACTGAAAGATCTACGCGCACACGGCGTAACGATGCTGACTCTAGGTCAGTACTTAGCGCCAAGCCGTCACCACTTGCCAGTAGAGCGTTACGTTCCGCCATCAGAGTTTGACGAGCTAAAAGAAGTTGCACTAGAGCTTGGCTTCACGCACGCAGCGTGTGGTCCATTTGTTCGCTCTTCTTACCATGCCGATATGCAAGCTCAAGGTATCGAGATTAAATAAGCTCTCGCTTGTTTTGAAAAGCTTGTTTTGAAGAGAAAAGGTTGGCTCAGTGCCAACCTTTTTTGTATCTGTCAAATGATGATAAAAAGCCATTCTACCTCCGTCATTCTGAACAGCGAGGAACGAGCGTGATTGAGAATCAGTTTCCAACGTACTGATGATTTTTTGGGAAACGCTGAGTAAAAGAGTGTGCCTCAACAAGATTCCTGCTCTCGCCTAGGCTCGTCGGAATGACGCGGTTTGGATATATTGAAAGGGACAGTGTTGGTAGCCATCTCCTTATCACACACTCTTCGCTATATCTCATTCCAAACGCCAGACAAACAAAAAGGCCCTCAATTGAGGACCTTTAGTATATCAATGTTCAAAATAGATGAGTCGAGTTCTAGGAGAACACACGGAGTTTGCGCGAGCAAGTGAGTATGTTCGACACCGAAATTGACTCATTCTATGAAGAATAGTTAGGCGTAAACCGGTAGACGCTTACAAATTTCGAGCACTTTCTGTTTAGTCGCTTCGATAACTTCTTCGTTGCCGATGTTATCTAGAACGTCACACATCCAGTTTGCTAGCTCTTTTGCATCTTCTTCAGTGAAGCCACGGCGAGTGATCGCTGGCGTACCTACACGAATACCAGACGTTACGAATGGGCTGCGTGGGTCATTTGGTACTGAGTTCTTGTTTACAGTGATGTTTGCTGCACCTAGTGCCGCGTCTGCGTCTTTACCAGTGATATCTTTGTCGATTAGGTCAACAAGGAACAAGTGGTTTTCTGTACCGTTAGATACGATTTTGTAGCCACGCTCTTGGAACTGACCAACCATTGCTTTTGCGTTTTTCACTACGCGAGCTTGATAAGCTTTGAACTCTGGCTCCATCGCTTCTTTGAACGCTACTGCTTTACCAGCGATAACGTGCATTAGAGGGCCACCTTGACCACCAGGGAACACTGCTGAGTTCAATTTCTTGTACATATCTTCGCCAGCATTTGACAAGATAAGACCACCGCGAGGACCTGCTAGTGTTTTGTGCGTCGTTGTTGTTACCACGTGAGCATGCGGTACTGGTGTTGGGTATTCACCGGCAGCGATAAGACCAGCTACGTGCGCCATATCAACAAATAAGTAAGCACCTGCTTTGTCAGCGATTTCACGCATGCGTTTCCAATCAACGATTTGCGAGTAAGCAGAGAAACCACCGATGATCATCTTAGGTTTGTGTTCAAGTGCTAGCTGTTCCATCTCATCGTAGTTGATTTGACCAGCTTCATCGATACCGTAAGGGATAACGTTGTAGTGCTTACCAGAGAAGTTTACTGGTGAACCGTGAGTTAGGTGACCACCGTGCGCTAGGCTCATGCCTAAAACTGTATCGCCTGGGTTAAGAAGCGCCATGTAAACTGCGCTGTTTGCTTGAGAACCTGAGTGAGGCTGTACGTTAGCGTACTCACAACCAAATAGTTGGCATGCACGCTCAATTGCTAGTGCTTCAGCTTTATCTACGTACTCACAACCGCCGTAGTAACGCTTACCTGGGTAGCCTTCAGCGTATTTGTTCGTTAGCTGAGAACCTTGCGCTTCCATTACACGTGGGCTTGTGTAGTTTTCAGAAGCGATAAGTTCAATGTGTTCTTCCTGGCGAAGAGTTTCTTCCTGGATAGCTGCGAACAGTTCCGCATCGTAATCTGCGATGTTCATATCACGCTTAAGCATCTGTATCTCCTGACTCAGATTAGTACTGAAAGTTGCAAAAAAACTGTTGAATGACCCGACGCAAACGTTTTCGTCACCCTAATGGCGCGCATTCTACATAATTTGATTTAGGTCATAAAGAGAAATTTACAATTTTTCTCATGCAGTTTTTTCATGATGACAAGCAATGTTTATCATGCCAGCATTGCAATCGCATAACGACAATCTATTGCCTGTCAAATTTGTGCTTTACACCCTGTAAAACAGCAATTACATAGGTTTACCGTAAATTTTACCCTCTAGCTACCGAAAAGATCATCTTTTTACTACTATGCACGCCTTATTTATCACTAATGACTGCAACATTGATGGAAAAACACTCATTAAAAGAAGACTGGATAGCGATTCTCACGGGTACCTTTTTAGTAGCTCAAGGCGTTTTCTTTCTCCAATCCGCGAACCTTCTAACGGGAGGCACGACTGGATTGGCTCTGCTTATTAGCCAATTTACACCTTTTACCTTTGGTGTGCTGTACTTTTTAGCAAACAGTCCTTTTTACTTACTAGCATGGAAACGCTTCGGCCGTCATTTCGCCATTAATAGTGCCATTTCTGGCGCGTTGGTTTCTATCTTTGCCGATCATCTTTATTTGCTAATCTCGCTCGAATCGGTAAATGAAGTTTATTGCGCCGTCGCAGGCGGACTTTTAATGGGGCTCGGTATGCTGATCCTATTCCGACATCGCTCCAGCTTGGGTGGCTTTAACGTGCTGTGTTTGTTTATCCAAGACAAATTTGGCATTTCAGTTGGCAAAAGCCAAATGGCAATCGATGCATGTATCCTGTTTGCTTCATTCTTCTTTGTCACACCAGAAGTGATTGGCCTTTCAATTTTGGGGGCGTTTGCACTCAATCTCGTGTTAGCGATGAACCACAAACCGCACCGCTATTCCGTGACCTACGGTTCATAAATTTTTGATAATGATTGAAGCGCGATTTATAAGATTTCGCGCTCCAATCGCTATATAATACTTCGCGATTTCCAAATAGATCGGTACGGTATGCGCGACTTTCTGCAACAAGCTAAACAGACTCACAGTTGTATTGCGATTGGAGAGCTGATCTATTACCCGAAGACACAGACCCTTCATCAAGATGCTATCGCGATTGATCTTGAACCTCGCACCATTGAATTATTAGAACTGCTGTTAACAAGCGTTGGCCACCCACTCTCTGCTGACACCATTATTGAAACCATTTGGCAGAGCAAGTTCATCTCTAAGAATGTGCTCACGAACCGCATTAGCACCTTACGTGCACTGCTACAGCAGTACTTACCCGAATACGATGCCGCTAAGCTTTTAGTCACTTACCCCCGCAAAGGCTACTTTCTTAACCCTGCCAATATTCGTTTAGTGCCACCAGCGAAAAACCATCGGCGCGTTATCTCAACCCAGGTGGCGAGTAATAAGAACTTCAAGCTGATTTTCGCTTACAGCTTATGTGCCATACTTGCGGTATGTAGCATGACGCTCGCAAGCTTGTTATGGCAACGCCAAGAAATCTCAACACAACAAACGCGTCATCAACTACTGATTCCCAAAGTCGAGCTACTACTCAACCGTGTCGATTCAATCGGCTCTCAGGCGCGAAAATACCGCATACTGGTCAAAGCCATCTTGCTGCAACAACAGGTCGAATATCCATACACCGACATCGCCAACCAAGATGCTCCCAGTTACTTTCTTGATCCTATCGGTCATACGCCATATTTCCCTGGCGCACGAAACATGCAGACCAGCGACTACGAGCTCAATATCGAGTTAAAAGACGGCACAAAACAGGGCATCTTGAAAGCGCAGATGAACCTTATTTATCCTGCGACGGGCAAGTTGGCGTTTCGCAATGAGTACACACTGCGTTTATCTGACTTACAATCGGATATTTTCCAAATGCATTCGGATGTCGCGCAATACTTCAATCTGCCTGCACCTTCGGCAAGTTCGTGGCAGCTTTCGAATATTCACAAAAAAATGTTATTCGAGAATGCCTTTTCTAGCCAACCTCTCAGACAATCTGATGAGTTTGCGGCTATAACAACGGCAAGACATCTCGCCTTATACGAGCACGAACATCAAAAGCTGGAAGCGTATTTAACTCAAGTACAATCGTCGTTTGATGTTTTGCCAGATGAGCTGAGCCTCTGGTTAGGTCTATTGCATTTCAAATTAGGTAACTTAGACAGGGCAAAAGCTCTGTTAACGACACCAGATGGCGACTCACGTATCCAAAACGCACTGATTTATACCTTTGTGTCTCACATTGCTTATAAGCAGAACAAACTTGAACAGTTCCGTCTCAACTACATGGAATCACTGGTGGCGCTGCTGCGCGTTTTACCTTCCGAAACCTTGTTTGAGCGTCTTTCTCAATCTGAATCAAAAGAGACTTGCCTCCAACCGTGGAAAACGTTGCATGTTAGTGTGACCGATCAAGAAATCATAAGCCGATGGAAAGCGCTCATTAACGAGTATTGCACTAATGTGGCCAACGAAATAACCACCAATAAAACAAAGACCTAAATATAAAATTAAGCTTTCGTTAACCCCTGTTAGCTTTTGTTTTTTGCCCTTTTTCTCTCGCTGAACTTAGCATGCTCGCATTCAAGCAACGGCCCAACATGAAGCGGCCTTATCAATCAGGAATGTAAACCATGCTAAACAAAATGACGCTTATCGCAGCAGCAACTCTGGCTCTTTACGGCTGTGGCGGAGGTTCGTCTTCTGGCAGTGCGAATCCAAACAAAGTGCCTCAAGAAAGTTTCGACGTCTCGATTCACAACTCAATCTTCGCTCCCACGCCAAGCACACAGCTAAACTACGCATTTAGCTTGGATGGCCAACCAGAAGGCGACATGAAACTGAGCTTCCAAGCGATGGATCGCGAGCAAATATTGGCAGCATTGGCACAAATCCCAAACAGCGAGGCAATGGTCCAGTTGGTTAATGACTTGGTGAACTACGGCGCCGAACAGTTCTACTATTCAGACGAGCAGTACAACGACGACGAAGAGAGCAATACGCTTTACTTTGTAGGATCAGATGGTGCACTCCATGAAATCACTGACGCTTATTTCATTGGTCATCAGTTTATTGCCATGCTTATGCACAGCAGTCCGATTTTCCGCCTAAACGGTGACGACGTAAAAGAGAAAAGCCCGAATATTGACATCGGTGAAGAAACTATGTCTCTGCAAACCACTCTTACAGGCTACGCAGTTCACAACCTTCTAGACCGTTTTGAAGATCATGAGTGGGTACAAAACCTTCCTATGACAGCATCTTGCCAAGTGGTTTGGCAACAGCAAATCCGAGAGACTGGTGTGCGTAAAGCGTTCTCGATCTCAGGCAAGAAAATTGAAGCGGCATACCTGATGGAAGAGAACATCTACAACCTAAACTGTGATGATATGGACTCAATGGAGTTCGCCACTTCGGCAGAACGTTGGTTTAATCCGAGCTTAGGTCTGATTGAAAAAATTGAACTGCTGAAAGTACAACAAGTACAAATCAACGAAGAGAAAGTGCAGCTAACAGCGATTGAAACAAAATAAGCTCGCATTTTTTAGAGATATCTCAATAAAAGAAGGCTTTGGGGAGCACACCAAAGCCTTCATCTCGAATATCAATCTTAGGGGTGATGACACCCGAGTTTATTCTTCTATCAATAAAATACGAGTTTCGTAAGGTCGTAACACTTGATGGTTTGACGCGACTGCGCTCGCTGAGTTTTGATAGTTAGATAGCAAGTTTTTCGCTTTACTCATATCAAAACGTTCTGGCAGAACGCATTCCACCTCTTCAGCATAGTAGTTATTGATACACAGCAGCGTTTGCTTATCGTTCTGACGAGCGTAAGCGAAAATACGTTTGTGCTCTGGCAGCAGGTCCTCGTAACGACCATCGGTGATCACTGGAACCTGTTTACGCAGTTCAATCAGACGCTTGTAAAAGTAGAACACCGAGTTTAAATCGGCAACCGCAGCTTCAGCATTGATTTCAGTGTAATTCTTCGCCACTTCAAGCCAAGGCGTGCCCTCAGTAAAGCCCGCGTGTTTTGCACTGTTCCATTGCATTGGTGTACGTGAGTTATCACGCGACTTCTGTGCCAAGATCGCCATCATATCGTCATGAGATACACCATCACGGTTGACCATGATGTCGTACATGTTAGTACTTTCAACATCACGATATTGGCTGATTTCGGTATAACCCGGGTTGGTCATGCCGATCTCTTCCCCCTGGTAAACATAAGGTGTGCCTTGCATCATGTGCACTGATGCCGCAAGCATCTTGGCAGATTCAACACGGTATTGCTCTTCGTTACCTAATCGGCTGACAACGCGTGGCTGGTCGTGGTTACACCAGAACAACGCCCCCCACCCTTTGCCATTTAAGCCGGTTTGCCAATGATTGAAGATCTGTTTTAACTGAATGAAATCAAACGGCGCTTTGGTCCATTTTTCACCATTTGGATAATCGACTTTCAGATGATGGAAGTTGAACACCATGGATAGCTCTTTGCCGTCTAGCGAAGAATATTGCTGGCAGTGCTCTAGCGTGGTGGAAGACATTTCACCCACCGTCACGCTGCCGTATTTTTGAAACACAGATTCGCTAATCTCTTGAAGGTATTCGTGCACACGTGGACCATCCGTGTAGAAACGACGACCATCACCAATATCGTCACTTGGAAAATCTTGCTGCTTGGAAATCAGGTTGATAACGTCGAGACGGAAACCATCCACTCCTTTTTCTGCCCAGAAGCTGATGACTTCTTTCACTTCTTCACGCACTACTGGGTTTTCCCAGTTTAAGTCCGCTTGCTCTTTAGCAAAAAGGTGCAAATAGTACTGGCCTGTTTTTTCATCCAGCGCCCAAGCGTTGCCACCAAACTTTGATTGCCAGTTGTTTGGTTCAGCACCATCTACCGGATCTTTCCAGATGTAGTAATCACGGTATGGGCTGTTTTTATCACCCAGTGCGGATTGGAACCACTTGTGTTCTGTCGACGTGTGGTTCACTACAATGTCCATGATGATACGAATGCCCAACTGATGCGCTTCTGCTAGCAAAGTATCGAAATCTTCCATAGTGCCGAACTGTGGATTGATCGAGTAGTAATCGGAGATGTCATAACCGTTGTCGATCATTGGCGATTGGTAAACCGGCGTCAGCCAAATCGCATCCACACCAAGATGCTTAAGATAATCCAGCTTAGAAATGATCCCTTTGATGTCGCCCGTGCCTTTACTGCCACTGTCACAAAAGCTTTTTGGGTAAATTTGATAGATGGTTGCGGTTTTCCACCAGCTCTCATCATGCTTGGTCATAGCCATTTCTAACACTCACTTACCAGTAATCGGAAACTTAAAATTTGAAAAGAAAAATAGGAGGAGGCAGCCAAGTCACTGCCTCAAATAGAATTACGCGTTTGCAGGCTCAAGCTCACCTTTGGCTTGTGCACGCTTATAAAGAATTAACGTTAATGCAGCAGGTACCAGCATTGCGACTAACATAGCCAAAGCAAAAATGCCCCAGAACTGCGGTTGGATAGACAAGATGCCCGGCAAACCGCCCACACCGATACCGTTCGCCATTACGCCCGCACTACCACAAATAGCAGCAGCACACGCACTACCGATCATCGCGCTCAACATTGGGAACTTGTATTTCAAGTTGATGCCGTACATCGCCGGTTCAGTCACGCCAAGGTAAGCAGAGATAGCCGCAGGCACTGAGATATCACGCTCGCCGTGTTTTTTACTGATGATAATGATGCCGACGACCGCAGACGCTTGAGCAATATTTGAAAGCGCAATCAGAGGCCAAATTGGCGTGCCGCCTAGCTCTTGCATTAATTGAAGGTCAACCGCGTTGGTGGTGTGGTGAATACCAGTAATGACCAATGGCGCGTATAGGAAGCCGAAGATGGTTGAGCCAATCATTGCGAAGTCACCCGTCATGGCTGCTTTTGCTGCGAATGCCACGCCGTCACCCAACATACGACCGAATGGACCAATGATAGAGTGCGCAAGAATCACAGACACAATGATTGAGACAAACGGCACGACCACTAGGTAAAGGTAAGACGGAATGATGCGTTTTAAGTTGGTTTCAATAAACGCCAGAGCCATACCAGCAAGCATTGCTGGAATCACTTGCGCCTGATAGCCCACTTTCTCGATGGCAAATAAGCCAAAGTCCCACACTTCGGGTACTTGCTTACCAATCAGGTAGGCGTTCATCAACTGTGGCGAAACCAATGTTACACCAAGCGTGATACCCAGAATCGGAGTACCGCCGAGCTTTTTCACTGTCGACCAACACACGCCAACCGGTAGGAAGAAGAAGATCGCCTCACCAATCAGCCATAAGAAAGAGTGTACCGTTGCCCAAAACTGGCTGATTTCCGTTAGCGTTTGACCATCAAACATCTTGATGTCGCCAATAACGTTACGGAAACCAAGGATCAGACCACCGGTGATGATCGCTGGTAGCAGTGGTACAAAGATTTCTGCAAGGTGGGAAATACCACGCTCAACGATATTCATGTTTTGACGAGCAGCGTTCTTCGCTTCGTCTTTGCTGGCTTCACTTTTACCCGTCAGTCCGATCAGTACCTTGTAAACTTCATCCACTTCAGTACCGATAACCACTTGGAACTGGCCTGCGTTGGTAAAACAGCCCTTCACCATCGGTAATGCTTCTAACTGTTTCGTATCTGCTTTGTCCGTATCATTTAGAACAAAACGCAAGCGAGTTAAACAGTGACTTACACTGGCAATATTGTCCGGCCCCCCGACCAGCTCAATAAGACGCTCCACGTCTTTACGCGCAATCTTACTCATAATTTTGTCCACCCTGTATTGGATACATTCGATTCATCATTTTGTTTTTATAAATGGGAACATTCCCATTTCTTAATTTTAATATTGCCATTCGAAGACAAAAAACAAAATGGGAACAGTCCCATTAATTGAGAATGATCACAGTATAATTTTAGAGCAGATCGTTTTAGTGTGGATTAACAAACGATAGGCTGTTGAGTAAAGTGAACCACTTCCTCATCGCCATTTAATTGATTGATCAGCATGTTAGCGGACTTCTCACCTGCAAGGGTATAACCTGGGTCGACACTAAACACTTTAGGAAAAAGGAAAGAGAGCAATTCATTACCACCAACACCTGTCACAACCACGTCTTCACGTCCTAACTCTTGAAGACGCTTAATCACGCCCAACGCGATAGTGTCACTGGCGCACACGATGGCCTGAGTGTCAGATTGAAGGACTTTGTCTACCAACTGATAAGCACTTTCATGGCTCAACTTACCCGTTTGGAAACAAGGTGCAATTTGCTTGCGTTGACACCAAGCTTTATAAGCATTTAGACGAGCTAAGCCAGTGGTTTTGTCTTCAGGATCAACACCAATATAAGCAATGCGAGATAAAGATTGCTGCTCAAGGTGAGACAAAGCCATGTCTATCACACCTTGGTTATCGTAGTTGATCGAGGAAACCATTTGCGTGTCCATCGCGATCACGACGATACGATTCCCCCACTCCGCCAATGCTCGCTCATCACATCCAGTAAAGCCAAACACGATCACCCCATCGACGTTGCGACGTTTAAGCACATCCAAATGTTCATTGGTTTTATCGCGATCGAATTGGCTCTCCATGATCACCGCATCATAACCAGCGGAATACAAAGCATTGAGCATTGTACCAACGGCGCGATTTTCTGATGGTGAATCTAAACGGGAGATGATAACCCCAATAACTTTTTGGCTGCCGCCACGCATTGATTGCGCAGATTTGGACGGCACATAACCAGATTCACGAATGATTTGCTCAACCTTCTCTCGCGTTTGGGGTTTCACTTTTGGATCGTTAGTAAGCACACGGCTTACTGTCGATTTGCCCACGCCTGCCAATTTTGCGATATCAAGAATGGTGAGTTTTTTGCTCATAAGTGTTCAGATTAAAAGAAGGAATCAAACAAAAGGGAAGCAGTGGCTTCCCTTATCTCAGTCAGTAATGAAGATTACTTGTTTAAGTACGCAGGCACATCTGCAATGCTATCTAATACTACCGTTGCAATGGCTTCGCCCTGTTCCGTTACTGGCTTACCAGTGCGAACCAAAATCTTAGTGCCAACGCCTGCCGCTTCTGCTGCCATCATGTCTTCAGCTTTATCGCCGATCATCACAGATTTCTCCATGTCGATCTTCAAGAAGTCACGCGCAGAAATGAACATGCCTGGTTTTGGCTTACGGCACTCACAATCTTGCTTGTACTCGCCAATGCCATGTTCTGGATGATGTGGACAGTAATAGATACCATCGAACTCAACACCATTATCAGCAAAGTTCCAATCCATCCATTGAGTCAGAGACAAGAAACGGTCTTCACTGAATTTACCGCGTGCGATGCCCGATTGATTCGTCACTAACACTAGAAGGTAGCCTTTATCTTTTAGCGCTTTCGTCGCTTCAAATACACCATCAATGTACTCAAAATCATGTTCGTCATGAACGTAGCCGTGGTCAACGTTTATCACGCCATCACGATCGATAAAAACAGCAGGTTTTGCCAAAACGTATTTCTCTATTAACTCGGTTTAATCAGATTATTACATACCTTATAAACTTCAACACTATCTAATTCATTCTAGGCCTCGACAAAACGGTTGATTTGTTGGGCAAGAATCGGTAAATCTGAGGGTGCCCCGCCGTCTACCTCCTGCTTGTTATCTATACATCTTCGTTTCAAAACAGAACATCCATACATTTAGACGTCTAGACGTAAAAATATCTATTGACTTCATTCTGCTTAACCCATAGCATCAACTGAAAATTGAGATAAAGCTCAACATTAAGTTCTGTCAAAGGCCGTTTTTGACAGCGAAGTTCCCCGTATCTTTGGGCAGGTTGAAACATGATAGAAATAAAAAACGTCAATAAAGTGTTCTACCAAGGCAGTAAGGAAATCCTTGCCCTGAAAGACATTAACCTACACATCGACAAAGGCACTATCTTTGGTGTTATCGGTTCATCAGGTGCTGGTAAAAGTACGCTGATCCGCTGTGTCAACATGTTAGAAGCGCCGACCTCTGGTTCCATCATCGTTGATGGTGTGGATCTAACCAAACTCAGCAAAAAACAACTAGTCGAAACACGCCGTAACATTGGCATGATCTTCCAGCATTTTAACCTGCTTTCGTCTCGTACTGTGTTTGATAATGTAGCACTGCCACTAGAACTGGCAGGTAAAGACAAATCGCAAATCACAGCAAAAGTAACTGAGTTGCTAAAGCTTGTAGGCTTAGCCGACAAACACGAGAGCTACCCATCTAACTTAAGTGGCGGACAAAAACAGCGTGTGGCAATTGCTCGTGCATTGGCATCCGATCCTAGCGTGCTGCTTTGTGATGAGGCCACTAGTGCGCTAGACCCGGCAACGACTCAATCTATCCTTGAGTTATTGAAAGAGATCAACCGCAAACTCAACATCACGATTTTACTTATCACTCACGAAATGGAAGTCGTAAAAAGTATCTGTCACGAAGTAGCAATCATCGGTGGTGGTGAGCTGGTGGAAAAAGGCACCGTTGGCGATATTTTTGCGCACCCTAAGACAGAGCTAGCGCACCAATTCATTCGCTCAACGCTGGATCTTTCCATTCCTGAAGATTACCAAGCTCGTCTGCAAGCAGAGCGTGTTGATGGCAGCTACCCGTTGGTTCGCTTAGAGTTTACTGGCGCAACCGTCGATGCACCGTTAATGTCGCAAATTTCTCGTAAATACAATATTGATGTGAGTATTTTGAGTTCCGACCTTGATTACGCTGGTGGCGTGAAATTCGGCATGATGGTCGCAGAGCTATTTGGTAACGAAGAAGATGACAACGCAGCTCTTGAATACCTGCGTAAGCACAACGTAAAAGTAGAGGTACTTGGTTATGTCCTTTAATACGATTTCTGAATGGCTGAGTTTAAACAGCAAACTACTTTTAGGTGCAACGTGGGAAACGCTTTACATGGTTGCGGTTGCCGGATTAGTCGGCTTTGCTGTGGGTATTCCATTAGGCGTAATCCTCCATATTACTAAGAAAGGCGGCCTACTTGAAAACACCAAACTAAATAGCGGCTTAGGCGCTATCGTTAACATTGGTCGCTCAGTGCCATTCCTCGTACTGATGGTTGCGATTATTCCAGTGACAAAAATGCTAGTTGGAACCTTTATCGGCACAACCGCAGCAATCGTCCCACTGACTATTGGCGCCATTCCTTTTGTCGCTCGTCTTATTGAAGGTGCTTTATTAGAAGTACCGACAGGCTTGGTGGAAGCAGCGCAGTCAATGGGGGCGACACCAACACAGATCATCACAAAAGTTCTACTACCTGAAGCAATGCCGACTATTGTTAACTCAGTAACGATTACCTTGGTCACTCTCGTTAGCTACTCAGCTATGGCGGGTACGGTAGGCGGCGGCGGCCTAGGCGACGTAGCCATTCGTTACGGTTTCCACCGCTACGATGTAACTATCATGGCCGTGACTGTCGTGATGTTGATTGTTCTAGTACAGATTATTCAGTCTATCGGTGACGCAGTGGTGCGCCGTGTAGACCACAGATAAGCATCAAAAATACAAATTATAAGGAGATAAAGATGAAATTTAGCCTTAAAGGTCTTTTGACTGTAGCAACGGCCGCCTCTGCTCTTGCTCTAGCGGGTTGCGGCGACAAAGAAGTAGACGTAAACAAAGTAAAAGTTGGCGTTATTGCTGGTGCTGAAGCACAAGTAGCCGAAGTTGCCGCTAAAGTAGCAAAAGAGAAATACAACCTAGATGTTGAGCTAGTAACATTTACCGATTACGTAACACCAAACGCCGCTCTGGATGATGGTTCAGTAGACGCGAATGCGTTCCAGCACAAACCATACCTAGACCAACAAGTGAAAGACCGCGGCTACAAACTGGCTATCGCGGGTAACTCATTCGTTTACCCTATTGCTGGTTACTCAAAGCAAGTAAAATCAATTGATGAAATTCAAGATGGCGCACGCATCGCAGTACCAAACGACCCAACTAACCTAGGTCGCTCACTACTGCTTCTTGAGCAGCAAGGTTTAATTACGCTACGTGATGGCGTTGGTCTACTCGCTACAGTACGTGACATCGTAGGCAACCCTAAAAATATCGAAATCATTGAACTAGAAGCTCCACAGCTTCCGCGTTCATTGGATGACGTAACGCTATCTATCATCAACACCACTTACGCAAGCTCTATCGACCTATCGCCAGAGCGTGACGGCGTGTTCGTTGAAGATAAAGACTCACCATACGTAAACCTAATTGTCGCTCGCGAAGAAAATGTTAATGCGCAAAACGTACAAAACTTCGTAAAAGCTTACCAAACGGAAGAAGTTTACGAAGCGGCAAAAGAACTGTTCAAAGGCGGTGTTGTGAAAGGTTGGTAATCCCACTTTTCAAAACATGACTGAAAACAACGTTCTAAACACAAAAGGGCTGATGTGAAAACATCAGCCCTTTCTATTTGTCTATCTACCCATTTAAGTAGCTTCAATTCGCTACTTAAGATGGTCCCAAGAGATATTCGACACGATTCGGCAGTCATCACACTTAAAATGAAATATGTCATGTAGTGGCTCATCGAGTAGCCACTCGCCATCGCATTTTGGACACTTGCGCGCTTTCTCGCTCTCCAGCGACTGACCACCGACACGATACTGGTAATAGTACGTAGGGATCTTCGTGATGTATTCGATACGGCCACGTAAGTCCCAACCTCGGCGAAACAGCACACTATCCACATCGCAAATTTCGTGCAGCGCCGCATGTTCCGCTCGGCAACCCCCTGCCATTTGGATTTCATCACACGCTTGCCACTCAGTCTGCCACTTAATGACGGCTTTATGGTCTCCATTAAGTGTTGGCTCATTACGATACAAAGGAATTGGCAACAGGGTTTCACCACTTCGCAAAGGCGAACACGTATGAACATAAGTCGTGTACAACACTTGCCAGCTAGGTGTCTCTTCTTCGGCTGCTTGTTCTGAATTCAAATCACGCCCCAGCATACGCATTTTCGGTGCAAGCAAAGACGCATCCGACAAACGGTTCATGCACACTTTGACGAAATCTGAGTGATAACGTGGATGCAAGCTGTCTTGTTCTGGGCAAACAACACGAACGAAAAATTCACCTTCTCCCATCACTATCGGAAATTCACGACCTAATACTTGGCCGTTGTAACGCAGAGCATCCATCAAGCCATTAATGGCTTTGTCTACCGCGCTGACGGTGGTGTTATCAAAACACTCAAACTGCAACTCAACAACATACATACTTAGACGGCAGCCTCTAACTTATTCAAGAACTCAACCAATGAATCTGCCAATACATCACGTTTAGAGGTGCCCAAACGCTCTAGAATCACATTGCCAGTGAGGTTACAAATAGAAATCACATCCATTTCCTCATCTGTCGCTGCGATAAATACTGTTGGTTTAAGTTTCAAGCGGCGCTGCGTCACCAAATGACCAAGAATATTTTCTTGTAGACGCACGAAATCGTCATCGCTCCAGACTTGCAGCAGCGTCAACGAATTACCTTGCCAAGTTGCCTCCATATCAGCGCAGTATTGAGAACCATAAAAGGCTTTAACATCATCTTGCAGTGACAACTCAATCGCATTTTCCACATTGGTGAAATCGGCCATTTCATCACGTGCGACCGCTTTCCAAAGCACCTTTCCATCACGCTTCTCTTCGACACAAGGAGAAACAAGCTCTGCAAGCTCTTCACTGCTTGGCAACTCATTGTGCTTAGCTTGCCAAGCTTGTTGGTAGCGCAGGCTGAACTCTTGTAGCGCCTGAGTAACGTTTGGGGTCATGAAGGTCTCCTCATTCCTTATTTATCAGATAGCCGTACTTGCCGGATGGCAATTGACCAGCGGATTCAGTAAAATTCTCGCCATTCTAATCGAAAACGACCACAAAGTATGAGCAAATATTCTGACTCTAAAGAGCTTGCTGGCCTAACACTAGGTAAAACGACCGAGTATGCGAACCAGTATGACCCAAGCTTGCTGCAACCAGTCCCTCGCAGCCTGAACCGAGATGACCTCCAGTTAGGCGATACTCTGCCTTTCATGGGGCACGACATTTGGACGCTGTACGAACTGTCTTGGTTAAATAGTAAAGGTTTACCACAAGTGGCCGTTGGCGAAGTATACATTCCAGCCACCAGCGCAAACTTGATTGAATCGAAGTCTTTCAAACTGTACTTAAACAGCTATAACCAAACCCGCTTTGCAAGCTGGGAAGAAGTGACTGAGCGTTTAACACAAGACCTTTCTGAATGCGCAGGTGAAAAGGTGCTGGTTGAGGTGAATCCAGTGACCCACTATACCAATCAACCTATCGTGACAATGGACGGTGAATGTATAGATGACCAAGACATTGACATCACCAGTTACGATTTTGATGCCGATTTGCTTGAAGGTGCGGCAGGTGAAATACAAGTTGAAGAGGTGCTACATAGCCACCTATTGAAATCAAACTGTTTGATCACTAACCAACCAGACTGGGGCAGTGTAGAAATTCGCTACCAAGGCGCAAAAATAGATCGTGAGAAGCTGTTACGTTACTTAGTGTCTTTCCGCGAGCACAATGAGTTCCACGAACAGTGTGTAGAGCGTATTTTTACGGATCTAATGAAATACTGCCAACCAAGCAAACTGACCGTATTTGCCCGCTATACGCGCCGTGGAGGCTTGGATATCAACCCTTACCGCTCAACGGAACAAGATAAGCCAGCTCACAATCACCGTATGGCTCGTCAGTAAGCGCATAGGCAACAGAAATAAGTTCGGCAATCTAAAGGGTTGCCGGACGTTTTTATTGTCCAAGCATGTTACTATATCAAATGGCTTCAACCCGTATTTAAACGGCTAATTGAGGCTTTTCACCGTTATCGCCATATCTAAAAACAGTTCGAGGGAACGAAAGGATGTTTTGGGACAGTTCGCGTCTATTCAAATTGATTGGCTTTCTTTGCTTGCTGTTTGTACAGCCACTTCATGCAACCATTTTATCGTCCGCGTTACTCAACGAAGCACAACAATTGGCGGAAATAGAGCCATCACAAGCAAAACAAGCGGCAACCAACTATTTGTCACAGCGTGAACTAACAGAACGCAAAGAAAGTGACAGCCCTTCAGCCATGTCTCGCGACGAAACAGATCGTAGCGTTCGCACACCAAGCAGCACCATCGAAGCGCACAAGATTATCGCTCAGGCAGATTACGCCATGGGTAATGTTCGTTCGGCTATCGAGCACCTAAATAAAGCGGAACGCTTAGCGCAAGAATATCAATTGCCGTACATGGACTTAGATCTCCAGCTGATGCGCAACCAAATGATTTGGATGTACGACGAAAACTACTCAAAAGCGGAAGACACGCTTAACCAAATTGAACAACAGCTCGATGAAGCCGATGCCGTATTACAACGCACCGACAGCGTTCGCTACCGACTAGTGATGCAAAGAGCACTCCTCGCTTCACATAGTGGCGATATCATTAAAGCGGAAAACTTGTACTCTGAAGCAAAGACCATGCTTGACGATAGCCGCTCTGAGTTAGCCTTGATCGACTACTACACTGCCGTCGGCGAGTTTTACCTCAATAGCAAGAAATACAATTTGGCTTTGTCAGAACTGCTATACGGTTATTGGCAATCTATTGAAAGTAACAGTGGTGCAAGATTAGCAAAAGTGAATCGCCTTTTGGCTAGGCTCTTCCAGGAGCGACGAGTGTACGACAAAGCGATCGAATACTTATCTCAAGCCGCAGATTTTTATGACTCTTACCCTAGCTCTCCGATCCTAGCGGACGTCCTAGAGCAAATGGGCGACATCTACTTTTATCAGGGTAAGTTTAACCTTGCGTTAGTGCATTACTTCAACGTGCTTGACCATGAAAGTACCAGTAAGAACATCAATAGAATCATTAAAATTCGCTTAAGCTTGGCGGCTACCTACCTACAACTCTATAACTACGCGCTAGCAGAGCAGTACTTAGACCGCTCTAAAGAGCTTTTAGAATACACCAATATTCCTAAGCTTGAAGCAAAGGCTGCCCTGCTTCAGTCAGGTCTGGCTTATCATCAAAATGACAGTAAAGACGTCATTACTAATGCAAAGCTGGCGTTAGCGCTTGCTGAAAAGTCACCTGAAAATAACAACTTCATTAAGCAGCAGTCATACCGTTTACTTGGGTTGGGTTACGAGCAGGCAGGCGAATACAAACTTTCTCTGCAAGCTTATAAAAAATACACCAACCTCGTTCGTCTAGAACAAAAGCAGCTTAACCAAATCAGTGAAGATGCGTTCCGTCAGCAAAAAGAATTTGCCGAACAAACCATCCATTACATCGGTCAATCAGAACGCTTGGAGCAAGTGGAAAGAGAGCATCGTAAATTCCAGAAAATCTCATTTGCATTGTTTATTACTGTATTGGTCATGTTTTTGTTCATTATGCGCCGTGGTGTCATTATGCAGCGCCAAGCAAGTGAAATCGAAAAACTGCGTAACGACCTCTTCACCCACTCTCGCTCTCGTTTACGTAACTTGCGTATGCTGAACGTTAAGCTGTCTCGCTCATTGAAAAAGTCGAGCGAAACTTTCGAGCAATGGCAAATGGGTGAATTGATCCACGAACCACTTAATGATCGCCTACGCTTTGTTATGATCGATTTGCCATTCTTACGAAGCATGTACGTCCATAACGGCTATAAGGCAGGTCTAGAACTAGAACGTGCATTTGGCGACTTCCTTGCGGAAAAAATAGAAAAACCGTCGCGTCTTTACCATTTCTCAGATGCGAACTTACTCTACATAGAACCGAACGCTGACCGTGATGCTTCTGCCGAAGTCATGTTCGAAAAATTCCAGACTTGGGTGGATGAGTTCGCACAGCAGCACAACGTCAATCGTATTATTCGTATGGGCATCAGCGATTATCCGTTCTTACCCCGAGCCTACACTGCAATTAACGATGAGGAATTACTCGATCTGTTGTTGCTTGCGACTCACATCGCACGAGAAGTCAGCTTGAAGGATAAGCAAAGCCACTGGGTGTTCTTAAAAGCCATCGATAATGCGCCTGCTGCTAGCTTTGCAACAGGTAACATAAGAACTGCCTGTCAACATGCCATTAGCCAAGGCCTGATCAAGATCCATTCGTCCTACAAGAATGAGGACGACATCAAGAAAATATTAAAAAATGGATAATTAAACGCCTGTTGAACGTAATAACTAATGACGCTATAAAGTTTTTTGTTATTATCAGATAATTATCAGTAGTACATGGACTTAACCGTAGTCACTTCATGGGAATCTTGGAATCCGATATTCAGTCGCAGCTGCATCAGCTGAGTTGTCAACTTGACCAACTCAGACTGACTCATCGTGATACTTCACTCAAATTCAAACGTGAACAACAAGTTCTTAAACGCGTTGTGGCATCATTGTCTTCAGCTTGCCAGGGTTCGAACACTCAGGTATCCAACTACCTATTTGAAATCCAACAAGAGCTGCAACATCAAAAAGATATCAGCACTCTTATCCCGCGTTTAGCGGTATTAGAGAGGATGCTCAAACAGCAGTCGAAGACGATGGATAAACAAAACGGTTACCTTGACGAACAAATCAAGCACAGTGGTGAAACACTGCAACGTGTCACGGGCTTACCTGCGCAGTTAAAACGTGAACTACGGAACCTGATGAGTTTCTCTGAAGTTCACGCCAGCAATAAATCTGATCAAGCCACTAAGCTACTGAGTATTTACGAACGCGCTCTGAAAATCATTACGTCTAATTCACGTCTACATCTTAGTGAATTTGAAAACAATCCTGACAGATCTCAACTTGAATGCTTGGCCAGCGACCTTCAACATACTATTACAGAGCTGGATTTCGAGGGAGAATCAGGCGATAGATTGCTGGATATTCGCGCTAAGTTGCTCCTTGGCGTGAGTGCCGAGTCTCTCATTGAGCTTACGCTCTCAACGCTGAAATTGGTTGTCGAAGCAACAAAGTTCGAGCGCGAGGCGTCTAGCCAATTCCTTGAACAGCTGAACACTTCTCTCGCAAGTAACCTAAAAACCGTTCATCAGAACGTCGACCAGCATCATACCTACTTTAAACACCGCCAAGAGCTCAACACAGAAATGAACAGCTTGGTTGAATTGAGCCAAAAGTCACTTAATCAAGCTCAAGATATCGCGGTTGTGAAAAAAGAAATCACACCTCTTCTCGAAAAAATGGCGTCGCTGACAGAGCGATTGAAAATGACGGAAGAGCGAGAGCAAGCGCTGCAAGAACGGTTAAGTTACAGTAAGAACCAACTCGAAGCGGTATTTGAAACTACGCAAGATTATCGTCGACGCTTAGATGACCAAGCTCAGCGCATGTTGCTTGACCCGCTGACTAAAGTTTATAACCGCACTGCATTTAACGATCGACTAGAGCTAGAGTATCGCCGTTGGATTCGCTCTCAGCAAAACCTTCGTGTTGTGCTGTTTGATGTAGACAATTTCAAAGCGGTGAATGATAGCTATGGTTATACGGCTGGCGATAAAGCGCTGAAGATCATCGCTCGTACTATTAACAAACGCGTATCAGAAACAGAAACAGTGGCTCGCTTTGGTGGCGAGGAGTTCATTCTACTCGTCCCGGAACAATCTGAAGAATACACACTGGATCTGATTAAGCATATCCAGCGTGATATTAGCCAATTACCCTTTAAGTTCCGTGAGCAAAATATCATGATTACCTTAGCTGCTGTATCGACGTCTTTCAAAGAGTCCGATACGCCAGAGTATGTGCTCGATCGTCTTGGCAAGATGCTTGCGGACGCTAAAAAACGTGGAACAAACCAGCTTAACTGGAGCTAAGATTCGTACAAAAAGCGAGCAAACAAACCAAATTTGGTGCAATCTGCGCTTTATAACCACCCATTTTCAACGAGTTATCACATTTCTTCCCTTTTAGTCTGCTAAGCTGTAAAAACCCAAGTCACTTCAAGATGATGTATTTATAAAAGGCAAATGTATCATCTTGAGGTTGCTTGGGAGTTGATAACCATAAAACCAAATCGGCCAACTACCTTTCATCAAACCATACGTATAACACCAAAAAGGTAAGTTGGTACTTTCCCTCAAATTAATGCAACACAAGGAGGCGTTATGATTACCCATATAAGCCCCGCTGGTAGCATGGACTTGCTATCTCAACTAGAAGTAGAGCGCTTAAAGAACACAGCCTCGAGTGAACTTTATCAGCTATACCGTAATTGCACATTAGCGGTGTTGAACTCCGGTAGCCATACCGATAACTCGAAAGAACTGCTCGATAAATACCAATCGTTTGATGTCAACGTCGTGCGTCGTGAGCGTGGTATTAAGCTTGAGCTGACTAATCCGCCAGAGCACGCTTTTGTTGACGGCGAAATAATTAAAGGTATCCAAGAGCATCTGTTCTCCGTATTGCGTGATATCGTTTACGTAAACATGCATTTGGCAGACGCCCAACGGCTCAACCTTACTAACCCAATTCACATTACGAACCTCGTGTTCGGCATTCTTCGTAATGCCAGAGCATTAACTCCAGGTATCGCACCTAATCTTGTCGTATGTTGGGGTGGTCACTCTATCAATGGAGTGGAGTATCAGTACACACGTGAAGTGGGTAACGAACTGGGCCTGCGTGAACTTAACATCTGCACAGGTTGCGGCCCTGGTGCAATGGAAGGGCCGATGAAAGGTGCAGCAATTGGGCACGCAAAGCAACGTTATACTCAGCAACGTTATCTTGGTTTAACCGAACCCTCGATTATTGCTGCCGAGCCACCAAACCCAATAGTAAATGAACTGGTCATCATGCCCGACATCGAAAAGCGCTTGGAAGCTTTCGTCCGTATGGCTCATGGTATCGTTATTTTCCCAGGAGGCCCGGGCACAGCGGAAGAGCTACTGTACATTCTTGGCATCATGATGCACCCGGATAACGCCGATCAACCAATGCCTATCGTATTAACAGGACCAAAAGAGAGTGAAGAGTACTTCCGCTCTATTGATGAGTTCATTCGCGACACACTTGGTGAGGAAGGGCAAAAGCACTACGAGATCATCATTGACGACCCGGCAGAAGTCGCTCGTATTATGAAACGCTCCATGGACTCGGTACGCCTTCACCGAAAAGAGAAAGGCGATGCGTACAGCTTTAACTGGTCATTGAAAATTGAGCCAAACTTCCAACTGCCATTCGAGCCTACTCATGAGTCGATGGAACAATTGGATTTAAGCCTAGATCAAGAACCGCAAGTTTTAGCGGCCAACTTGCGTCAAGCCTTCTCTGGCATAGTGGCAGGTAACGTAAAGGCTGAAGGCATTCGAGAAATAGAACGTAGAGGGCCTTTCACCATTCATGGCGACGCAGTCCTCATGAAAAAACTCGATAAGTTGCTAAAAGACTTTGTCGAACAGCACCGAATGAAATTACCTGGCGGTTCAGACTACGAACCGTGTTATCGAATCGCTCACCCGGAAATTGGTGGTCGATAGTCAGGCTAGCATTCGTTACACTAGGGGCATTACGCCCCTTTTTTATTGCTAAGTCATTATGTCTATTCATCTTGTTATCATTGATGCCCTAAACCTGATCCGCCGAGTGCACTCAGCACAACCAGATCCAACCGACATAGCAAGAACCATAACCACAACGCAAAGAACCCTCACTCGCATTCTGTCAGAGGCCAACCCGACACACATCATCGCAGTTTTTGATCACCACGAACAAGACAGAGGTTGGCGCGCTGAAATTCTCCCTGACTATAAGCAAAACCGAAAACCAATGCCTCTGCCACTACTGCAAGGGTTAGATGCGATTCAACAAGCGTGGTGGGAGCAAGGTATTGATTCATTGCTGTCTGAAGGCGATGAAGCAGATGATTTGGTTGCTACACTCGCAACGAAAGTGGCCAGCCATGGTGAAAAAGTCACCATCGTTTCGACTGACAAAGGTTACTGCCAGCTACTTTCCCCTACCCTACAAATCCGTGATTATTTCCAACATCGTTGGTTAGATGAACCATTTATCGAAAAAGAGTTCGGCGTAAAACCAAGTCAACTAGCGGATTACTGGGGATTGACAGGGATAAGCTCTAGCCAGGTTCCGGGCGTACCTGGAATTGGCCCGAAAGCAGCGAAAGAGATTCTCACTCAGTTTGAGAGTATTGAAGCTGCCTACGCTAGTGAAGATCTCGTACCGAAATACCGTAAAAAATTGGATGAGCACATTGAGTCTGCTCGTTTATGTAAACGCGTCGCCGCTTTAAAGTGCGATATAGAACTAGGCTTTAACTTGCAAGATATTCGCTTTTTAGGGCCAAACAAAGCGGAGTAGTGCCCGATGGTAGTTTCACACAATGAAATCCGGCAGATATTAAAAAAGCGCCATTTGAAGGCGCTTTTTCTATTCTAATCACTATCCCCAAAAGACTCAGGGAATAAAGTTAGTAAGGTGAAATATTCGACAGACATTGGATATGAATCGTGATTTCTTCACGATCATGATACAAATGTTTAGCTTGTAGCTTGAACTTTACCTTATTATCAATGAGGAACTGCTTCAGATTTTCAAGGTCTTGCAGCACTTCGTCATAACGCCCTTTCATTGGCAGCTTAAGGTTAAAGATGGCCTCTTTTGCCCAACCTTTTAACAGCCACTGTCCCATCAGGTGAGCAACACGAGCTGGCTTTTCCACCATGTCACAAACAATCCATGTTACGTTCTTGCGGTCTGGTTCGAACTTAAAGCCATCCACCATATGGTGCTTGATCTGGCCAGTTTCCATCAAACTGTCTGCCATCATGCCGTTATCAACGCAGTGAACGAACATTGAGCGCTTCACTAATTGGTACGTCCAACCGCCTGGACATGCACCTAAATCCACACCCCACATACCTGGTGCCAAACGCTCATCCCACTCTTCACGTGGAATAAAGACATGAAATGCTTCTTCCAGTTTAAGTGTTGAACGACTTGGGGCGTCTGCTGGGAATTTAAGGCGAGGGATACCCATGAAGAACTGTGAGTTGTTGTCAGTGTAAGAGTAACCAACGTAACAGTGGCCAGGCTCAACAAAGCAAATGTGCAGTACTGGTTTTTTCGCGTTATCTTTGTTCAGCATTAAGCCTTTGCCGCGCAACGCTTGACGCATTGGGACGGTAAACTTACGGCAGAATTTCAGTAGCTCTTTCGCTTCATTTGTATCTGGCGTTTCAATTCTCAAATCACCACAACGAGGGAATGCTTCAATGTCTGCTAGTTCATTCAAAATTGGACTAATGCGGTCATCACTTGGCAACGATTGAAACTCAGCTGCTACCGCAAACATTTGTCGAGCAAAAATTAAAGACTTAAAGTCTAAACCTCTCGCAAGTTTGTCGGCATCTCCATCTTGGTAACACTCGAAGACAACATAACCTGAGTTTCTCTTCACACGAGGGAAGCCATACACTTCCAACTGTGTCGCTTTGTCCTGAATTTCACCAGCACACTCTTTCTCAAAGCCAGAACGGCAATAGAGCATTAGTTGTTTCACTTGGAGACCTCTTTGATATTGAACGCAGCAAAAAAGAACAGACACCAACCAATCATGAACAGTAATCCTCCCACAGGAGTAATTGGCCCAAACCACTTAATGCCCGTCAGCGCCAGCGCGTAAAGACTGCCGCTAAAACAAAAGATGCCGATAATAAAGCAAATCGCCGCAATGAAAAAATATTTTTGTGCTTTTTGTCCCAAATTGAGCAGAAGCAGAATGGCACAAAACACAATCGCCAACGTGTGAATAAATTGATACAGAACTCCGGTCTCAAATACACCGAGCAAATAAGGGGCCAGTGTCGCTTTTAGCCCATGAGCAGCAAATGCTCCAAGAGCGACCGAAAGCAGCCCAGACAATCCAGAGAATGAGAGTAACCACTTACTTTTCACTGTACACCTCTTTTATAAACGCCGCTAACTGCTCTATCGCGAGTGTAATGTTACCTACTTCAGTATGACCTGAGATCTTGCGCGGTTTGAAGCTGTGGTCACCATCAGGTAAAAAGCTCACCGTTACTTGTGACGAAAGGACGAAATCATCGAATTCCTCACGCTTACCAAAGGTGTCTCGTTCCCCTTGAAGAATCAGCGTAGGTTTCTCAATGGTTGCTAAGTGCTCGCCTTTGTATTTCTCTGGCTTTCCTGGCGGGTGAAATGGAAACCCTAAACAGGCAATGCCCGCCACCAGCTCATTTTCAGCCAACAAGCTCGACATACGACCGCCCATTGACTTACCACCAATAACCACGGGAGAAGAAGTAAAGTGAGCGATCACTTCGCTGTATGCTTCGAGCAACTTTGGCGCGCGATCGGGCGGACGCTTTTTGCCATCTTCCGAACGTTTCACCATGTAAGGGAAATTAAAACGCACTACACGAATACCTTGCTCCACTAATCCTTTGGCGACCGCTGTCATGAAGTCATGCTCCATCCCCGCACCTGCGCCGTGAGCGAAAATAAACAGCGGTCCGTTTTCAGGTCCCTCAGCTATCCAGTGATTCATCCAATACTTCCTCTTGTTCTTTTCTCGCGGTTGCTAACATCCAATCTCTAAACGTTGCGATTCGGCCCATATCTGCCTGCTGTTCATGACACACCACATAGAATGCATTCTTAGATATCAACACCTCGTCGAATGGTGCAATGAGTCGCCCGGCTTCCATTTCAGGTTTGGCGAGTACGTTGTTACCGAGCGCGACCCCCTGACCGTGCGCAGCAGCCTGTAGCACCATCGTTGAGTGACTAAAAATAGGACCGTGGTTTACGTTGATGCCTTCAATGTTGTAATGACGAGCAAACTGCTTCCAGTCTTTACGCGAAGTATCGTGTAACAAAGTATGTAATTTGAGGTCACTTAAAGATTCTAATGGTTTGTTACCCAAAAGTAATGAAGGTGAACAAAGTGGGATCAAAAACTCTTGGTACAATTTATCTGCTCGCAAACCTGGCCAGTTCCCACGGCCATAGTAGATCGCCACATCAACATCATCAGTCAGTGAGCCTTCATCCATATCTACGGCTTTAATACGGACATCGATATCGGGCTCTTGAGCATTAAAATCGGCCAAACGAGGTACAAGCCATTGGATAGCAAAACTCGGCGGTAGGCTAATCGTCAATGCCCCTTTTTCGCTACGTTCCAACACCTTATCTGTCGCTTCCGCAATCGAGGTGAAAATATCTTTGATATCGAGAAAGTAACTTTGGCCTTCTTCTGTTAACAACAAAGAACGATTACGTCGACGGAAGAGCTTCAATGATAAGAACTCTTCAAGCGCTTTAATCTGGTGACTGACCGCGGCTTGAGTAACAAATAACTCTTCTGCTGCTCGTGTAAAACTGAGATGACGAGCAGCCGCTTCGAAGACTCGAAGCGAATTTAATGGAGGCAATCTGCGAGACATATGGGACCTCTAATAGGATTAGTTTTTTTAATCTGAAACATTATAAAATGTCCGTTGTCGAACAGCCAGATAAATTCTATATTTCACCCCGCAACACGGGCCTGAACGGCTTGATTTCTTTGGAAATCAATTGGCTTCGTTGTTGCGATGTTGTGTTTGCAAACTCGTATTTCGAGTTAGGTAGATTTCTACCATAATGTTTTGTCCACACTCCCTGTGACAAAACATATACTTCCTGTATTTATTTTTGACCTGTCTGTCAAATTTGTTACACCGCCTAAATTAGGCGGTGTTTTTTTATCTATCAAAAATCTCATCCGCATATCTGGCAGCAATATCACTTTATTACTCTTCTTTCGGATTAATTATCGTTATATCAACACAAAGTGTATGGCTTTGCGATGAGCCTCAACATTATGCTAAGTAATGGTTGTCTGTAACGCGATCAAAAACAAAAAAGGCGCAAATTGATGTCTCAATTTGCGCCTTTTAACGTATTTTAACAGTCAGCTATGGACGGTAAACTTTTACGTTGCTGAAGCCTTGCTCTTGCAAGTAAAGCGCTTGCAGACGGCTCATCACACCGCGGTCACAGTAAAGTAAGTATGTCTTAGACTGGTCTAAGTCACCAAACTGTGTACCCAGCTTGTAGAAAGGGATATGTTTCACATCCACACCTTCGATTTCAAGTGGGTTATCGTCTTCCTCTTCAGGACTACGAATATCTAGCACAACCGCGTGCTCTTCTACCGCTTGAACTTGCTCTACTTCTGGTGCGGCTTGCTCAGACTCTTTCGCGATATCACGAATGTCCATCATGCGAGCTTCTTGAACCACTTGCTCAAGGATACTAAAGTCGAATTTCTCTTCTTCAGCTTCTAGCTTGCCTTTCACCGCTTTCACGGTTGGCTTCTTAGAGATAACACCACAGTATTCTGGCATTGTCTTGGCGAAATCTTCTGTGCCGATTTCACGTGCTAGATTGATGATGTCTTCTTTATCCCAGTTGATAAGTGGACGCAGAATCAGCGTGTCAGTTACGTTATCGATGTGGCGTAGATTGGTTAGCGTTTGGCTCGATACTTGACCTAGTGCTTCACCTGTTACCAATGCTTCGATCTTCATCTTCTGAGCGATCATGCCTGCTGCACGCATAAACATACGCTTCAAGATCACGCCCATTTGGCCGTCATCGACTTTCTCTAGGATTTCCGCAACCACAGGCTCGAAATCAACTGAGATAAAACGTACTTTTGCTGAAGAACCGTATTTGTTCCATAGGTAGTGAGAAACCTGCTTAACGCCGATTTCGTGTGCTGGACCACCTAAGTTAAAGAAGCAGTAATGTACTTTTGAACCACGCTTGATATGAAGATAGCTTGAAACACCAGAATCGAAACCACCCGAGATCAGGCTTAACACGTCTTCTTGCGTACCCAGAGGGAAACCACCTAGGCCTTTATGACGAGACAATACTTGGTTTAGCTTGTCGTTCGAGACTTCTACCTTGATCGTCACGTCTGGGTTTCGTAGCTTAACACTAGCGCTTTCAATCGCTTGATTTAAACCACCGCCTACATAACGCTCTAGTTCAATGGAGGTAAAGTCATGCTTGCCACGACGCTTCGCACGTACAACAAAGGTTTTATTTTCGAGTGCAGCACGGTTGAGTTCTAGCACTTGCTCGAAGATATCGTGCAAGTCTTTAAATTCAGTTTGCTTCACTTCCAGTACGTGGTGAATGCCTGGTGTATGAGTCAAAACCTCAAGAACTTCAGCGTGGAATTCGTTACTCTCAGAGGTCACTTCAATGTGATCACGACGGTTAAATACCGCGACAGACTCCGTGCGGCTCTTAATGATGTTACGAATGTTGCACTCTAAAATCTTTGTGAAGCGCTTACGCACAGATTCACTTTTTACAAAAATTTCTGGATGGGGCTTTACAATAAATTTCATAGTCTAATTCGCAGGTTAGTTTCGCAATCAACAAAGAGTGACACTCAACTTCAATACTTCATACGCAGTAAAACCGCGTTTCAGTCACAAAAAGTAGTCTGAGCTCACTTTTAAGGCGCAAGATTATACACCCAAGCGGATTGGAAAAACAAAAAAAGCGAGCAATCTGCTCGCTTTCTTATCTCTTTACTGACTTAAAACTAAAGCCTAGTTATTGAATTACCGGCACTTCTTCACTGTAGAGAGGCTCGCCTTGCATAATGCTGATTTCAACCCGTCGGTTAAGCGCGCGATTTTCATCAGAATCATTCGGTAACAAGGGTTCCGTATCCGCCATGCCTCGTACTCTTAAACGTTGATGAGAGAAGCCTCTCACTTTCTCCATCTCTTGCGCGACTGATACTGCGCGCTGAGAAGAGAGATCCCAGTTAGAACGATAAAGTTCCGAGTCTAGCGGTCGATTGTCTGTATGGCCAGATACTCGAACAATGCCTGGCACGTCTTTTACTAGCTCTGCAATCTGACGAACTAAAGGACGAAACTTAGGCTGCAAGAAGGCCGATCCTTCAGGGAATGCACCTTTTTCACGCATACGTATAACAATCTGCTGACCGAGGTTTTCAACTTCAATGGCGCCTTGCTCAATCTCTCGCTCTAAGGCTTTCTTGATGCTTTCCATCAAGGTTTCCATCTCTTGCGACATCTCTTTAGATTGCTGTTGTTGCATGTCCGCTTCGGCAGACTCATTGTTTTGAGTTGACGTTTCTGGCGATTGCCCACCCGTTAACTTGCCTTCATCACGTTTTGTGCCACCAGCTCGCTCAGACTCCCCTTCATGAAATTCGAGCGTCTGCTGAGTGATGTCCATGGTTTGCTGCATGATGACATCAATCGGAGTTGGTTCCGGCCGACCCGGTCGAAACTCTTGGGCAATAATGCTAGTACCTTTGGGAATGTCTTTCACTTCAAGCTGATTTTGCACACCGAAGGCAAATTTCATTGATCCTGCAATTTGTTTGAACTTCAGTACATCCATCTCAGAAAACGAGAGCAGAAGAACAAAGAAACACATCAGTAGCGACATCAAATCTGCAAATGTCCCCATCCATAACGGGAGGCCAGGTGGCGGACAATCGCATTTGTTATCTTCATCATCCATCACGACTCTCCAAGTTACTCGTCAATCTCAAGGGCACGTTTACCTTCATTGAGGTAGTTCTTCAAGTAACTATCGATCACTCGCGGGTTTTGGCCATCTTGAATCGCTAATACGCCATCCATGATCAAACGGCGATTTAGCGTTTCTTGGTCACGGCGAAGAGAAAGCTTATCCGCAATAGGGAAAAACACCATATTGGACAGGATCGCGCCATACAATGTGGTCAAGAGTGCAACGGCCATTGCTGGTCCAATCGCTTTAGGGTCATCCATGTTTGAAAGCATCGCAACAAGACCAACCAAGGTGCCAATCATTCCCATAGCAGGAGCAACGTCGCCAAAGGCGCGAAATACACCAGTACCTTGCGTATGTCGTTCATCCGTAAGCGCGATGTCTTTTTTGAGTGCCGCTCTCACAACGTCGGCATCATGGCCATCAACCAGTAGATCAATGCCTTTCTGCATGAATGTGTTGTTTATTTCCATCTCTTCAAGAGCAAGAAAACCACCTTTACGCGCCGCATCGGCCATTTCCACAATTTTTGCGATCAGGTCTTCGGGTTCATCCGCTTTAAACATGAAAGCTTTGCCTGCAATCTTTGTCGCACCAAAAAACTGTCCCATTGTGAACTTCATCAACACGACGAATATTGAGCCACCAACGACAATAAGGATCGACGTGACATCGACAAACATGCCGATGCTGCCACCAAGCACCATCGCCATAATGACGAATGCAAAACCACCAATCAAACCTAATAGGGTTGCTAAATCCACAAAGCACTCCTCACGCTATACTCAAATACTGCCATTGGGCGGATTATTACCTGTATCGACAACTCGCGCAGAATTTTTAGAAAAATCTTAGCTAATGGATCACAAATTACACCTAACAACCTCAACCAAAATATGGGGTTTCACCGCTTAGACTCGTTGAACGCTAATTTTGTGACAATTATATAAGGTTAAATTTGACCAAGTTACTAGGCTAAGGTAACTTTCGTGCATCTTACCCGAGGCTTGATTAAGGCAGAAAAAAGATGGCGGTCAAGAAACCAGAAAACATGACCTTTGAAGCAACCATTGAAGAGCTTGATAGCTTGGTTGATCAATTAGAAAATGGCGATCTTGCTCTAGATGATGCCCTGCGTAAGTTTGAACGAGGCATTGCCTTAGCTCGTGCAGGCCAAACTAAATTAAGCGACGCCGAACAGCGCGTGAGCATTCTTCTTAATGAAGATGATGAAGCACCACTGAGTGACTTCAAACCAGATTCAGAATAACAATCAGTAGTGAGCAATGTGATGCAACAGACATTGACGTCTTTTCAACAAAGAAACAATCAGCAATTGAATTTGTGGCTCGATCAGCTTCCATATCAAGAGCAGCCATTGATTCAAGCAATGAAATACGGCCTTTTGCTAGGTGGAAAACGCGTTCGCCCTTTTCTTGTTTACATCACAGGTCAAATGCTCGGCTGTAAACCTGAAGACTTAGACACCCCCGCCGCTGCTATCGAATGTATACATGCCTACTCACTCATTCATGATGATCTGCCAGCCATGGACGATGATGAACTGCGTCGAGGTCAACCAACTTGTCATATTAAGTTTGATGAAGCAACCGCAATACTGACAGGTGACGCACTACAAACTCTTGCCTTCACTATTATTGCTGATGGTCAATTAAGCCCGGCGGCTGAAGCTCAACGCATCAGCATGATCAAAGCCTTAGCGCATTCCTCTGGTGCCAGCGGCATGTGTGTAGGGCAAGCCTTAGATTTAGGCGCGGAAAATCGCCAAGTTTCTCTTGAAGAAATGGAAGAGATACACCGTAAAAAAACCGGAGCTCTGATTGATTGTGCGGTAAAATTAGGTGCATTAGCTGCTGGTGAGAAAGGTATCGAGGTTCTACCTCAATTGGAGCGCTACTCAAAAGCAATTGGTTTGGCGTTTCAGGTTCAAGACGATATTCTTGATATCATCAGTGACACAGAAACACTGGGTAAGCCTCAAGGTTCCGACCAAGGTCTGAATAAGAGCACTTATCCTTCCCTGCTGGGTTTAGAGGGAGCCATAGAGAAAGCTCACACTCTGTTACAGGAAGCACTTCAAGCATTGGAAGCTATCCCATACAATACTCAGTTACTCGAAGAGTTCGCCCGATATGTCATCGAGCGCAAAAATTAACACTATAAGCGCGCATTTATATGACTCTTGATATTTCAAAGTACCCAACACTGGCGTTAGCAAATACACCGGAAGAATTACGTCTTCTTCCGAAAGAAACATTACCAAATCTGTGTGATGAACTGCGAACGTATCTGCTAAATTCAGTGAGCCAATCTAGCGGACACTTAGCGTCTGGCTTAGGCACCGTAGAGCTAACTGTCGCTCTGCATTATGTTTACAACACCCCTATCGACAAATTGATTTGGGATGTTGGTCATCAGGCTTACCCGCACAAAATCCTCACCGGACGTCGCGATAAAATGCCAACAATTCGCCAAAAGGATGGTCTACACCCTTTCCCCTGGCGTGAAGAAAGTGAATATGACACGTTGTCTGTCGGTCACTCTTCGACATCTATCAGTGCAGGTCTTGGCTTGGCCATCAGCGCACAAAAAGAAGGCAAAGGCCGTAAAATTGTCAGTGTGATTGGCGATGGCGCAATTACAGCAGGCATGGCATTCGAAGCCATGAACCACGCTGGCGACGTTCATCCTGATATGTTGGTGATTTTGAACGACAACGAAATGTCGATTTCAGAAAACGTCGGCGCCCTGAATAACCACCTTGCAAAGGTACTTTCTGGTAGCTTATACACTTCTATCCGTGAAGGCGGCAAGAAAGTGCTGTCTGGTGTTCCACCTATTAAAGAGTTGGTTCGCCGTACGGAAGAGCACCTAAAAGGCATGGTAGTGCCTGGTACTCTATTCGAAGAATTCGGCTTTAATTACATTGGCCCGATTGATGGGCACGACGTCAATGAACTCGTCAAAACGCTAAAAAACATGCGTGAGCTCAAAGGTCCTCAGTTCTTACACATCATGACCAAGAAAGGCAAAGGTTATGAGCCTGCCGAGAAAGATCCTATCGGCTACCATGGTGTTCCTAAATTCGATCCAACGCATAACTGTCTACCGAAAAGCAGTGGCGGTAAGCCAACTTACTCAAAGATCTTTGGTGACTTTTTATGTGACATGGCGGCCCAAGATCCTAAGCTAATGGCAATTACGCCAGCAATGCGCGAAGGATCAGGTATGGTGCGTTTCTCAAAAGAGTACCCAGACCAATACTTTGATGTGGCGATTGCTGAGCAGCACGCGGTGACACTGGCAACAGGCATGGCAATTGCGGGCGATCATCCAATCGTTGCTATCTATTCGACTTTCTTGCAACGTGGTTATGACCAATTGATCCACGACATCGCGATCATGGACTTACCAGTGATGTTTGCGATCGACCGCGCAGGTCTCGTTGGCGCAGATGGTCAAACTCACCAAGGTGCGTTCGATTTGAGCTTTATGCGCTGTATTCCGAACATGGTGATCATGGCGCCAAGCGACGAAAACGAGTGCCGACAAATGCTTTACACTGGCCATAAGCATTCTGGCCCGAGTGCGGTTCGATACCCTCGTGGTAGCGGCATGGGCGTAGAAATCGAAACTGAGTTTACGGCGTTAGAAATCGGTAAAGGGCGCATGGTTCGCCAAGGTGAAAAAGTTGCTATTCTGAACTTTGGTACTTTCTTGGGCAACGCGCTAGAAGCGGCAGAATACCTTAACGCCACTGTTGCTGATATGCGCTTTGTGAAGCCGCTCGATGAGGCATTGATTCGTCAACTAGCCGCAGATCATGACGTGCTCGTGACGTTAGAAGAAAATGTTATCGCGGGTGGTGCTGGCGCTGGTGTCGTTGAGTTCATGATGAAAGATAAAATCATTAAACCTGTGTTGAACCTAGGTTTACCAGATGAGTTTATTCATCAGGGAACACAAGATGAACTGCATGAAGAGCTTGGTCTCGATGCAAAAGGAATTGAAAAATCCATCTTGGATTATTTAGCAAAATAGAATGTAAAAAGGGATGTTCATAGCATCCCTTTTTTACGTTCAGTGTTTAGTTCATCCAGCCCGCATATTTTGCGACTAGAAACAGGGCAACACCGGCCATAACTCCCGCCACGATATCATCAACCATAATACCCAGCCCACCGTGAACTCGCTTATCTAGCCACCCAATTGGCCAAGGTTTTACCATATCGAAAAAACGAAATAAGATGAAGCCAGTGATCAACCACTTCCATTCAGTGAGTGGAATATTCAGTGCAGGTACAATGCTCATCGTAATCCAAAAGCCTGCAAACTCATCCCATACGATTGAACCATGATCATGCACCTTCATGTCTGCAGACGTCACTTGGCATATTTGAATGCCGATCACACACGAAATCAGAACAACAATGACATACGCCGTAAATGGTAATTGTGCCAACAACAAAAAGAAAGGCACGGCCGCCAGTGTGCCCATTGTTCCAGGGATAAACGGGGATAATCCACTGCCAAAACCCGTCGCCAATAGATGCCACGGGTTCTTTAATGAAATCAGAGAAAGAGGGTTGGTCATATCCTTAAACCTATACTGCTAGTTTGGTTTCAATCGTCATGCCTGTGAGTTGCTCAATAGTAACAGGCTCTTGGCTAGAGCTTAGCTCAGATCATTTAAAGTGGTCGAAGCCACTTAAGTCCCAATCAAGTGGTTGATTGTTATCATGCAGCTCGAAGGTTCCATTTGGTCGGATTTGACCAATACATGTGACCTTACAGCCAGTATGAGATAAAGCGCTTTGTAACGAGCCTCGATTTTGCTCCGGCACGGTAAAACACAACTCGTATTCTTCGCCACTTGCTAAAGCATACTGCTGCGCGCTGATCTTATCATCTAAAAACTGGACTAATTCTGAAGAGATCGGTAGCTGAGAGACATCAATACTAACCCCAACCTGAGATCGCTGTAAAATGTGCTTAATATCAGAGATTAAACCATCTGAAATATCTATCGCCGACGAGGCTAAGCCAACAAGAGCTTGTCCAGCAAGCACACGCGGAGAACTAAGGTAATGAGCTCGCTCTAGTGCTTCCGCGCCGGCTCTGCTGCGCAGAGAGTCATCTAGAATCACATCCAAGCCAGCTTTTGCATCGCCAAGGTTTCCCGTTACGTATACCCAATCCCCAGGCTTGGCTCCGGATCGCGTGAGCGCTTTGTCTTCAGGTACAAAACCTTGCACCGTGAGTGTCAGACACAATGGCCCTTTGGTGGTATCACCGCCTATTAACTGAATACCATAGTAATCAGCCAGTTCGAAAAATGCATCACAGAAAGGAGCAAGCCATTCTTCATCTGGCTCAGGCATCGTTAATGCAAAGCTCACCCACGCAGGCGTTGCACCCATCGCCGCCAAATCACTAATGTTAGAAGCCAATGCTTTGTGTGCGACCCATGCTGGGTTCGCGTCGGCTAAGAAATGCGTTCCAGCTACCAATGTATCCGTGCTAATCGCAATCTGAACATTAGCTGGCGCTTTGACCAAAGCGCAATCATCACCAGCGGCTAGATGGACATCTTTACGTTGGCTCTGACGACCGACGAAGTACTTGTCTATCAGATTAAATTCACCAGACATAATTCACTTACTTTTTGATGTAAAAGCTTTTGATACAAAAAAGGTCAGCATGTGCTGACCTTTTCATTGAAGAAATCGTTATTTCTTACGAATGTGAGGTGCTGCTTTATCAAGTACACCATTCACAAACTTGTGGCTATCTTCTGCTGCGAAAACTTTTGCAAGTTCAATCGCTTCATTGATAACAACTTTGTAAGGAACATCTTCGCGACGAGTCATCTCGTACATAGCAAGGCGAAGAAGAGCAAGTTCCATCATATCTAAATCCTGCATAGGACGAGAGATGTATGGACGAATTTTGCTATCTAGCTCAGCGTGGCTAAGTACAACACCGCTTAATAGTTCACGGAAGTAAGCTACGTCTGTCTCTGGAGCAGCAAGCGCTGGCTCAGATGCATGAAGTTCTTCTTCATCGTATTTGTCGCCAGACAAAAACTGTTCTTCAATCTTGGCAACATTCTCTTTAGTAATTTGCCATGAGTAGATCGCCTGTAGAGCGAATTGACGTGCGTTACGACGTGCGGCTGGTTTCACACTGGCCCCCATTAGGAATCAATTTCAGATAGTACATTAATCATTTCAAGTGCGCTTAGTGCAGCCTCTGCACCTTTATTACCAGCCTTGGTTCCTGCGCGTTCAATCGCTTGATCGATCGTATCAACAGTCAAAACACCAAATGCTACTGGAATGCTGAATTCCATAGACACTTGTGCTAGACCTTTGTTCATTTCACTACAAACATAGTCAAAGTGAGGCGTTCCACCGCGAATAACAGACCCTAGAGAAACAATAGCGTCGAATTTGCCAGTTTTAGCAACACGCTGAGCTACTAGAGGTAGTTCTACGGCACCTGGACAACGCACAACCGTGATGTTGTCTTCGCTTACTTGTCCGTGACGCTTTAGTGTATCGATCGCACCAGAAAGTAGGCTTTCGTTAATAAAACTGTTGAAACGAGAAATAACGATAGCAATTTTTGCATTTGGCGCTGGGAAGCCACCCTCGATCACTTTCATAAGCTTTCCTTTAACTCTATTTATAAGTGAAATATGTTCATCAAGTGAGAATCGCCGGATTCTAGCACAAATTTGTGAGCAATATCTAATGGAAATTGGAGGCAAATCACCGGTTCCTAGCCATTGACGAGTTAAGCACGTCAAAGACTAGGAACTTATTGTTCGGTTGTTACTCGCAGACGTACTCAACAACGTTCAGACCAAAACCACCTAACGCGTGGTACTTTTTGTTGGTCGATGACAGAAGACGCATATCATGTACACCGAGATCCGCAAGAATCTGTGAACCAACGCCAACACGGCGAGACGTGCCTTGTTTTTTAGCAAGCGTTGGTGCTTCACCTTTGTCTTGCGCTTCGAACATCTTCACGCGATGAATAAGTAGATCAGTCGATTCTTCATGGCCAAGAACAACCAACACACCGCCCTCTTCACCAATGCGTTTCATTGCCTTATCTAGTGTCCAGCTGCGCTCTGCATTACGATCGCTACGTAGTAAGTCGGTAAAAACGTCTTGAAGATGTACGCGAACCAGTGGCGCTTTTTCTTTCAAATCGCCCTTGCACATTGCGTAGTGCACTTGGTTATCAATGGTGTCTTTGTAAGTGACTAACGTGAACTCACCAAACTCTGTCGGTAACTTGCACTCTGCCACACGTTCAATCGTTGTCTCAGTGTTATTGCGGTACTCAATTAGGTCGGCAATAGTGCCCAATTTAATACCGTGCTTCTCTGCAAAGATCTCTAGATCTGGGCGACGAGCCATCGTGCCGTCGTCATTTAAGATCTCAACAATCACCGATGCTGGCTCTAAACCAGCAAGACGAGCCAAATCACAGCCAGCTTCAGTGTGACCTGCGCGAGTCAGTACACCGCCGTCTTGAGCTGCGAGAGGGAAGATGTGACCAGGCTGCACCAAATCCGCAGCTTTAGCGTTTGGCGCGACTGCTGCTTGAACGGTACGTGCGCGATCTGCGGCTGAAATACCAGTCGTTACCCCTTCTGCTGCCTCAATCGAAACAGTAAAGTTGGTGGTGTATTGCGCATTATTGTCTTGCACCATTGGTGGCAGACCTAGACTTTCGCAACGATCTTTGGTCATGGTTAAACAAATCAGGCCACGGCCATAGGTTGCCATAAAGTTGATGGCTTCCGGCGTAATATGCTCGGCAGCCATGATCAAGTCACCTTCATTCTCGCGGTCTTCATCATCCATTAGGATGACCATTTTGCCTGCGCGAATATCATCAATAATTTCTTGTGGCGTACTGATTGGCATAGTCTGTTATCCCGTTATTCTAAATTTGTTATTGCGACAGCAATGAAAAATTACGTTGCAGTGAATGCTAGTTAGGTCAATAGTTTGAGCTTTGCATTAAGCAAGTCAATGAATCTCGCGGTGTTCTGTGAGTCTGCTCTTTATCGCATGCCTCACGCAGCCACTCCCAAGACTTATGCAAAACCGTTTTGCTGTAAAAAGTCCATCGTGATACGAGACTCGGCCTTATCTTCTTGTTGTCCTTGCAGTAAACGCTCCATATAACGCGCAAGTACATCAACTTCTAAGTTGACTTTGCGCCCCACTTGAAACTGGTCAATCGTAGTTTCTTCACTCGTATGAGGAACGATCGTCAGCTTAAAAGCATTTTTACGTAAGTCGTTGACGGTTAGGCTAATACCATCAACAGTAATCGAGCCTTTCTCTGCAACGTACTTGCTAATTTCCGCAGGCATTGCAACCCAAAACTCTATCGCACGGCCAACTGAATTGCGTTCGACAATTTCACCAACCCCATCGACATGGCCAGAAACGATATGTCCACCCAATCGCGTTGTTGGCAACATGGCTTTTTCTAGATTCACCTTATCGCCTACTTGGTAATCAGCAAACCCAGTTTTCTTCAAGGTTTCTAATGACAGATCAGCACTGTAATAGTGGCTTCCGAAGTCAACTACCGTTAAGCAAACACCATTGGTCGCAATGCTATCGCCTAACTTAACGTCTGACATATCAAGCGTACCCGTTTCAACCGTGACGGTGATGTCTTCGCCCTTCGGCGTAATCGCAGCTAACTTGCCAACTGCTTCTACTATTCCTGTAAACATACTATTTCTTATCTAATTTCATTACGTTTTATGGTGGCGGTGATGCGAATGTCTACCCCAACCATACGAACGTCTGTAATGTTTAAATCTATGACGTCAGCCATAGCGCTTAACCCTAAAGCACCGATAAGCCCCCGACCATCGCTGCCCATGAGTTTTGGCGCAAGGTAAACAATGAGCTCATCTACAAGATTAGCCTTTATCATCGCACTCGCTAGCGTAGCTCCAGCTTCAACCCATAAGTGATTGATGTGGTGCTCATCCGAGATACGTTTTAATGTCGTTGATAAGTCAATTTGGTCAGCGCTGTCCAATAGAGGGATACAGTCTCCATCAGAGCGAATAATAACTCGCTCTCCATCGGTGTGGAACAGCTTGAGCGCACCCGTTAAATGGTTCTGACGGTCTAAGATTACACGTACTGGTTGACGAAGTTCTTCTCGTAAATACTGCGCTTGAACACTGGTAGGTAAGTCATCCCAACGCACATTGAGTGACGCATTATCATCAATCACCGTTTTGCTGGTAGAGAGAATACCACCACTCATCGCTCGATAACGCTGCACATCTTGGCGGGCCGCAGGGGAGGTGATCCATTGGCTCTGACCATTATTGAGTGCGCTTTGCCCATCCAAACTGGCTGCCATTTTTAATTGAACAAACGGCATGCCTGTGCGCATGTACTTTATAAAACCAGGGTTAAGGGCAAGGGCATCTTGCTCTAACAAGCCGATTTGTACTTCAATTCCGGCATCACGTAACATCTGGATGCCGCGACCTGCAACTTTCGGGTTTGGGTCTACCATGGCGCAAACCACACGTGCCACTTTGGCTTTAATCAGCCCTTCGGCACATGGCGGTGTACGGCCGTAATGAGAGCAAGGTTCTAGCGTCACATAAGCGGTTGCACCAACTGCTTTTTCACCCGCCATGCGCATCGCGTGCACTTCGGCATGCGGCTCACCAGCACGATGGTGATAGCCTTCACCGACAATTTCTTCATCACGAACGATGACACACCCTACATTTGGATTAGGGGCGGTGGTATAAATGCCACGTTTCGCTAACTTAATAGCTCGTGACATCATGGCGAAATCTAAATCAGAAAACGCTCTTTCAGGAGAGTGTTGAGTCATGAGCTACTCAGTCTTCTAGGCGGGCAATCTCTTCGCCAAACTCGCGAATATCTTCAAAGCTGCGGTAAACGGAAGCGAAACGAATGTAAGCCACCTTATCGAGCTCTTTGAGCTGGTCCATGACTAAATTACCAATCATTTCACTCGGAACCTCTCGCTCACCCGTCGCACGCAGTTGTGATTTGATCATACTGATCGCTAACTCTATAGAATCGGCACTCACTGGGCGTTTCTCTAAAGCGCGTTGAATACCGCCAACCATTTTATCTTCATCAAATGGTTCACGGTTGCCATTCGATTTGATCACTTTAGGCATCACTAACTCTGCGCTTTCAAACGTAGTGAAACGCTCGCTACACGCCAAGCACTGACGGCGACGTCGAACTTGATGGCCATCAGCCACTAAGCGGGAATCAATAACTTTGGTATCGTTCTCGGAACAAAAAGGACAATGCATATCACCTCCATATCTATACCAAAATAACCTCATGAGCAATCACGGATAACCACGCGTTCATGGTTATACGGACTCTATTAAAGCTATTTGGGTATAACGCTTTCAAACCGAAATAAAAGCTCATGTAGTGTAGCGGAATTGGTATGTTAGACAAAACAAAAAGGGGCGCAAAGGCCCCTTTTTCACTCAAGATCTCGTCGAATGTGTTAACTGCGTGCTAAGTAGTTCGCTTTACCAACCCACTTGTAGCTAGTTAGCTCTTCTAAGCCCATCGGACCGCGTGCATGTAGCTTTTGTGTAGATACTGCGACTTCTGCGCCAAGGCCAAATTGCGCACCGTCTGTAAAGCGCGTTGAAGCATTCACATAAACCGCCGCCGAACCGACAGAATTGATGAACAGTTCTGAGTTTTCCAAACTATTGGTCATGATCGCATCTGAGTGGCTCGCGTTATGGACACGCATATGATCAATGGCATCTTTCACATCAGACACAACTTTTACACCAAGAGTGTAGCTCAACCATTCCGTATCAAAGTCACCTTCAACAGCATCGCGAATTTGTGTTGCTTGAGCCATCAGTGCTTTTGCCTTAGGCTCTGTCACGAAGGTCACTTTATCGTTCATGCGCTCTACGATCATTGGTAGGAATTGCGCTGCAATTTTTTCATGCACGAGCAGCGTATCTAATGAGTTACACGCAGATGGACGTTGAACTTTAGAGTTCTCAACCACATTCAGGGATTTCTCTAGATCAGCGGATTCGTCGACAAAGATATGGCTGATACCAAAGCCACCAATAATCACCGGAATCGTGCTGTTTTCTTTACACATTTTGTGTAGGCCAGCACCACCGCGTGGAATGATCATGTCGACGTAATCGTCCAACTTAAGCAATTGAGAAACAAGCTCACGATCTGGTTTTTCAATGTACTGCACAGAAGCGGCTGGAAGGTTCGCCTTTGCGAGCGCAGACTGAATAACCTTCACTAATTCCATATTCGAGAAAAATGTCTCTTTGCCACCACGTAAAATACTTGCGTTGCCGGTTTTCAAGCACAACGCTGCAATATCAATGGTTACGTTTGGACGCGCTTCATAAATTACGCCCACGACACCAAGTGGCACACGACGACGAGACAGTGACATCCCATTTTCCAGTACCTTACTGTCTATTTCGCTGCCTACAGGATCGTTCAAGCTAATGACGTTGCGAACATCATTCGCAATTGCAGTCAATCGTTCTTCATTAAGCAAAAGGCGATCGAGCAGCGCATCGGTTAAACCCGCTTCACGGCCAAGTTCGATGTCTTTAGCGTTTGCCGCCAAAATAGCAGCAGAGTTTGCTTCTAGCTCATCAGCAATGATGGCTAATGCTTGGTTCTTTTGCGCAGTTGACGCTGTCGCTAATTCGAAAGCTGCACCTTTAGCAGCTTTACCCATATTCGTTAAATCCACTTTGCTTCCCTCTAATTCTATTCCTGAATGACGACCAAATCATCGCGGTGAATCACCTCAGAGCCATAATCATGACCCAAAATAGAGATGATATCTTTACTGTGCTTACCAGTAATTTTAGTTAGGTCATCACTTGAGTAGGCGCTGATGCCACGAGCCACCAACTTACCGTGAGCGTTCGTTACACGCGCCACTTCGCCTCGTGCAAAGTCACCACTAACTTTGATGACCCCTTTAGCAAGTAGGCTACTGCCCTTGCCGACCACAGCATTGACTGCACCATCATCAATAACGATGTCGCCCGATGCCGCAGGCCCCGCTAGAATCCAGCGTTTACGGTTCTCTAAGGCTTCAGCGCAAGGTAGGAAGCGCGTGCCCTGAGGTTCAGCACTTAAAGAGTCAAAGATAACATTCGGCGCACTACCAGCAGCAATAATAACCTCTATACCTGCGCGGCGAGCGATGTCTGCGGCTTGAAGCTTCGTTGCCATACCACCAGTACCCAATGTTGTACCGCTTCCACCTGCGATTTTACGCAGCGTATCGTCGATGGTTTTTACTTCCTTGATAAGCTCTGCGTTCGGATCTTTACGAGGGTCAGCAGTAAATAGACCTTTTTGGTCCGTTAAAAGCAAGAGCTTATCTGCACCACATAAAATGCCTACCAAAGCGGAAAGGTTGTCGTTATCGCCAACTTTAATCTCGCTAGTCGCAACGGCATCATTTTCGTTTACGATAGGAACAATATCGTTCGCAACGAGCGCATTAATAGTGTCACGCGCGTTAAGGAATCGCTCGCGATCTTCTAAATCGGCACGGGTTAGTAGCATTTGGCCGATCTTGATACCATAAATACCAAACAAAGACTCCCATGTTTGAATCAAGCGACTCTGCCCCACCGCGGCAAGTAACTGCTTACTCGCCATCTCGTTGGGCAATGCGGGGTAACCAAGATGCTCACGGCCTGCTGCAATCGCACCAGACGAAACCATTACGATTGAATGGCCTTGTTTTTTAAGCTCAGCACACTGGCGTGCTAACTCAACCATGTGTGCACGGTCGAGTGCCAGAGTGCCGCCTGTCAGCACACTTGTACCCAGTTTCACAACGACAGTTTGTGGTTGTGAAACAACTGCATTTTGTTGATTCGTTGTCATGATGTCTTCTGAAGTGAAAAACAAATAAAGAGAGGATGTTTTAACAATCAAAGAGGGAATTAACAAGAGAAAAGGTGCGTTTTCGCACCTTTTTGTTTGGTATTAAATGAAAACAACCAAATTAAGCGAAATCGAAAGACTCCGTGTGATATTCGACTTCTAATTTGAAGTGTTCTTCTAAAGTATCAACCAGCTTTTGATGGAATGTGCTCTGCGTCAGATACACTTCCTCTACCGCTTTTTTAGGCAGGGCTTCAGATACCCATTGCCCTTCTTTGTTGTACTTGCCGATATGATATTTGGCAGTAAAGCCTCCTTCGATGGATTCTAAATCCATCCACCAGCCCCAAAATTCACGCTTCTCAGGCGATTTTTTGTCGTCTACACAAACAGATAGACAATCAAAATAATAGCGCCCTTCTTGCGATTGTGGTTCGCGCAGGTAAGGCCCTATCGCCTTCAACTTTGACATCAAGCGAAAGTGAGTCGGGCCCTGAGTCGTCTCTGACATATGAATCTCCGTTTTCATAGTTAAAAGTAAACACCCAAGAATGATTATTATTTTTAATTATCATGAGCTTATTTTTTGCTCAGATATATCACTCTTAACTAATTTAGGAGAATTGTCACCCTAATAATTCATCTTCTAGCCACTTTATGGCTAAATCGAGGGATTGCTCATATCCTTTTGTAATTGTTTTGGAACTGATTTTTTTCGCTCTACCATACTGGCTAAATAGAGCAACAAGTTGATTATCACTGTGTGGCGACACTGGATCGCCCTCAAGACTCAAAGCCAAAATAGGCACTTTGGTTTTTCGACTGCTCAGGAAGCCCTGAACCTTCAATGACCACGCCATCATCTGACCAGCCATGCTATTAATATCAACCGCATTTTTCCCCAAACGGGAAGCCAAAAGATCTAGGTACATCTTCGGCATCTTTTGTAACTTCTGAGGGGAAGTAAAAATATCATGTACGGGTGCGCCTAGAGCGACACAAGCTTTGATCTTTTCTTGCTCGACAAAAGAGAGTCTGATCATGGCATTACCACCAAAACGAAACCCAACTAACCCCACTTTGTGATGATCAACCCAAGGTAGCGAGTAAAGCTCATTCAATACCGCTTGATGTAGGCAACTTGAATTCTCGGTCAAGGGCCAATGAGAGCTATGCCCTACTGAAGGCATGTCCACGGTTAACATCGCAATATCTCGCGGAGCAAGACGATTACGGAACAAACGCCACATGTCGGTTTGTAGAGTATCCAAACCAGCGCTCACCATGACCACAGGCAACTGTTTATCCGTTCTTGGTAAATGGAGGTTCGCGATGATTTTGCGATTTTGGTAAGGCACTTCAATTTGCTTGATGGTGTACTTAGTTTTTTCTGCGCCGTCAGAATACGCTTTGTTTGCCAGTACTTGAGCCTGCGATGCCAAGTTGTCATTTTTTAAATGTGGGTAGCCTGCAATACTAAAACACAAAGAAGCAGTGAAGAGTTCATCCGCTGCCTCTTCTCCTTGCATTTCATTTGCTCGCTTCTGATGATCCATACCAAGCTTGATCCACTCAAATGTCCAGTTACCACTGTGATAACCCATTACAGTGTCTAACCAATCATCATTGGTTCGCGAGTGAGAAGATGAAGCAATTTTGGACAGTACGCCTTCCATTTCGATCGGAGACAATCCTTGCCAAGCCCATTGCAAGCGACGCAAATGACGATACCAAGCACGATCACCCTGCGCTTCTCGTTCATCAAGTATTTTTTTACTGGTCGGCATGTACTGGGTAAGTGCGGAGGTTTCTTTTGCTTGCTTATGTTTCACGAACAAAGTTTCGGAAAGATTTTTACTGACGTCTTCAGACATAGGAAGAACCCTAGGCTATTAGCATGATTTAATATCATAATAAAAAAAATGCCCCTATAAAGGGGCATTTCTCAATATTCTTTAACCGCGCTTATTTTTGCTTGCGGTTTACTGGCTCAGCATACTGGATTGACATATCCCAAGGCTGCTCGATCCAAGTGTCTTGAGCAATATCTACAACGTAATCATCCAGCAGCTCTTTGCCTGATGGTTTCGCACACACAGCGATCATTTTCGCTTTTGGGTACATCTCACGTAGTTTGCGCGCTGTATCACCACTGTCTACTAGGTCTTCAACGATTAGGTAACCTTCGCCATCACCTTCAGGTGCTTTTAGTACCGTCATGTCGCGCTGATGATCATGGTCGTAGCTTGAAATACAGATTGTATCAACGTAACGAATACCCAGTTCACGAGCCAAAATAGCGCCAGGAACCAAACCGCCGCGGCTTACCGCCCAAATTCCTTTCCATTGCTCAGCTGGCATTTGTTTTTCAGCCAGTTCACGGCAGTAAGTCTGCATTGCATCCCAAGTGATAATGAATTTTTTACTCATTGTAATAACCTAATAATTTGAAAATATGCATCCTCAAAATCTAGCGAAGTCACTCAAAAGCGGAATGCTCACTAACTTCTCCAAAATGTTTGGAGACGAGGATTTCAAGCTGCGCAAACGATTATTCTACCGAAACACACCGCTAATACCAACGGTGATATCAAAATTCTCTGCCTATTCCGCAGAAAAACCGTCTTCTGTGAACAACGTAAAAAAAGAAAAAGCCAGCGTGAATAAATCCACACTGGCTTTTTGCTCGAGAAATTAACCGACGAGGTATTTAACGATGAAGATGGCTGACATCACCCATACACTCATCGACACTTCACGGCCCTTGCCGCTAAATAATTTGATCGCCGCGTATGCGATAAAGCCTAACGTGATACCTTCTGCAATCGAGAATGTTAGCGGCATCACCAAACAAGTCACAACAACTGGCGACGCTTCAGTTAAGTCACGCCAATCAATGCTTACTAGCCCAGACAGCATCAAGATCGCCACATAGAATAGCGCACCTGACGTTGCATAAGCAGGGATCATACCCGCAAGTGGTGAGAACAATAGAGCAAGTAGGAAGAGTACACCAACAACCACAGCTGTTAGACCAGTACGCCCACCCGCAGCCACACCAGAAACGCTTTCAATATAAGATGTCGTGTTAGAGGTACCAAGTAATGCACCTACTGACGTTGCTGTTGAGTCTGCAAGTAACGCTTTGTTTAAACGAGGGATGTTGCCATTCTCATCAGTTAGACCTGCTTTTTGAGAAACGCCAACGAGCGTACCTGCGGTGTCAAATAAATCGACAAATAGGAAAGCAAATACGACGGAAATCATGCCTACTTCAAACAAACCAGAGAAATCCAGTTGCATGAAAGTTGGCGCAATGCTTGGTGGCGTTGACATAATACCGCCCCACTGCACATCACCAAATAGAAGACCAAGCGCTGTAACGCCAAGAATGGCGATCATCACCGCACCTTTCACACCACGGTGAACCAGTGCAATCGTAAGAAAGAAGCCAATCGCGGCCAATACAGATGGCAATGATGTGATCTCTCCCATAGAAACTAATGTCGCTGGGTTATCAACGACGATACCTGCATTTTTTAATGCGATAAACGCTAAGAAAAGACCAATACCAGCTGAAATACCTGTTCGTAGAGAATGCGGGATCGAGTTAATAATCCACTCACGGATCTTAAATACGCTTAAAAGAATGAACAGAAGGCCAGAAACAAATACAGCCGCCAACGCAACTTGCCACGTATAACCCATTCCCAATACAACAGAGTAAGTGAAAAATGCGTTCAGGCCCATTCCTGGTGCCTGTGCGATTGGGTAATTGGCAACAAATCCCATAATAAAACAGCCGATTGCGGCAGCAAGACAAGTCGCGACAAAAATGGCGCCACGGTCCATACCGGTGTCCGACAGGATCGCTGGGTTTACAAAAATAATGTAAGCCATAGTTAGGAAGGTCGTAACACCTGCAATGATCTCAGTGCGCACATTTGTGCCATTTTCACTGAGTTTAAAAAGCCTCTCGAGCATGATCGAATCCTGTAAAGGTAAAAAGTAAACGGTTGCGTAATCGATTGGCGGGAATTATAAAGTTATCAAATAGCAAATTCTAGATAGAATCTTCACTCTAATGCGTTTTTTTTCTTTGGATATGAAACACATTCTCTAACCCATCAAAGCAAGTAAAGAAATATATTCTTATAAAACAATAGGTAACCCAGATAAGACAGTTCCCTAAAAGAGAATGAAAACTGAGCAATGTACTAAACTTTCAGATGAAAAAGGCCCATTTTAAACATGGTATCTAACAGATTTGATGGAAAAGTCGATAAAACCGAAGAATGGGGAATAGAAGAAGGCTTTGATGGCAATAAGTGAGTCAGGAAGAGAAAATAGAGATAAAAAAACGCCACCCAATTTGGGTGGCGGTGAATCATGTCAGCACTATCACTGAAAAAAAATTCCAATTTATAGGGGTGAACAAACTGTTCGAGTCACATGCGTTGACTTCACTTAGTAGCCAAAGCTTGTTGGGTATACAAAGTTACCGGTGTAAACAGACTTGCTATTCCAGAACATTGTACTTGGTAAACCTTTCATAACTATCACCTTTTAAATCAATTAAACATTCGTTGATTTCTCGGTTCCTTGGAGGCGATAAAACGGACTCATCCTTTGAGCATTTCATTCTTCTCTCAGAAGCTGGTTACAAATATACCACCAAGAAATTTAATTACAAGCATTTTGGTGATTAAAATCACAAAAAATACATAAATTGACCTTTATCAAAGTTTATATGTAATTAAATTACAATTTTATGAATTAAAAAATAAAGCCACTTTCAGAATGTATGATAGAGAACACATAGTGCTTGTTATTGTATTCACAAACTGTGACAGTTCTGAGAGAAATCCTTGTGATCGCGACTACTCGTACTCCTTATCTGGTGGTATGCTAACGGCAATTTGAAGGCCAAATCGTCTAGCATTTAATGCTACCTTGACAATATTTTTACGGTATATATTTGGCAAAGCACATCAAAAGGAGTCCTCCGTGTCTGAGTTCCATTCTGAGATCAGTACCTTATCACCTGCTCCACTTTGGCAGTTTTTCGATAAGATTTGTTCTATCCCTCATCCATCGAAACATGAAGAAGCATTAGCACAGTACATTATCAACTGGGCAACAGAGCAAGGCTTTGACGTTCGCCGTGATCCAACCGGTAACGTGTTCATCAAAAAGCCCGCGACACCAGGAATGGAAAATAAGAAGGCTGTTGTACTTCAAGCACACATCGACATGGTGCCGCAGAAAAACGAAGACACTGAACACGACTTCACCAAAGATCCAATCCAACCTTACATAGATGGCGAATGGGTAACTGCGAAAGGCACAACGCTTGGTGCAGATAACGGTATTGGTATGGCTTCTTGCCTTGCTGTATTGGCATCTAAAGATATTAAGCACGGTCCACTCGAAGTTCTGCTGACGATTGATGAAGAAGCAGGCATGACTGGCGCATTTGGCCTTGAAGCTGGTTGGTTAGAGGGTGAGATTCTTCTAAATACAGACTCTGAGCAAGAAGGCGAAGTCTACATGGGTTGTGCAGGTGGCGTTGATGGCACCATGACTTTCGATATTTCTCGAGAATCAACGCCTGCAGGTTTTGTAACACGCCAACTGACGCTGAAAGGCCTAAAAGGTGGTCACTCAGGTTGTGACATTCACACAGGTCGCGGTAATGCCAACAAATTACTTGGTCGTTTCCTTGCCGGTCATGCTCAAGAGCTTGATTTACGTTTAGTCGAATTCCGTGGTGGTAGCTTACGTAATGCAATCCCTCGCGAAGCGTTTGTTACTGTCGCGCTTCCTGTCGAAAACCAAGACAAGCTTGCTGAGCTGTTCAACCACTACACTGAGCTGCTTAAAACTGAATTGGGTAAAATCGAAACAGGTATCGTAACCTTTAATGAAGTGATCACGACTGACGCGCAAGTATTTTCAATCGCCGATCAGCAACGATTCATCGCGGCACTTAACGCTTGTCCAAACGGCGTACTCCGTATGAGTGATGAGGTGGAAGGCGTTGTTGAAACTTCTCTAAACGTTGGTGTGATCAGCACAGAAGAAAATAAAGTCACCGTGCTTTGCTTGATTCGTTCTCTCATTGACTCTGGCCGTAGCCAAGTGGAAAGCATGCTGCGCTCGATTACTGAGCTAGCAGGCGCACAAATTCAGTTCTCAGGCGCTTACCCTGGCTGGAAGCCAGATGCAGATTCCGAGATCATGGCAATTTTCCGTGATATGTATGAAGGCATTTACGGTCATAAGCCGAACATCATGGTCATCCATGCTGGTCTTGAGTGTGGCCTATTTAAAGAACCATACCCACACATGGATATGGTTTCTTTCGGTCCAACAATAAAATTCCCTCACTCTCCAGATGAGAAAGTGAAGATTGATACTGTTCAGTTGTACTGGGATCAGATGGTCGCGCTTTTAGAAGCGATTCCAGAGAAAGCATAATTCAATCACGAAAAACGACAAAGGGTGCCATACGGCACCCTTTTTTTGGTTTAGTTGAACCCAACTACACACGGTTTTGCGCGTAAGCGGCTAATTCATCCATAGAGGTTTGTGCAACAACTTCACCATCAATGTAGTAAGTGACAAACTCACCATCGCGTACACCCATGAGTGTCGCCTTTTCACCGTTACTGTAAGTAATATCCATTTGAACAGTGTTCTCATCGATTTGCTGCATTCGCCCCTGCTCAATGACACGGTTATCCGCTAATGGTGCGATTGGTGCCGTCGTTAACGACTTATCTAACTGGTGATTGACATCAATGTAAGTATCTACCTTTGTATCGAAGATATGTGGCTTACCATTTAACGGGTTCTTACCCGTCCAAAATTCTAGAGAGTTAAACACGATATAATCCGCTGCGATCGCGACACCATAAACAGGCGCTAAAAGCATATTTAGGCCACCTCGAGCGTAACGGTTGTCAACAGCTTTCAAGTTAAATCCCATGACATAACCTGTCACGGCATTACTACCTACGCAACCTGAAAGTGAAACTGCTACCGCAGTCAATGCACCAATTTTAGCAATTGCCTTTTTCATCAAAACCTCTAGTTAGAAAGTGTGAAACCTCAAATTCGGCGCGGATATTATCGGATAAAAAGTAGGGTTAAAAGTCCGTTTTTTTGTCCTCCATGAACAGTATTATTTTTAATACAGTCACATTTTTTAAGGCTATTATTGCGCACTCTTCTCTATGTCTTGTTATGTATTAAACTGATAGAAAAGATCATATTGAAAACAAAAACTTCACACATACCAAAATTTCACGCATGACGATTAAAGTAATTTGTCGTGTCCTTAATGAGAATGATTAGTGCGATTTTGCAGCAATTGTTACATTGCTGATGACGCATTTGACAGAGATGGTTTATGGCCAGAAGTAAAAAAAGCAAAGTGTTTGAGCTCTTAGGACATCAAATACAACCAGGGCAACGATTAGAGATCGAATTTGAAGCAGCGAAGCTATATACACATTCGCCTTTATCTATTCCTGTGGAAATCATCCATGGGAAACAAGAAGGACCAGTGTTAATGGTGAATGCTGCTATCCATGGTGATGAGCTTAATGGCGTAGAAATCGTTCGTCAGATCATTAACCAACTGGATCCACAAAAACTGAAAGGCACTGTCATTGCAGTACCTATCGTTAACGTTTTTGGTTTCATCCATAAATCTCGTTACTTGCCCGACCGACGAGATCTCAACCGTTGCTTTCCTGGCAGTGAAAAAGGCGCACTTGCATCTCGTATGGCACACGGGTTCTTTAACAACATTGCCAAGCGTTGTGACTACATTTTGGATCTACACACAGGGGCCATTCATCGCACGAACTTGCCACAGATTCGCGCAAACTTAAGCAACCCAGAAACTCTGCGTATTGCTCAAGCATTTGCAACGCCAGTGATTGTTGATTCAGCATTGCGTGATGGCTCTTTACGCAGTGAAGCAGAAAAATGTGATATTCCAGTGCTCACCTACGAGGCTGGCGAAGCATTGCGCTTTGATCCACTTTCGATCAGCGCTGGTGTGTTCGGGGTTCGGCGCGTAATGCAAGCCATTGGTATGTTGCGTGCGAGCAGGAAAAAGCTGCCTGAGCCTATCATAGCGAAGTCCACCAGCTGGGTTCGCGCGTCAGGTAACGGCATTTTGCGTACTGTCGTTAATCTGGGAGACAAAGTAGAACAGGGGGAAACACTCGCTTATATTAGCTCTCCTCTTGGTCATGATGAGATAGAACTAAAAGCCCCGAAGCGTGGTTTGGTTATCGGTCAACAAACATTACCATTGGTGAACGAAGGCGATGCAATTTTCCACCTTGCCTATTTTAACCAAGGTGATAATGCTTTAGAGCAAGCAGTCGAAAGCTATATTGAAGGCCTCACTGAATTCGATGCCGAGCCGCTGACAACCGGACAGATACCGTTAGAAACTCAGTAATTCCTATCAAGTAGGCGCCTGATTAGCTCAAAAGGAGCAACAGTGCTCGCACTATCTTGTTTAAAGCCAATAAGCTCAGCGTCCATGATGCTGGGCTTTTTGTTTTATGTACGCTAACGATACTTATCGTAGTTTCCACGAATGGATAAAAAACTTTACAATCCGTCGCAAAAACACATTTGATAATTAATCTCATTATCATTTATTAATCGTAATAATGTTCTTATAATCCCAGCTTCATAAAAACACTATAAATCATCAATATGAAACGATTAAAAAGTCATCCATTCAAAGTAAATCTCATTTCACTGGCTTTGCTCTTCCCTCTTTATTCATATGCCGAGACAGCGCCAAATGAAGAGCTTGAAGTCATAGGCGTTCGTTATGCCAAACCTATTACCATTGCTGAGCCTGCGCAAACCACCATTAATTGGTCAGAGATTGAAGAGCAACAGTACTCTAATTTTGCCTCAATGATCGATGCCGTTCCCGGTGCATCAATAGATGGTGGCGGTCGTTCTGGTGGCGAACGTATTAACATTCGTGGTTTTGATGATCCAAGCGATATCGCCGTCTTTGTCGATGGCGCTCCAATTGGCTTTCAACAATACCGCTACGGTACCTTCTTTTTTGATCCGTTCTTAATTGGCGAAGCAGAAATTATCAAGGGCGCGCACGACTATCGAGCACTCAACGGGAAGTTTGGTGGCTCCATTCGCATTAAAACCAAAAGTGTCGATGATCTCCTTTACGGCGACAGAAACTTTGGTGCTCGCATCTCAAGTGCATACAACACTAACGGTGATGAGAACGCCTACACGCTAACACTCTATGGTAAAAACGATACTGGTTTTTATTTTCTAGCGAATGGCTCGGTAAAAGATTCTGATGACATTAAAGTCGGAGGTGGTGAAACGTTGGATTACTCAGGTTATGAGCAAGAAAACATGCTCGTAAAGGTCGGTTATGAAAACAACGATCACGAGTTTGAAATTAGCCACACTCGCTACAAAGATGAAGGTCGTAAACCTTGGGCTAACCGCCGCGGAAAAATGCCTAACATCACCGAATACAATATCAAGAAATAAGGCTCATTAGAAAAAGCCCAATACGCTTACACCGTCGATAACAAATACACGGACAACACCACAACCATCTCTTACCACTACATGCCGACTAACCCGTATATTGATTTCAATATCAAAATGGCACGTTCCGAAAACGATCGTCATTGGGTTCGCCCTGACGTAGCATTCGAGAAAATGTTCGTTTCTGTTGGCAGTTACGGTCATGAGTCATGGCTGAGTTACGAGCGTGACTACGTTGATGTGTTTAACCAAGCACAATTCGGAGACCACACTCTAGTCACTGGGCTTCAATATCAAAAAACCGATAGAGACTCGTTAGTATTCAACGCATCATACGACAGTAATGAAGCGAAAAACTACGGTTGGTACACCCCTTACTACGAACCATCTGGCACGCAGTCAATTTATGCCGCTTACATTGCTGATCACTATCAAGCAACAGACCGCCTAACAATCACACCTTCTCTGCGTTACGAATACATCAAGAGTGAAGGAAAAGGGAACGCAGCGCCGGATTATAATGATCCAGCTGCCGGACATGACTATGGTGAAACGACGCATAAAGGCTTTAGCCCACGTTTGGATATCGACTTTGATGCGAGCAATAATACGCGTTTAAACGCCTCCTACGCCTACGCTTTAAAAGCACCAACCGTTGATAACATCTACTCAGTGCAATATGCGCGAGCTACCGCTACGGCTACTGCTTTGAATCTGGACGTGTCTCGTATCCATGCTTATCAAGCAAGCGTTATCAACTTAACGGAAGGGCTGGTGAACTCTCGCGATAACCTCGCAACAGAGTTAACTATGTTCTATAACGATGTTAGCGACACAGTTGATATACGAACGGGCGAAAACCTCGACAAAAATACTACTGAGTTACAAAGCTGGAATACAAACCTAGATGGCTTTAAAAACTATGGCTTTGAGCTAATTTCACAATACCGGATTGAAGATTTCTACAGTAATTTCTCAGCAAGTTACATTCGCGGCAAAAACAAAGGTAGCCTATCTGACTCTACAGGTTCAGATGATGATCATCCTGATGTACCGCCATTAAACATTAATCTGGGTTTAGGTTACGAATGGATTCCTGGTTTACGTACGGGCTGGGAAGTCCGTTGGTATGATGCGCAAACCAAAACCAAGGCAAGCGGTAATAATTTAAAAGTGAAATCGCCAAGTGAGCAATACACGCTACAAAACGCTTACGTGGTTTGGGAAATACAACAAGTCGAAGGCTTGAGCGTTGGCGCGGTTGTGAAAAACTTAACCGATCGTTACTACGAAGCATACCTATCTAATGGCGTGCCTTCGCCTGGTCGCGAAGTCAAACTGCACCTCACTTATCAATACTAACCATACCTAAAAGATGCAGGGCAGACATTAACTGCCCTGTTATATCGTATCCAATGGCCATAATTGCACGCCGTTTTATTTATCAGTATTATCATTTCCTTTTGCTTGCATACACATTATGAACAATCTAAAAACACGGCTTCTTCTGATTTGCTTCTTCCCTCTAGGTAGCCTAGCGCAAGCTTCTGAGAACATTGCAGACTACTTACAAGAACAAAGCAAGCACCAAGTTTCAGAAGATTTTTACGCACAGCCAACAGCAAATAACCTGAATCTAGATGCAAAAACTAACTCTTTAACTTGGCACGAAGATGGTAAGCCGGATCACTGTCGTTACGCCAAGCAGCCCAAAGACGTCGCAACACATTTCGACTACGGTGAAGCAAACGATCTATCTGACGGCTTACAACACTTTGATTTACCAGAGAGACATTCTGCAAAGGTCAAATCGACACATCGCACTTATGCTAATAACCCTCACCTTCTTCCTGGCAATAAACAATTTGCAGCCCCTGAAGACGGCACGTTTAGCTTGTCCGTATCGTCGGATTGTTTTTAGCCGATATAAATAAAAAATGCCCTGAGACAAAACTCAGGGCATTTTCACTATTTGTTTGATGGGTAACGTCACCATCTCACCGATTTAAACTTATTCTTCGTCAGTGTCTACTTCGGTTTCACGTGCTTTGCGGGCTTCTTCTTTACGAACTTTTGCCGCTAGTTGTTCTGCTTCACGCTCTTGACGTTGCGCTGCTTTACGCTCGTTACGAACCACTTGGTTTTGGATAAATCCAGCCAGTTCTTGTTCAGCCCAAGCTTGTGCTTTCTCTTCGCTGTCAAAGCCTGTTTCACGCTTTGATACTACAGTCTTACGAGATGTCACTTGGCGAGTGATTTCTGCGCTCCAGCCGTTACGTTTTTCAGTGACGCGGATAGCAAATTTTGGATTCTTAGACATTTCTTTCATTTCCTAAGGGATTTAGGGATCAATCAGGGATTCGGTCAACTTGATAACTCCATCTAAGCTGAGCTGTTTAACACCATCCCTTGGTAAGCGCGGTATTAGAGCATAAAAGTAATCTAAACGCTGCAAGTTTTTTACGCGAGATAATAGATGATAAAGAAGAGGCAGAACAAAGCAACGTTTCGCCAAGTCACTAGAAAGAGCGACGAAGAAAAAAGAGTGATATGACCCGTCCTGATATGGGTTGACACTTTTTAACTAAAACGCTCGATGTACTTCATCGGGCGTTTTGTATTGTAAAGCCGTATGAGGCCTCATTTGATTATAGATATCTACGGACTCTGCTACCAT
>NZ_JAKKCS010000015.1:0-130581 GCF_021728075.1 Vibrio sp. D54 | reverse complement strand
AAACGACTGACGTTATTCATTGCTCTCATTCCGTTGATAAATAGACGAAAGTAATTAATACAATCAGAAGAAATAATGACCTATTTATCATCGGTATCTATGTGATCAACCTCTAGAAAGCTAACGCCCTGTTAAGGTGTGAGCAACGCAATACAAATGCCGCCGCATACCACCTAAAACACCAAAACCAACGCATAGTAAAAATGCCACGCGTTGCGAATCACTCTTAAATGCTTTGTTAGTTGCGTTTCTGATTTTTACTAACCCAACTATCATTCATTAAGCCACTTTTATGCGGCCAGGCTAATAATTGTGAGTAAATTTGATAATTTAGCACTTCGTCCATTTCACGAGCACCCTCGAAGTAAAACTCATCACTTTCAATCCGTTGGCAATACCTTAACAACTCTGCGTTTACCATTGAGATGACTTGCTTGGCATCATCTTGTTTGATCTTCCATGGAGTTGAGACTCGGCTTTCTACGTCGATTTTTCCTTTTAGTCGTTTCAAACCGACGTAAATCGAGTTTTGTTTTTTCTCTTCAAGTTTTCTAGTTTTGATTAGCTCAATGAAATTTGGAGAAAAGAACTGTGGGTCTCGTGCTACAAAGTTCCACTGCTTCTTAGGGTGCAGATATAATAATTTGAGCCACTCATGCTCACTTTCCGCATCAGGATAACCAGAGTTAGTTTCACTGCTCCATATATAATGGTCAATCCAGTTAGCTTTCGATAGTTCTTCAATCGCTAAGACAGATAACTGAAATGCAGATGGGAATGACCCATTGTCGTAAAGAAGCACTGAATCAAAGTGTAACCTCACAACATTTCTTAGTGACTCCGTCGCCAGTTTATTCAATTTGTACTTTGAAATGCCACTATTTTTCTTCATTTTATCCTCGTAGCAACTAACGCCCTGTTAAGGGGTGAGCGACGCAATACCGATGCCTCTGCATACCACCTTAACCACTAAAACCAACGCATAGTAAAAATGCCACGCGTTGCGAATCCCTCTTGAACAGTTTGTTAGTTTGCATTTCGCACAAATCGCACGATTTAATTAAATTGAACATTTCATGCGATACATTATAATCTAACTGTACACTCAATTGGGAACTGACCATGCATACATTAACAGCCAATGATGCCAAACGAAATTTCGGCGAACTACTTCTGAGCGCACAACGCGAGCCAGTAAAAATCAGCAAAAACAGTAAAGATACTGTCGTTGTCATGTCCATTCGTGACTTTGAAGAGCTAGAAGCTATGAAAGTTGAGTACCTCAAACACTGCTTTAAGTCAGCTAAAGAAGACTTGAACTATGGAAACACTGTTGATGGTGAAAGCTTTCTAAATTCGCTGTAACTCACTTATGCAAAAGAACAAATACAAGCTAAGTAACTTAGCACAATCTCACTTGCGCAAGGTCAAAAACTACACTGTTGAAAACTTTTCTGAATTACAGTGGCGCAACTATAAAGACACTTTGCTATCGGGGTTTCAGATGCTAGCTGATAATCCAGGTTTAGGAAGAAGTTGTGACGAGATATACCCAAATGGCTTTTATTTTCCGATTGGAAAACACACAGCTTATTTCACCAAAGAAGATGACTTTATCTTAGTCGTTGCTGTTTTAGGTCAATCACAGCTACCCCAGAATCATCTGAAATAACACGACTTTCACCCTAGAAATAATAACTGGGGTGAGAGTTTATCCATGCAAACTAACGCCCAGTTAAGGGGTGAAGCACGCAATGCCGAAGCTCCCGCATACCACCTTAATCACTAAAACCAACGCATAGTAAAAATGCCACGCGTGCCGAATCACTCTTGAACAATTTGTTATAACGCAATTTTTGACACATCTATAGATTTAAGCTCGTGTGCAACTGTATGTAAATGCGGTAGTTGATTAGTCAATGTTTTAATATGTTGATCAATAAACTGTTTATCTTTATCTGTTGAAAGCACTGCATCATACCACTCAACTACATAGTCGGCTTGCTCCCCAATTTCGCGTTGTTCTCGCATAGAAATTAAGCCGATAAGTTTTGAAAAGTGATCAAGTGTTTTTGCTGTATATGGACAACCTAAACTTGAAAAAGTAAGTTCACGCTTTGTTGTGTAAAGGAACAAGCTTCGTTCAAATGAAGACAGTTGATAATAAGTATCTAATATCTGACGTGCAGCCCCAGAGAACCGTTCCCTACTTTTCTGATTAAGTGAAATGGGAATTAGATAAAGTAGCCCATTGCTATTACTTACTGCTTTTGCTAACTCCATAAGTTGATCATGCATCTCGTTGGCATGCCGATCTCGTTTCCAACGCAGAAATGCTGTTACCGCAAACAATGTACCAAAGATAGTTGCGACATTCGCCAATGCACCTAACACTGCCAATAAATCAGTGCCTAAGAAAACTAAAGAGAATGCAGAGCCACTCAAAAATATGGCAACTACACATACCCACATAATGTAACGATCACTTTCAAAAAACTTGAACAACTCGCTTATCTCTCCATTGCGTTATAACGCCGCATTAAGGTGTGAGCGACGCTTGGCTATACTTGAGCGAAGCGAAACTGCCAAGCGTTGCGAATCACTCTTAAATGCTTTGTTATAAGAAATTAGCCACGTTTTTCTGATGTTTTATCATCTTCAGATTTCTTCGACCAATCCACACCAAAACCAGTACCGTTGTCTTGCTTTGAAGGTTCTGGGCGTTGTTCTTGTTGCTTGTTGTCATTTGCCATTTGTACTTTCCAATTAGAGTTGAGATACCATGATAAAGAATAGAGCAATTAGTGTAATTCCTGCCCCATATGAAATATTTTTATATGCTTTTTCAACATACTTTTCCTTGAGTAGCATTACATTTTTGTGTACTTCGAGTAGTTGTTGATAAGAGATAATTATCGTTCTGATATTTTCTTCCTCGAAGGTACAAAGCTGTGAGGAAACATTTTGGTCAAGCCTCAAAGTAGGAAAGTCAGATATTTTTATCGACTTAAACAAATAGTGCCATGCAAGGGATAAGTTAAGGATAATCAAAAACAATAAAAAAACTATCAGACATTGCAGGCTTGTTACTGGAGGGAAAAACTTTTCAAAACCCCATCCGATTACACTCACTAGAACCCCAAGGACAACCGATATTAAGCCAAGAAATTTATTAGCTTTACTATCTAATGAATCAAAGCGTTTTAGCTCTTGATCAAGTGCCATCTTCGCGTAATTGTAAGCTAGCTCTGTTGAAACTGAATCACCCACGAAATTATCCTATTTCTTATAACGCCTTGTTAAGGGGTGAGCAACGCAATACTGATGCCGCCGCATAACGCCTTAATCACTAAAATCAACGCATAGTGAAAATGCCACGCGTTGCGAATCCCTCTTGAACAATTTGTTATACGATTTCTCACAACGAGCGCTGAAACTGACCATTTTGGGCTTTGAAACCTAATTTTTCAAACAGAGCTTTAGACCGAAAGTTACCTTTATCAATGTCTGCATACAATATTTCAATACCCAAAGATTTTGCGTGAGAAAATAACAAACTGAGGGCTTCCGACATATAGCCTTGTCGCCAATATGATGAATTAAGTAAGCATCCAACCTCACATGAATGACCACAATCACTAAAACTATGTAAACCACAAGTTCCGATAACTTTGTTGGTCGATTGCTCTAAAACTGCCCATTCCAACGATTCACCCAACTTTTCTAATTGGACGACGCTTTCCAACATCTGAAATATCGTATCTTTCGATGGAAAAACCGGATCTGAGGCAAATTCTATTGTTTGAATATCACCATAAATTTCAAACAAGTCATCAGAATCATCCATTTGAATTGACCTCAAAACAACCCTACTTCCGTGTAAATCAGGCTTCATTTTTCTCCTTAATCGTATAACGCCCTGTTAAGGTGTGAGCAACGCAATACCGATGCTACCGCATACCACCTTAAACACTAAAACCAACGCATAGTAAAAATGCCACGCGTTGCGAATCACTCTTAAACAGTTTGTTAGCAATTTTTTTCGATAGACAGCAGCTCAAACCACTTGTTCAGTGACTCATTATTTGAGTCAAACACTGCTATATTTATCCCCTCTGGATTCTTCACGCTTCGGTAACGCAACCCCAAAATAGGTTGGTCATCTTTTGTTTTGAATCTAAATCTAAAATATTCAGATATGATTTGGGTTGGCACATATTCAACATGCTCTCGACCATCTTTTGATACTGGCAAAGTTAACTCTTTCACAAACGCGCGGAGGAACGATAAATTCTGCCTAGCATCATACTTTTCAGGTTCAAAAACACTTGGTGTTTTTGGTAGATCGACAAAATCGATTACCTTGATGTCCTTCAGCAATTTAAACTTTGCGATTGACCATTCTGTTGCGTCTGTAATAACTTCTTTTTCAGCGGTCTCCTGATCATAGGCGACATAAAAATATGAAATACCGGCTGGATTCATCCGACCAGCGCTAGCTTTTCCTTCAGGGGGTACGCCAATATCAGAAAAGTCCGTAAACTCTTCATCTTGTTGGTTCACTCTAACGCGATAGAATTCGGTTTCAGCAGGAATCGTAGTAACAAGTTCTTCTGTATTACAAAGAGCTCCGAGAGCATCAAGCATACTTGAAATTGGAATGTAATCAGGTCTACCGGAGGAAAATTCATCTTCTGGTTCAGACAAAAATAAATACCGTGTCTTATATAACACTTGGTCCTTAAATGCCGACCAACCATATGATAATGCAGATGAGGGACTATCAACAGACCAGTCATTTTTGACATGTTCAACCAGATAAAGGCTTGCATCAGAGCTGTCAATCAAGTCCTCACAAAGCTCACCACTCCAGCCTGGATCAAATTCTCCCATAACATCCCATATATTGGTTTCTGACATTAACCACTCTTTTTCAACCCATGGCATGTCCACATCTTGTGCATCTGCGTAATATTGGAATATTGATTCATACACGCGCTCCATGATCAAATCATATGGAGCAGCAATTAATTCACCTTCTTCATTTTCTTCACCGCAATAGGAACATGAATTTGAGCTTAAATTAGCCGTGACTATACTAGCCAACGATTCATCTACAACACAGTCAGCACATACATTTTTGTCAAGCCCACTGAGTTGTGGTGACTCCCACATTGAAATCATTAATTCTGAATGGTATCCCACATTTTCCTCCTGATTGCTAACGCCCTGTTAAGGTGTGAGCAACGCAATACAAATGCCGCCGCATACCACCTAAAACACCAAAACCAACGCATAGTAAAAATGCCACGCGTTGCGAATCACTCTTAAATGCTTTGTTAGTTGCGTTTCTGATTTTTACTAACCCAACTATCATTCATTAAGCCACTTTTATGCGGCCAGGCTAATAATTGTGAGTAAATTTGATAATTTAGCACTTCGTCCATTTCACGAGCACCCTCGAAGTAAAACTCATCACTTTCAATCCGTTGGCAATACCTTAACAACTCTGCGTTTACCATTGAGATGACTTGCTTGGCATCATCTTGTTTGATCTTCCATGGAGTTGAGACTCGGCTTTCTACGTCGATTTTTCCTTTTAGTCGTTTCAAACCGACGTAAATCGAGTTTTGTTTTTTCTCTTCAAGTTTTCTAGTTTTGATTAGCTCAATGAAATTTGGAGAAAAGAACTGTGGGTCTCGTGCTACAAAGTTCCACTGCTTCTTAGGGTGCAGATATAATAATTTGAGCCACTCATGCTCACTTTCCGCATCAGGATAACCAGAGTTAGTTTCACTGCTCCATATATAATGGTCAATCCAGTTAGCTTTCGATAGTTCTTCAATCGCTAAGACAGATAACTGAAATGCAGATGGGAATGACCCATTGTCGTAAAGAAGCACTGAATCAAAGTGTAACCTCACAACATTTCTTAGTGACTCCGTCGCCAGTTTATTCAATTTGTACTTTGAAATGCCACTATTTTTCTTCATTTTATCCTCGTAGCAACTAACGCTTTCTATACGGGTTTTAGCTGTCTTTCATACTCATATCATGCAATCTTTCCAATTACAGTTCAATTGGTAATCAATAGGTTAATGAAAGGCGCTGGGTATTAGATTGCAAAATGACGGATAGCTATATAGGTAAGGAAAACTCTTATCTAAATGAAGTTAATTAGCGCCAGTGCTAACCAACAATAGAGCATAAATGTTTTGGAAAAGGCAGTGTATCGACATGATCGCTGCCTTTTTGGTGTGATATTTTAATCGTTATGAGTCCTTATTACTTAGTAACGAAACTTTATTCTACTCACACCATTGGTAACTCAAGAAACTCTGCAAGCTCTTGGGCCATCTTGCTATCAATCAAGTCGTTCCAGTAAGTCAGCTCGTTATACTCCATAGAAAAGCGATGCAGTTCGCCAAAATGACTTCTTACCTCAAAGTTAACCATAGCTTCCTCTGGAATGGTGATCGTGCCATTGCCGTACAGATTAAATAGCCAAGCTTGCGTCATAGAGTTTGGCTTAGCCAGTAGGGCAGTTTGACCACCAACAAAGAACAACGTGATGCGCTCGATACCAGATTCTTTTGCCTGTTCGTCGGCTTCCTTGGCGGCTGCTCTCGCCTTAACCAGTTCAAAATCTTCAAAGGTTTTCTCTAGCTTTTCCGGGCTCATTCTCTTCATGGTAGTTAGGATGCGGTCTAAGTCGATGCCTTTATTCATGATGTGTCCTTGCTGGTGGTGTTCTGCTAAATAAACATATGCTTTGGTACGCCGAAACGTTCCGATAGCGCTTTAATGTGTCCAACGGTTAGTTGGCGTTTACCGCTTAGGATTAGCGATACTAGCGACTTGCCACCAATCTCAGGTAAATCACTTAGAGTTAGACGGTATTGGTCGATGAGAACGCGAAGAGTGGCGATACCAGTATCTAGGCTATCAATGTGCGCGTTAAACTCTTGGAAGTGTTCTGATTCTTCCTCGTAGCGTTCAAGTACAGGGAATAGCAAGTCAATCAAGACATGGTTTTCCTCGTAGTCTTCTACTAGCGTATCCATGAGTTCCATAAGCTCTAGATATTGCTCATGGTCACGGATGCCTTGTAACCAAGGCATCGCTGTGTGAATTTCATTTGATAGGGTTTTTAGAGCTTGAATGTTCATGCTTACCCCCTTTTTGTTGGTCTGCTATCTTGTCGTATTCTGCGTGGGTAACGATGTATTTAACGAAGCATTTCCCACCTGTAAATTCGATAAAGGCGATTAACCTTAATGAACCGCCGCCAATGTCGATGACATACCACTTGTCTACGTATTTAAAGTTATCCAATGACGGAAAAAGTTGTTTGAGTTGTTCTGGTCTTTTTGCTTTTGTTGCTTTTAGCGTTTTGAAAGTTGAGTCTAGTGCCTCGGCACATTGCGGATATAGTCGCTTTGCCGTTTCAAAAGGCTCTCGTTTAATTATGTGCATTTCCTAACTCTTGTTTACATCATGTAAACACTATAGGACACTCACACCAAGTTTACAATATGTAAACAAAAAGACCTGATTAATTGAGCCTTTATGGAGTGAGCAGTCCGAAATGCTTGTTATATGCTTGTGTGTGCGCCTATAATTTATGCGCACACACAATACGCACAGGTTACTATTATGAGAAATGCATATAGTACGCAAGCACCAAAGAAAGCTACAAACTTAAGCTTAAACAGTGAGTTACTTGCGGAGGCTAAACGGTTAAATATAAACCTTTCGGCAACAATGGAAAAGGCACTTGAAAAAGAAGTACGTCAACGCCTTAAGGCTGAATGGTTAAAGCAAAATGCTGAGGGCATTAATGCTTGTAACGAGCTAACTGAAAATCATGGACTATTTTCTGATTCTTACCGAGTATTCTAATGTCACAATTCTCGCTATACAAAAACAACGATAAAAACACAGCAACCGCATACCCATACTTTGTTGACGTTCAAAGTGGATTGCTGGATACATTGAACACTCGGTTAGTTATTCCGTTGACGCCTACTGAGTTGTTAGAGAAAAAAGCACCTAGTCATCTATGTCCCGTAATCCATATTGATGAAGGTGACTTCGTAATTCTGACGCATCAAATGGCAAGTGTACCAACCAAAATTCTAAGAGAGCCTGTAAGCAATCTAAGCACTTTTAGAGACGAGATCATCTCTGCTATCGATTTTCTTATTACGGGCATATAACGCCGCGCTAAGTGGTGAGCCACGCAACCACGACACTTAACTTGGACGCAGTAAACACTAAACTTGATCCAAACTAAAAATGCCAAGCGTTGGGAATCACTCTTAAATGCTTTGTTAAAACGCAGTTTTACACATCATATTCCGACAGCATTTGACGACAATTACGAACTGTTAGTACGCGGATTTCATGACTTAAGCTGTGGATAATACGATAGTGACCAAAGATAATTTCACGATAATTCGTATGAGACATTTCAGGAACAAAGCGCCCCACTTCAGGCATACTGCCAAGTAGTTCACTTTTATCAAAACTTCGTTGACCCACTTTTCTGCTGCAGATGGGTTATCCAAAGAAATGAACTCCGCTGTATCGCCTAACTTTTGAAGCGCTAATGGAGACCAAATTACTTTCATTTTTTAATGCGCCCCAAAACTTGAGCACGCGCATCATCTTTGGAAACGCCAAGACCTGAAGCTAACTGAGCTTCCGCTGTACACATTTCTTCCAGCAATTCGATTTTCTTCTTGCATTGCTTCATACTCTGCAACATCAAGAACAACAGCAACACCTTTGCCACGTTGTGTAATTACCAATGGACGGCGAGTCTCATTGATTTGTTTGATGTAAGAAGCTACACCTGCGCGAAACTCAGACAACGGTTGAATGTCTTGATCGAAATGAATACGACTCATACTGAACTCCATCTGGTACAAAATAATGTACAAATAGTAGTTCAACTAACCGTTATGAGAAAGAAGTCGATTCTGCGTTATAACACCCTTAGATACCTCATCAACCTTCAAGGCAATAACATGAAGTAGTAGATAAATAAAACTTAACTAACTTTACCCATTCACTAACGTAATGAAATTCAGGCACAATCTTATAAGCATTATTGAGATTTCTCTACGAAGAAAAAGGTAACACGCTTCAAATTTAAACATGAAGAGGGTTTGTTATTTAAGGTTAAGCAATCAGTTCTTGTGCTTCCACAGAGGCTTCCGACTCTGCTTGCGAAGCTGCCTTACCTTTCAGTTCCATCATGAGTTGTTTAACCAAAATTCCGTAGATAAACATCATCGGTAGTCCCGCGACCACGCACAAGGATTTAATGGTATTGATACCACCACCCGTGAGGAATACGCTAAAGCTGATAAGTGCGATCGCCCCTGCCCACATCAATTTGACCTTGTTATCTGGGTCTCCGTTTAGGGACAGCTGATTCGTCGTCAGCATCGAGGTGGCCACGCTAGCGCTCGACATCGTAGTCAACATCAAGAAGAACTGAATCACCAAAAAGACCGCAAGAACCACATTGTTCGCTGGCAAGGTTTTGATCAACGAGACGACGGCAAACGTCAATCCACCATTGCTCATCCACTCTTGAACGGGATAACCACCTAATAACTGCGCCCAAACCGCATAGCCCCCAAAGATTGAGATAAAGAATGCGCATCCCAGAGCGCCCATAGAGATGGTATACAAGATGACTTCACGGATAGTGCGGCCTCTCGATATGCGCGTAATAAACAACCCCATCATGATTAGGTACGCGTAGTACCAGAACCAATAATATTGAGTCCATGCTTGAGGGAAACCACTCTTTTGCACCGGGTCTGTCCAAAGAGACATGCGGAAGAAACTATCGAGCATGACACCGAGTGAATCCGTCACGTTGTTCAGCACAAATTGTGCATTTGATGAAAACAGCACAAATAAGGCAAAGATAATCGCAGTGATGACCGTGTAATCGGATACATTACTGATGCCTTTGTTGAAGCCCACCAGCGTCACTGCGAATAAAACCAATACGAACAAGAAAATGATGCAGCCTTGAAGCAACAAATTATTATCTATCCCAAATAACTCTGCTGCTCCTGTACTAAGCAGAGTAACGGTTAACGCTAATGAACTAGCAAAGGCCGCGAGTGTTCCGAAGATGGCCAAAAGGTCGACGCATTTGCCCACGATTGGATTCTTACCCAATACGGGTTCACACAGTGTGGAGAGCTTCAATGTACGGCGTTTTTGTACATAGAAAGCGTAAGCAAAAGGAATCGCAGGGAAACAGTAGATCGCCCACCCTGTAATTCCCCAGTGGAACATTGAATAAGTGACTGACCACGCCGCTGCAGTGTAGCTGTTCGCTTCGGCAAATAGCGGTGGAGATTGCAGGTAGTACATCGGTTCTCCAATCCCCCAATAAATGAGCGATGCACCAACACCAGCCGTAAAGATCATACCGCCAAAAGAGAAGTTCGAATACTCAGGCTTTCCTTCCCCTAATCGAATGTCACCGTACTTGGAAAACGCTAACCACAGTAGAAAGCCAACAAGAGTAAGACTGCAGATTTGCACCAACCAGCCAAACCAATCAGTCACAAACGTCATTGCGTTGTTCGCCATAGCTTGAGACTGCTCAGGGAACATCGAAGAGACAAGTAAAATGAGCAGGACAGTGCCAATCGCAGGAATGGTGAGTCCGAGATTAAGATTCTTCAAGGCTGTCTCTCCATGCTGTGAGTTCTTCAATATGACTAGGCTCAATGCCACAACAGCCACCAATGATACTCGCCCCTAAACGATACCACTTTTTAGCGTATTCTAGATATTCTGTTGGAGAGAAGTTTCTAAGCCCTTGGTATGACTCATTCGCTTGGTGATTCGCTTTAATTGGTGCAAAGCTGTTTGCGTAGACACCAATAGTTAACGTTTTCCCTGTTCGTCTCAGCACTTGATTCACATCTTTGATCGCTTGTTCAATCACTTCAGGAATTGAGCAATTGAAAAAAATACCGGTCGCATTAGTATCAAGAAGCGCCTCAACGGCGTCAGTGACAAGCTCACCAGAGCGCAGATGCGAGACTTCGCTGACTTCATCTTCTAACGTGAACGAGATGTAAACTGGCTTGTCGCTTTTAGACAGAACTTTGCTGATCACTCGCGCTTCACCAAGGCTTGCAACGGTTTCCGCCAACCAAATGTCTACATGTGGCTCTTGCGCTTCAAATAGAGTCACATTGATGTCGTAAGCACGCTTTTCTTCAAATAAATCAGGTCTATAAGAACCAAAGGCAGGAGGTATCGCTCCGGCAACAAGCACTTCTTTTTGTGACACGGTCACGACATCACGAGCAATTTTCGCGGCTTTCTCTGCCAGCTCGCGTCCCTGCTCGGCATACAAATCTTCACCTAGATGAAACGGAACACAGGCATAGCTGTTGACGGTAATGATTTGTGCTCCTGCATCAATAAAACCCTGATGCGCTTGCGTAACATGTTGTGGGGATTCGATAAGTGCTTGGGCACTCCAGTGAGGTTGAGAAAACGGTGCGCCTATGCGTTTTAGCTCGCGCCCCATGCCCCCATCCAATATTGTAAGATTCATCATTTAGACTTCCATACTGCTAAAATCCATATGGCAATTCAATCACAATATGATGTAAGTGAAAGTTATATTTTCTCACTCTTAATATGAAGAAAATTCATATGAGTAGAAGAATTGCTGTGCAGATGTCTTAATGACAAAGACTACGTATGAGTTTCCGCCATCAGCACAACGCACCACTCTGTAATGAGTTGGGAAAGGAAATAAGTAGACGCAGTCCTATTTAGTTCATAGGGCAAGAAAATAAGCCGTGAGTTTAACCGCCATAAAAGAGTCCATCACCAAGGATAAAACCAAGCGGTTACATCGCTCCTGTGTCAATACCGCAACAGCCTTCAGTCCTGGTCACAAAGGCGTTAAGATCAAGTCTTATTGTTGTTATGCTAAAAGATAACTCGAGATGCCATAAGACTTATACATTGGTACACCTTCGGCTATGAGATACTTTTATAATTTTATGTTATTAAATATCCTTATATGGCTATCTTCAAAATCTGGTCAAGAGATATCCATTAGGATTGATTATTTTTATGGATATTAAAGCCTTGAGAGCATCAAAGTATACGAGCCTAAAGCTCAGAAAAAAGGCCTCTAGGAGCACCTGAGGCCATTTGAAAATGTAAGGTTAAGAAACAACAGAGTAAAAATAAAAACGACTAACTAAAAAATCAGCTAAGTCCAATTTCAGTTACTTGACTCGTCTCCTTTCTGCTATGTCAGCATATTCCATATGCTTTTGAGCGAGCATACAAATAAGATGAACAGCCCTGTAGCTTATTTTCCTTTAAGGACTCCAGCGCCATCGGTTGCTCTACAGACGTATATATCCTCCTTAAGGCCAGTTGCAGATTCGTATTTATTTTTAACGGCGAGTTTTAGATTTTCGACTAAATGCATAGGAACCAGAGCAACAACACAACCACCAAAACCACCGCCAGTCATTCGCACACCACCTTGGTCACCAATCGTATCTTTCACAATTTCAACTAAAGTATCGATTTCTTTAACTGTGATTTCAAAGTCATCACGCATTGACGCATGTGACTCCGCCATGAGTTCGCCCATACGCTTTATGTCGTGCGCACGAAGTGCTTGCGCCGCTTTAACAGTGCGGTCATTTTCTGTGATCACGTGGCGAGCTCGCTTCGCAACCATGTCATCCAGCTCAGACACTTTTTCGTCAAACTGCTCAATGGTAACATCACGTAACGCTGCCACACCAAAGGTGCGTGCCGCTTCTTCACACTGCTTACGGCGCGTGTTGTATTCGCTGTCTACCAAGCCACGTTTTTTGTTCGAGTTGATTATCACAACCGCGATGTCCTCTGGCATCGGGACCGCCTCGGTTTCTAAACTACGACAATCCAATAATATGGCGTGGTTTTCACGACCTTCTGCCGAAATCATTTGGTCCATGATACCGCAGTTACAGCCAACGAATTCGTTCTCTGCTTGCTGACCATTTAGGGCTATTTCTGCTTGGCTGATTTCCAGATTAAACAGTACTTTAAACGTTTGCCCTATCACCACTTCCAATGCAGCCGATGAGCTTAAACCTGCTCCTTGCGGAACATTACCACTAACCGCAATATCCGCTCCAGTAAATTGGTAACCGCGAGAAAGAAGACTTTTGACTACCCCGCGAATATAGTTCGCCCACATTTGGTTAGATTGGAATACAATCTCTTGACTGATATCGAACTCATCAATTGCATTACCATAATCCACGGATACCACACGTACTAGAGTGTCTTCACGTTTCGCAGCAGCGACTATCGTTTGGTAATTGATTGCGCATGGCAGCACAAAACCATCGTTGTAGTCAGTATGCTCACCAATGAGGTTTACACGGCCAGGAGCTTGAATAATATGGCTCGGTGCATAGCCCAGCAATTCTTCAAAAGAGCTTTCAACATTTTGGATTAAATCAGACATAGGTGGCGTTCTCTTAAGATATAAATTTGGTGTTGGGGAAGTACTTTGAGCCTCATGTTTCATCGCAAGGTGGTACTCCCCATTTTGTTCGCTATCAATAGTTCTCGAGAGTTTATGACTCTTTATAATGCACATCACTTAAATCGCGTAAACGTTGTGCAGCCTGCTCCGCTGTTAGGTCTCGTTGATTTTCTGCGAGCATTTCATAACCCACCATGAACTTGCGAACCGTGGCACTACGAAGTAATGGTGGGTAGAACAGCGCATGTAATTGCCAATGGTTGATATCGGTGCCTTCTTCAAAGAATGGTGCATAGTGCCAACCCATCGAGTAAGGAAAAGAACATTGGAATAAATTGTCGTAGCGACTCGTCAGCTTTTTGATAGCAACTGCAAGGTCATCACGTTGTTCATCGGTTAGCTCACTCATGCGGCGTATGTGTACTTTCGGAAGAAGCATGGTTTCGAACGGCCATGCAGCCCAGTACGGTACAACGGCAATCCAATATTCAGTTTCAACCACTGTACGTGAACCGTCTTTAAGTTCAGCTTGCACGTAGTCCACCAGCAAGTTGCTGCCATGTTCTTGGTAATACGCTTTTAAGTTGCGCTCTTTGCGCTCAATTTCGTTTGGTAAGAAGCTGTTCGCCCAGATTTGACCGTGTGGGTGAGGCTGAGAACAACCCATGGTTTCGCCTTTATTTTCGAATGCTTGAACCCAAATGTAGTCTTTGCCTAACTCTTCGATTTGATCATTCCATGTATCAATCACGCCGCGAATTTTATCAACTGGCAATTCCGGTAAGGTTTTGCTGTGATCAGGCGAGAAACAGATGACGCGGCTCAAACCACGCACACCCTGAGATTTGAATAGCGGATTATCTGACTTAGGTGCATCTGGTGAGTCCACCACCAATGCTGCAAAATCATTTTGGAATACGTATGTACCTTGGTAATCTGGGTTAACATCCCCTGAAATACGCGCATTAGTTGGACAAAGGAAGCACTTCTCATCGTAGCTTGGTTGTTCGTTAATCTCTGGTTTCTCATCAGCCCCACTCCAAGGACGTTTAGCACGATGAGGAGAGACCAAAACCCACTGCCCGGTTAATGGATTGTAACGGCGATGTGGGTGATCTATTGGATTGAATTCAACATTTGACATATTACTTGCTCATCTTTTTTAGTCTGTCTTCGATTTGGCACACACCAAACTCATCAATTTGTTTAAAAGAAGTTTCGAGTACATTAATACCCGTCAGGATTACTCGATTGCCAATTCCACGTATCTGCCGTCATTTCAGCAATGCTGCGGGTAGCTTTCCAACCGAGCTCTCTTTGTGCTTTTTCCGTACTGGCCCAACATTCTGCAATGTCTCCAGGGCGACGAGGACAAAGCTCGTAAGGGATTGGATGACCACATGCCGTTGAGAACGCTTCGACCATTTCAAGTACGCTCGAACCTTTGCCCGTGCCTAAGTTGTACACGTGCAAGCCGGCCTTTTCGCCGACCGATTTCAGGGCTGCGATATGGCCGTCAGCCAAATCCATTACGTGGATGTAGTCACGAACACCAGTGCCATCCGGTGTGGAGTAGTCGCTACCGAATACCGACAATTTTTCTCGACGACCAACCGCGACTTGAGCGATGAACGGCATTAAATTGTTTGGGATCCCCTGTGGATCTTCGCCCATGGTGCCCGACGGGTGTGCACCAACGGGGTTGAAGTAACGTAACAAAGTCACACTCCAATCCTGTTCAGCTTGAAACAGGTCACTCAAACACTCTTCCACCATGTATTTACTGCGACCATAAGGGTTAGTGGTTGCACCTGTTGGTGACTCTTCCGTAATAGGCACAACCTTAGGATCACCATAAACCGTTGCAGATGAGCTAAATACAATGCTTTTTACACCCGCTTTGCGCATACTGTGCACCAACACCAATGAACCATTAACGTTATTATCGTAATACTCCAATGGTTTTATAACGGATTCGCCAACGGCTTTTAGACCTGCAAAATGAATCACAGCTTGAATATCATGTTTATTAAATACTGAGTCTAAAAAGTCTTCATCTCGAATGTCGCCTTGATAGAAAGCTGGTTGCTGCCCTGTTAGTGCCTCTATACGATTTAATACCTCTATTTTGGAATTACATAGGTTGTCTACGATGATTGGTTCCATACCAGCTTTGATCATCTGCACACATGTGTGACTACCGATATACCCCATTCCGCCTGTGACAAGAACTGCCATAAATACTTTTCCACCTTTCAACGTAAAAATCTCTAGATCAGGTATACCCGCATCATGCGCATATTCGGGCATACCGATCTATCTACTTGCTGTCCGTTTTTAATGATTAAATAATTAGTGTGGTTTGATTACGGCATGTACATATCATTCAGCTTGGTTACCTGTTTGCTTTTCCTACGTTTCAATAAATAGTTAAAGGTCACACCAAGCATTAAGATAACACCGCAAAAACCATACACTTGCATGACCGTTGGGTCGTTTGAAACAAAACCTACGTCCGAAAACATTACATATGCACCTAGTACCATATAGAGAATGACTGCGGACGCCTCAAAGCGGAAAGACCATGGCGTCACATCGATGCTTTCATTAACTGGCATCACATAATCCGTATCACGTGGCATAAAATGACCAATCGCAAACATCAGTAAAGTACAAACTACAAATAAAATCGCTAATTGATGTAAGAAGTGGATTGGGGTGTCAAAGATCAATTGCATCGCAGCATAGGAGCTCACAAAAATCGTTAGTGCAACTTTGGCTGCAATAGCTGGTACACGTTTTGAAATGTAACCAACGAACACAATGGTGAAGATAGGCACACTGAAAAAGCCAGCAACCATTTGTAAATATTGGAATAAACCTTCTGGTGCATATAGGATAAACGGTGCAATACAAACAGAGATAATGGCAATGATGACTCCGAATAGGCGCCCCTTACCGACTAACTCTTCATCGGACTTATCTTTACCAAATAATGGCTTATAAACGTTCAATGCAAATAGTGTCGTAGAACTGTTTAACACACCATTAAACGTACTTAATATGGCACCAAACATAACCGCAACAAAGAAGCCAACAAGAGGCTTGGGTAACACTTCATTCACTAAGCGCGTATACATTGTGTCGGGATTACCTGCATCAGAGCCAAACATGTGGAAGGCAATGATGCCGGGAATGATAAGGAATAATGGAGAGATAACCTTAATTGCACCTGCGAGAATGACACCCTTTTGACCTTCTTTCAGGTTCTTTGCGCCAAGCGCACGCTGAATGATGGATTGGTCGGTGCCCCAATAATACAAGTTCACCAATAATAGGCCCGTGAACAGAGTAGAAAATGGCAGTGGATCCGTTTCTTTACCTACGGATTGCAGCTTCTCTGGTGCGGCAGTGAGCAACACGTCCAAACCTTCTATAAAGTTACCGCCGCCTAATGCCATCAGGCCAAATACAGGGATCATTAGGCCACCAAGAATCAATCCTACACCATTGAAGGTATCAGCAATAACGACAGCTTTTAGACCACCATAAATAGCGTAAAAGAAACCTAACAAACCTATCGTGGCAGAGATCAGTGCGATGGAGCTAAATTCAGAAATACCCAATAAACCTTGTACATCGAAGATTTCGCCTAGTACCACTGCGCCAGCGTAAAGAGTAGTAGGAAGAATGTTGATGACGTATTGACACAAGAACAACAAAGTAACGAACTTCTTCACCGACATGTCATAACGGCTTTCTAAGAAATCTGGAATGGTGGTGATACCTTGCTTGAGGTAACGCGGTACAAGCAGCAGCGCAATGACAACCAGAGTAACGCCAGAGGCAACTTCCCACCCCATCACACTCATATTGTGGGTGTAGGCTTGAGCACTCATACCGACAAAACTGGTTGCACTCAAATTGGTAAGAATTAGCGAGCTGGCAATCAGTCCGCCCGTCAAACTTCGTCCTCCAAGGAAGAAACCATCTTGAGAGGTGTGTTTATCATTTTTAACTTTGCTGTAAGTGAACACCACAACAAAGCCCGTAAACAGCAAAAACGAAAGTAATACTGTAATAGACATTTTGTTTCCTTAACAAGTTAAGCAATTCAACTTGCTTGTTGGTTGTAGGGTGCCCCTCTAGCGAGTATAGGAGTGTTTTATCAGGAACAACGTAAGTTGAAACTGGTCGCTAGAGGAGGCAGGTAGAGGTTTAACGTTTTTTAAGATGAACAATAAGCGCTGATTCGGGATCGAGGATCGGGAGTGTCACCCCAATTTCTTTTAAGTTATCACCACTTAGAGTCAGAGTTTTGTCTAGCCATTTCGGACGTTGTTTCATCAATTGAAAACTGGTCTGTGGCATTTCCACAATCTTGATTTCGTAACTGGCCTTTTCATCCGCACAACTCACCCGAAGTGGAGATGGTAGCGCGTGATTTGGCATGGCCAACTGGCAGACCGTAATCAGCATTTCTTTCCCGTTTTCAACACCATAGATGTTCTGGCTATGATCTGCTGGGTCAATACGGAAAGCACGCCCAGAGTGAAGCAAGTCGCGATACTGTTTGTGCAATTGAATATAATGGGCGAAGGCTTGTTTTTCTTCAGCACTCTCTTTTACTGGATCGAGTTCAACGCCCATGTGACCACTTAACGCCGTCACTCCACGCATATTGATGGCATGGCGACGGTTAGTTGAATGACATTCCGCAGGGCCAATGTGTGCACCCATTACTTCAGGCGGAAAGAAATAACTCATACCGCGCTGAATAGCTTGACGTTCTAGCGCATCGTTACAATCAGAAGCCCAGAAGCGATGAGTGCGTTTAAGGATTTCAAAATCAATACGACCACCACCTGAAGAACAAGACTCAATCTCGACCTCAGGATGTGCCGCATAAAGTTCATCTAACAGACGATAAAGCGCTTTAGTTTGACCATGTACAGCTGGCTTACCTTGATGACCTGGCTGCACCAGTTCACGGTTCATATCCCACTTTAGGTAGCCAATGTTGTAGCGAGTTAGTAAGTCATTCAAACGATCAAACAGGTAGTTGAAGCAATCTTTGTTTTGCAAATCCAACACGTATTGCCAACGACCTGAAGGCTGATGGTAGCCTTGCAGACTCAACACCCAATCGGGGTGTTGGCGATATAGATTTGAGTCTTGGCTGACCATCTCGGGTTCAACCCAAAGACCAAATTCCATACCTTTGTTGTTTACGTGCTCAATCACTGGTTCAAGACCATTTGGGTACTTCGTTTCATCCAAATACCAGTCACCAAGCGCGGCACGTTCGCCATCACGACCAACGAACCAACCATCATCAATAATGAAGCGCTCGACCCCCATCTCAGCGGCTTCGGTTGCCATCTGCATGATGTACTCAGGGTTATGATCAAAATAGATACCTTCCCATGTGTTTAAGTGAACCGGGCGGGGTTTACTGCTTGGAAACTGGATAATATTGGTGCGAACAAACTCATGGAATCGTTGTGAAATACCGTTCAAACCCGAGTTGCTGTATGTTGCGTAAAGCCACGGGGACTGGTATGTCTCACCACTTTTTAAACGCTTTTCACCAGAGAGTAACAACTCGCCGGCTTGAACAAAGCGGCGACCATCACTACGAACATCAGCGCGCAGTTGATGATTACCACTCCAACCAAGATGAAAGCCCCATACGTGACCCAATTGCTCGCCAAAGCCATTCGTGCCAGCGAACAGACCAGGGAAATTTTCATGAGAGGTTCGGCCACGGCGGTTTTCTTGCATAAAGCCACCATGTTCAAAGCGCAAGCGTTGAGTTTGAAATTCATGACACCAACGTCCGTGAAATGTCATTAATTCGTTGGCATGATTAGGTAATGGTAAAGTGGAAGAAAGCTTATCTAAACAATACTCGCTTGACGCGATGTTCTTTATTGAGATGCGTTTTTGCACCACGTCGCTATTGAAATCAAGGTGCAGCTCAATGACCAACTCAAGCCCAGCGATGTCGTCTTGAAGTATAAATGTTGCACTACCATCATTTTGCTCAATAGATTTGGTTATGAACACGGGCGCCCAATTATCGCCATTTCGGTGTCCTTCAATACCAGGCGCATTAAAGTGACCACTACCAAGCTCTGGGCATAGTGATAACGGCACGTCGACATCAAGACGAGCCTGAGAAATAGGCCGCTCGGTCGAGAGGATTAAATCAGGGTCAATCTGAGCTATTTTCGCTCCCCAATGAAGGATTTCAGGAACACGATCCACTTTAATGATCATGCTGTGATTCTTAGACTTTAAGTGAACAAATTTTTGCATTCTGCTTCTCTGTTTTCGCAAACATTTAATCTATAAATAATGATGCGCACATTCAGCTTTATTACGACAAAAAAGCCTAACAAATGTGACTCAAATCATGTTAAAGAGGTATTTTTTGTGTGGTCGATCTTGTGTTTTCGAAAACATTTTTTCATGTTTTTACGACATTAATCACGAGGAAATTTGAATGAATATGGTAGAATGAATAGCAAATCTGGATAGGAGAATGCAGTGGCAGTCACGTTTAAAGATGTTGCGCGGTTAGCTGGGGTCTCAACTCAAACCGTATCTCGCGTAACCAATGGCGCAGATAACGTCGCGGAAGCAACGCGAAAACGCGTCAACGATGCGATAAAAAAGCTTGGCTATGTACCAAACAAAGGTGCACAAATGCTGAGCCGAGCTAAGTCTCGGATCATCGGTATTGTTTCCTTGGATATCTCTCTGCACGGTGTGGCTCTGATTGCCAACGGAATTCGTAACCAAGCGCATGAGATGGGCTACGGGACAGCGTTAACCGTGCTAGCAAACAACTCTATTGATGAATTTCGCGATGCGATTCGAGAGCTTATTGCACAACAAGTCGATGCTATTATTATCAACGCCCCCGTAAATCAAGACATCGCACAGTGTCTGATTGAGCAGTTCAGTCAACTAACATTGGTATTCATTGATGTTCCTGAAGGGACCCCTGTCAATCATGTTAGGTGTGATCATCATACAGGAGCAAACTTAGCGGTATTACATTTGATTGAACAAAAACGCGATTCCTTCGTGTGTATTTCTGGCCCATCTGAATCGACCGCCTCTAAAATTCGTTACGACGCGTGGCAAACACAACTCCAAAAACATGGAGCCAAAGAAGTTGCTTGTTATGAAGGTGATTGGCAAGCAGCCAGTGGCCACAAAGCGATTAAAGACCTTGTTCTAAAAGGTATAGACTTTGATGCGGTGCTAGTCGCCAATGATCAAATGGCACTCGGTGTTTTATGCGCTCTGTCTGAAGCAGGCATCAATGTGCCAAAGACGGTTTCTGTCATTGGGTTTGATGGTATTCAGGACAGTCAATATTTTTCACCGCCTTTAACCACGATCAAACAAGACTTCGACAAGTTGGGCCGTAAAGCCGTTAAATTAATGCTCAGCCAAATGGAAAAACCAGAGGGAACAATCTCTGAGGTGCTGCCCGTCAATTTAGTCGTCAGACAAAGTACAAGTGAAAAAGCAGATACTTCATATGATAAGCAAGAGGTGCTCGCTTGCCTTGAAAATATTCGTCACCTACTGCCATAATTAGTAGAACTATTTAGCCATCTTTTTTATGTTGCTATTAAGCCGATAGTATAAGAAATGTTAGAAAAGTCTCACTTTTTCTTATCTCAAAGAAGTAGCACTGAAAAAATGCTATATTGAAAGCCTCATATCATCATTCCTCCACAGAAGGAATAACACTATGCCACCCTACCTGGTTACTTACTTCAACGAGAAACATACCGTGATAGATAAAGAAACGATATTTATGAAAAACCTAACCAACGCTAAACGCTCGGCAGAGCATCATGCGCCAAAGGGGACTGACCAAATTGAAATCAAAGATTTAATGGATCAAGTCCTAACTCGATTAACGTTAGATGAAAGCTGGCTTGATAACATTGAAAACTGATATTGCCTAACAATCAAAGTTCGTTTGAGATGTATCAATAAATACACAGGCTTGATTAGTTTTTCGTATTAGCCTTTGACACAGTTTAATTTGTTTGTCTGTCAAAGCCTGTTTACGGTTAAGTTGATCGAGTAAACCTGAAAGCATATCTCTGTCCAAGTTACTCAGTTTTTCAGAATGTATGAGGAGTGTCGTATTTATAAGTTCAGAAAGGTTTCTTGAACTCACAATCACCATTCCTTATCCCACTTCTTTTGTTCCTTAGCCCTTTTTCCTTTCGGATTAAGAACAGGTTTTTTCTGCTTTTGTATCGGTTTGGATAGCTTACTCATATATAATCCTATTTTGATGGTTAACTAAATTTCGCACCTTATCCATGCTGACTATGAAAGAGACGATGATACTACATAGGTCAGCATAAAATAGACAAAAGTGAGTAACGGCACTAGTTAAATTAGCACATTATTAATTATTGTAAGTATCGCAAGACTTTGTTATTTAAATTGATGGATCTCAATCAAGAAGCTACGCTGTGATCGACTACACTCATTAACCTCCGGTTATTAAATAACTAACTGGAAGCAAGACAAACGTGGTAGACCCCGCCGATTAAGTAACCTGCACTGATGAGGCAACAACCCTTCTTTATAAATTAGTAACAAAGCCAACTCTATGTTCAACACAATGTAACACTGAAGACACGATACCAAATGAGGTAAGATAGATCGTAATTATTATTAGAAAAAGTTTGGGTAAATTTGATATAGAGTAGAAGAAACTATTTCAAATGGTTAGTTTTTATTAATGTATCGTTCAGCATTTGAAAATAATTTATCGCATAACTTATTTTGAACCATATATTCTTTTGAACCTTCTTCCATAGATTCTAGCGTTTCTTTAGCTTCTTGGTATTCTTTTACCATCATAGAAAATCGTTCTTCGAAGTTGTTTTTCTGCGTTTTTTTGATCGATTTCTTTCTTACTGGTTTTCTCATATAACTACTTACCTTATAAATCCCAAAGTTTCTTTTCTTCTCGTTCTAACAATATATCTTCAATTTTTTTTCTAATTTTATGAATACTATTATAATTATCATTTGTACTAGAGCTTTTATTTTTCATCATTCTTGAGTTACTCTTAATCGATGGTTTTTTCAAAGGATATCCTCCTTCTTTGATATGAGTACGAAAATGCCTCCAAAACCTCACGTATGAATCTTTGATTTTCAAGTTCAAAAAATGAAAATAGAGGTCAAAGAAGCTGGTATTTAACCTAGTAAGAGCATGGATTTTTAGTACATCATTGTTTACCTATTTTCTGGTAGCAGACCAAGAAATACCAATATTATTTTAGATTAGTTTTTAGAGTCATCGGGCTGATTATTAAAATTAAACAAAAAAGACCTCGACTAACGAAGAGATCTTTTAAATAACTCTTATACTAAAGTAACGTTGTCAGCTTGTGGGCCTTTGTTACCTTGTTCAACATTAAAAGAAACCTTTTGGCCTTCAGATAATGTTTTGAAACCTTCGTCAGAAATTGATCTGAAATGAACAAAAAGGTCAGCACCACCGTTATCTGGAGTGATGAATCCAAAACCTTTAGTTTCATTAAACCATTTTACTGATCCAGTTGTTTTATTTGACATAATATATCTCGATACATTGAATTAATAAAAAAGAAAGCTACTAAATAAGGAATGAAGAAAAAGGTATCGCAGGATAGATATGACGAACTTAATCGAATAAAAACTGAGAAGATCTTGAACTAAATGTATTATCAATAGCTCACTGTTTGAGCTTCGGATACTATACACTATGTGTACATAATAGATATGCATTTCTTGATATAAATTTTATTATGTATTAAATCAATTACTTAACGGAAAAATCATAGTGAAAAATGGTACGTCAGATTAAAATCTATGGTATCATTAGAGTAATTATTGCAAACAGATATTCGATACAACAATAAAGCCTGTTTTTAACTTTGAAAGAGGCATAAACAAGTCAACACGAACCTTATTGACTTAAAGGCAAAGAATGAATTGCAGAAGTCAATAGAGCTAGTAATTGGTGTACCATCATGCGCTACTTAGCGATAGTCTATCCAACATATGAGCACAAGAATCGAGTATTAAACTAGACTTTATTTGTCTGATTTTAAAGGAAATTATAGCAGTTCAACCGATGAGTGGACGACCATACATTCTTCGTTGGTTAAGTTTCTACTATTATCACACCTGTTAATAGGAATTTGGACAGTTTGTATGTGGATCAATAATGAAAACCTACCCCTGTGTATATTTGTTGAAAAGAAGAGCGCTGCGATTTGTTTAGCCGTAAATCACCTCTCAAGTAGACCCTAGATCTAACTTAGTAAAGTGTCTACTAAACGTGGAGCATTCGGGTTTATAACGCCGTGTTAAGTGGTGAGTAATGCAGACCACTAACCTAAAATACTGTGCCGTACACACTACAGCCAAAGCAAACGAAAAATGCTACACATTGCGAATCGCTCTTAAACAAGTTTGTTAGCATGTTGTTTCCGCAACAAACTCACTCACTTGAGAGCGTGTAATGAAGCGTACTTTAGTACCGTGAAAATCCTGAACAATTGTTGATGGAACTATCGTGAACTTTTGGATTCTCGCACCGAGTATTCAAAAAACCATTTCAATCATTCACGAAAACTCTTCTCCCCCAGTTCTTCATTAAATTGCTTAAAGCTCTCCGAACCATGAGCATAAAGAGAACTTTCATACTCAGACTATTCCATATTCCAAATAACAACATCTCAGCAGAAAAAAACAAGCTGTTCAGCTAATGTTGAGAGTTTCTTCCATTCGATCAAAGTTGAAGCGATCCAATACGAACCGCTCAGATATGAGACAAGGTAAACGGCCTTTGAGTACATTACGGTTGATTATAATCTGACGAAAAGACAGAGTGCTTAAACCCAGTTGACACTGAACAGCAAAATATCGCTTGATGAAGTGCCCAGTCTGACTGTGGCAGTTCAGGGGTAAAGTAGGCTATCAATATTAACGCGATACTTATAAGATAAGAAAAAATTATATTCTTCCAATTGTGAGGTACCACTTTGGGTAACAGGACTAAAGTTGTAAACCGAGATAACATGATTTCCTTTATTTGCTTCCAGGTAGACACCGACCGCAAGCCCTACTTCATCCATGCTTACTTGTTTTTTCTTACTGTAATCGGGATGTGTCACATCTGTGATCTGATAATCCCCCTTGAGCTTTAAATACCCAAGTCCCAATCCTGTTCCTAACTTTACATTCCATTCATTACGGTTGTGCCGGTTAAAGTGGTAAAAGAGGACCGGTACACCCGATAGGGCGTAGCCCGATATGGATGTTCCCAAATCAATGCCAGTATCATTCCCGCCGACTTCTTGCTTATCAACTTTGAATATACTCCAATCAAATTGTAATTGAACACCAACGTTAGAATCTTTGCTAAAATAGTACTCGTCCGACAGGAGTGATACCGTCGGATAATACTTTATGTCGCTGGTCATGCGGGCAATTGTTTTTTCGTTATCCTTGGACTCTTGAATATCGATACTATTCATTGTGGCTTGTATGCCTATAGCGACTTCAGCGGCCAAGAGTTCGGATGAAAATAAGGAAGCGACAAAGGCAATAATTGACAGAACTGTTTTCAACAAAAAAACCATAATCAGGAATAATAGAAGGAAAGTAACAGCTAGCACTGTAGTGATCAACTAAACTGTAATAGTTCAGACATGATCTGACAGTTACCCACTTTTCGATTCAGTACCTGTCAAATTACGTCTGGGCTAAATTCTTTTTAGCCCAGATTGATTTCCCATCCTCTAATGTTTCTATTGGCATTCTGCCACAGCACATTTTTCCTTGATAAGTACGATGATTGTTGTAGTCCATCCATTCGTCCAGATCTTTTTGTAACTCCTCCATCGAACCATACAGTTTTTTCTAAACGTTATTTGGACATTAACGTGTCAGTGACTTTGCTAATTTAGAAAAACATTAATTATCTCAAGTATGGCAACCCTCTAGTTTTCTGCCCCAAATCATCTTTCTACTACACTTTCAAATTCACTGAAATTACGATAAATCATGGTTTGATCACAATTTCAAACAAAAGTTAAGAGCGCATTTAGTGACTCATAAATCGCTCAGAAAACGTCACAGACTTTCAATCGCTATCGGAAGCGTATTGCCTTGATCAGATGTCCAAAAACATCGCTATGACTTTTTGAGAGACTAGCAACGCCAAAAAGGAACCAGATCTGGTACAAGGCACTTAGCGCACCGCACCAACACATATACGGATGAAATTATTTCTATCTTGATGTGCATCCTATCTTTTATCGCTCAGTTGTATAATAATTGGTTTTTTAAATGGATTTCTATATGGCTTCTATTCGAGTTAAACGAACATTTTTCATCACGGCTCTCGTGTGGGGACTTAATGTTAAAATCAACGATAAGAAAGTTGGTAAAGTTCGTTTTTTAGGTTCTAAGGTTTTTGATGTCCATCCAGGGAAGCAAACTGTACAAGTTTCAATGCCTTTTAGCCGATGGAGATCTAATGAGGCTCATGTTGAAGTAAAAAATGGAGAGGTGGTAACAATAAGCGTTCGTTCAAACTTATTTTTGTTAAATTTATTAATTGGTCTGATTTCCCCATCAAAAGTTTTTAAATTGGTTAAGACTTAATTGAATTTCTGGCTCATTGTAAAGGAGTTTTTATGCCTATTGTGATAGTGGTCGTAGCTGTTATAGCAATTGTTATTTTGGCCAGATCTGGTGTACCAGCAAGTGTTTTAGCTATGACAGTCCCCCTCATTTTTTCTACTTTGGGAGGATTGGCTACAGCAGGTATAGTAAGTGCATTTGCAACACCTGTAGTAGGAGTGCCAGCAGGTCTGATGATTGGAGTTTATCTATTTGCTAAGTTAGCTAGCCGTTGAGTTAAGATCGGCTATTTTGACCTGATTTACCATAACACCCGCTATGCACCATGACAAAAGGTCTGCGTTGGCAGACCTTTTATTGTGTCTCGAAAGGGTACAAAAATTAGAATATGTATCGCTAATCAGCATTAACAGCCTGTGAATGAGTCAAAGCACTAACAACAAAAGGGGCAGAAATGAGCTAGAAAAGGCAAGCCAAGTGTAAGGTCTGGTCGAGCTGTACCTGCCAAAGAGTCTGATCGTGTATGAGTCAGTACATATTAGGGGAAAAAATCCCGCTTCAAACTGAGCGGGCTTCTTTCATTGAACTTGAACCTTAGATAAGCTCGAGCTAATTTCACTCCGAGCAATCACCAACTTAGAGTGCTGCTTTATTAGAGAATTGATATCGTCTTGAGAGTAACCAAGTTTTTGTGCTTTCTTTATTCTTTTTTCTAAATTTTTGATGTCATTATCTAAGCTGCGTACAACCTTTAACTCATCAAGTGGGCGGAAACCAATAGCAGAAAAAACATATTCAGATAGCCAAAATAAAGCACCAATAATAACGGGAACAGCTGTTGCAACAAATGCAGCATTTGCTGGGTCACCCCACGCATTATATGCAGCAATAGCAGCTGTCGACGCGCCACCTACAGATAAGCCGGGTGAAACTTTTGCTTTAGAACTTTGAGATTGCTCAGTCATTCTTAATATGCCCCGTAGCCTTTAAGATAACATCTGCGATCCCATCTGTATTTTTTAGCTCTATCACTTTAGATTCTTTTCCATCACCTCCCCCCTCAACAGTTAACGTTACTGTTGTTGTTGGAATGAGGTAGATAACGATAGCACGGCCTAATAATCTACAGACACGAGCAATCCACGGTAAGGACATGATTATTCCTACCGTGAAAAGTAAACTCATTATTGTATCGTGCTCTAAATTCATAGTATTAGCTTAGCTGACGGATTACTTCTTCAATAGTATAGCGGGTGTTAACTGAGCCATCCGGTTTCGTCGTTTTAACTGTTTTCATCTGGACTAAACAAGGCTTAGTCTTTGAAAACTCTTCATAACCCTGATTAATTCGATTGATGAATGCTTCGTGATTCATTCGTACAGATTCAATGTCACCATTCGGTAGTTTGAACTTCCAGCCTGTAGTGCCCTCGAAGTTTACCTGAGAAAAGTGAATTGTCATTTGATTTGTTTCTTCTTCTACCTGTTCAAGCGTTTTTTGAGGCAGTTTTTTGAAGGTAGCTACATCTTCACTTGCAACAACTTTTAGCTCATCATCATTTTCATTTTTTATGATCAGTTTGGCATCTTTCTTGTTCTCGATTGGTGTCTTGAATACCGTTTCGATATCTTTACGGACATCCTTATCTAGCAAGATTTTGGCAACATCAGGCTCCAGCTCATGGTCTGAGCCATCTTTTGTTTTAAGAATCACTTTACCGTTACGTCGAACGCTACCAACGATTTTTCGACCTTTTAGCTCTTCCATTGCACCGAAAACAGTATTGGCACCAGCGACACCCACAGCCGATGCAATCCCTAAGGTTTGTAGGACATCAGCACCACCATTGTTTAGCCAGGTAACAAACTCGACCATAAATGAGCCTTCTTGATGAGCTCGAACCTCAACTTGTAAGTCAGAGTTCTCACCATTAAGAAGCTTATTCGCCTTCTTGATAGTGCTTGTCATGCTTAAGATTGAATGTCCAAGCGTTTCGGCGTCAATTGTATGATTCGAAGTTTCTTCCATGTCATACGACAGTTTGAATACTTGTTTGTTTGGCTGACTACTGCTAGATGCCATCACGTTATCCTAAAATTAAAATGAGTTCATATGATAAGTAAATAACTCATTTTAACAATAGCTTGCAAATTTATATTCAAAAAATCTCGTTGACCTCTCCCAAGCCCAGACAAGCGACTAAAGGAGCAGATCTTGCTTTTACCTATCCATTAGATCATGTATCGCAAAGTGCTACCTTATGGGCTTGTTCTTACATCGGTACAAACTCATTTTGGGGCAGTAATGAGTTAACCAAATTGTGCCCCCTAATTACCTTGAATTGTACAGATAAACATTACCATAAAGTTCGCCTGAGCTAGAATCCAAAGAAACGTTACAAGACAGTGACGTAATCGAGCTTTAACGTTAATATTAGCCCTACTCCACCCCATCCTTAAAGCGCCGCTCCAATCATGGAGTGGGCATGACATTACAGACTAGCCGAAAGCAAGTTCCAGTCAGTGCAAAGCGCCTGAGAAAACTGGCACCTAACTGGTCATACGCGAACAACATTCTTAACTTTGGTTGCGGTAAGTTTCCAGACCTAACAGAAGAATACCTTACTAACTACCACAAGCAGAGCATGACGGTCACTCACTTTGACCCGAACTCAAAAACCAAAGGCGTAGTGAACAATATTGCCGAAATTGACAGCTCAAAGCGCCGTTTTTGCGTCATGTTGTGTGCGAACGTACTTAACATGTACAAAGATCTTGATGCAGCGATCGCAGACATGGCCAAGATTGATTTTGATTGCGCGGTCATCCAAATCTATGAGGGCAACCGTTCCGGTAAAGGCCGTAAAACGCGAGACGGCTACCAACGCAATGAGCCTGTATCGGCTTACCTACCTATCCTAACGAGCAACTTCCACAAGTTCGATGTGACCTTACACCGAAGCGATAAGTGCATCACTATCGTTAAAGGCCGTAAGTATTACGAGCTGGACGATTTGGAGGACTAATCATGCAACTGGATGAGACGTTCTTTGAAATCCCATGCGATGTAGTGACATTCGATGGCAAGGTGGAACACACAGAGTTAACCGACATTGACCGTGCGGTGGCTGCCTTTTTCCAGAACGTGCTTGATTCTTTACTTGTGACTGACACTAAACGGCGAGAGAACAGTGAGTTTTCTCGCTTTGTTGGCCGTGATAAGTCGAGAAAGATTTATTATGGCAACTTTACCGATCCAGTGTCATTCCTATCTAAGTTAACAGCCAAATTAGGCGGCAAGGTGAAAGCAAACCGTAATGAGCTTTTGCCTGTTTGCTATATCACGCGCGATCCGGTGATTGGGTTTGTTGATGGCGCGGAGTACGTCGATATTGCTGACTATGGCGAACTGGCCAATGAACAAGGCCAGCCTTATGCCGTGATTAATAAGTCCTTTGTCGCGCTTACCTACCGCATTAATGCCCTAACTTGGAACCAGTCTACCCTTAGCCGCCTAGCGCTAGGTTTAATGGTTTGGCTACGTCATACCAAGGGCAAGCGTAAGCATGTATTCAGAGCGAAAACCATGCTCGCGGGTACTGAAATGGAAATCAGCATCGAGATACGTGGCCGTAAAGATGCGATGACCGAACCCGCCGAAGTAGACCATGAAAATACTCGCCTGTTTGCTTCCTCAATCTCTTTTGAAGTGATTGCAGAGGTTTATGAGGCCGAGTCGATCACTGTCCGTCGGGGCGCGATTGGTATGGGAGGCCGAGTCATTGAGTAATAAAGAATACTTTCTCGCCCAAAAAGTTGTCACCAACGAAAATGACATCCCTATCGAGCACATTCATTCGTTTACCTACATTGAGTGTGCTTCGATGGACGGCAACAAGCTAGTTATGGAAATCATGGATCAGGCTGCCGTTTATCGGGATGACTACGGGATTAAGCGCGGTTCAGAGATCGAGGTCACGATGGCCGATGTGAACGAGCGAGGCGATCAGGTTTGGATTGAAAAATTCATTGTGGCCAAGTCCACCAGCGCTGACGGTATGCTTACCGTTCAAGCATTCCAAAAGGATGCGCACCTACTTAAAGAGCCAGTCACAACGCCTCGATTCTTTGTTGAAATGCAGCCTAAAGACATTCTGGCCGAGCTGTTACCCGAGCTAAAAATCGAATGTGACAGCTTTGAGCGTGGCGCTACGTACCATTTAAATGCTGGTGGTACTAAGTCTCGCTTAATTCGAACAATGGCCAGAGATTACGGCTCAGTGGCGTTTATCTGCCGTGGTGTTATGCACTTTAAGTCGCTCAAGAACATGGATATGAGCGAGCAATTCAAGCTGGAACAGTCGAATCCAGAGGAAGCAGAGCACAGCATTGCGAACTACTCCATTATCGGAGAGGAAGCCCTGTTTGAGCGCGTTCTTAACCGTAACTATGCCTCGTGGGATACCGTCGAGGGCTTCCAAGGTGGCCAACGTTCGGGCGCTATGGTCATGGTCAGCGTTCCACAAGCCAAGGCGCTGAATAATCAACACATGGCCATCATCCCTATTTTGGATGTGGAGCTCACCGGAAATACCGCCTTTACGCCTCTTTCAGTGTGCTCAGTGTTATTCCATAAACGGCTACCCGCTACCGAGCTGGATGAGTCCATGCCAGAGAAACAAATCATGAACCGTGTCGCCCATTGCCAACGTGGGAACCGGTATCAGTGTCGTATCGAGTTGGGAGTACGCAACCTATGAGCGATTCGTCAGAGAACAGAACACGCACCAACGTCACTAACCGCTTGTTTGGTAGCTATCAGGCCGAGGTGGTTAATCCTGTTCATCCGAAAGGCTTGTACATGGTATCCGTTCGCTTGCTTGGCTATTGGGATGCAATCCCCGATAAGGATTTACCCTTTGCCGAGTTTCTACTGCCATTGGGTGCAAAGCCGAGTTGTGGCCAAGTCGTGCCAGTGGAAAAAGGCGATCTGGTTTGGGTGGATTTTCCTCGCAATGGCGATACCCGTTATCCCCGTATTACCGGAGCGCTTTACTACGCGCCTAACTATGAGTCGTTCCTACCAAGCGAGGTGAACAGCGAAGCCTATCAGCCTAAACGAGCCGATGGAGAACCCGAGCCACCAGCCTATGACCGCAAAGATGCGCTCTTTGTGCGATTTGGTTTGCGCGAGCTCATCACGCATCAAGGCGGCTACTCAATAACGCATACCCAAAGCGGCACGGCCATTGAAATCACACCAGATGGCCAATGTGTTATCCACGTCGAGGGCAATGCGTTTCGCAGCTCAACAGGGAACACATTGGAGCAAATCGGAGGCGCACTAACTATCAAAGTGAAAGGCGATGCGAACATCGAAGCGGGTGGTAATGCAACCGTAAAAGCCTCCGGTAAAGCCACCCTAGAGGGCAATGAGGTGACCATTAAAGCGAGTGGTAACGTCAATATCGATGCTGGTGGTCAGTTCGCTGTTAAGGCTGCCGCAGCTCCATTTACATTAGGGTAATGCACTATGCCAGCCGTAGGAATTGTAGGGAGTGTGGATAGTGGTCATGGTGGCTTTAGTCCAGGTGTTTTTGTTTCTGGCCAGCCACTACTGACCGTGAATGGAATCAATGTATTAGGTACGGGTGATATATCCGTCATGCACGTAAAACCAGATAACCCGCCGCACGTAGGCGTTATTACTGGTAGTTCAAAACTTACTGTTAATGGCGTTCCGGTCGCCGTGGTAGGCGATGCCCTTGGGTGTGGCGCTACGCTGGTAAACGGTAACGACTTGTTGACGATTGATTGAGGCAATTTGATGTTAGACACACAAGAGCAAATCGAACAGTTTCGCCAGTTTTTAGACGTAGGCGGCCTTAAGGAAGCGGAGAACCTTACCCGAGGCAAATCCCTTAAGGTGAAGTGTGAAAGCTTGTCAGGGAAGCTATCAGGCTGCGTGAGCGAGGATATTGAAGACTACCAAGGCGCATCGCAGTTAGTGGTAACGCTTAAGGGTTTGAATGACTCAGTGAGCGCAACGGTGGCCACGTTAACGCAATGGAATGAGCACCTAGTGTTGATCACCGATCCAACCGACCTCGAACAAGTGTCTATTGGTGTGAACATCAAACACAAGGTTGATGGTACAGAGGACAACGTACCCGCTCCGAGTATCTTGCCAATTACCAGCAAGGAAGAACTGAAAGCGCTTGAGGCAGTGATCAACGGTCTTTCCGGCCATGTGGATGCAGCCGTATCTCTTATGGCGCAAATCAATACTGCATTAACGCCACCAACAAGCGGCAGTGAGTCAGATAACGGTGCAACCTTACCGCCGCCAGACTTGCCGCCGGAACTAGAAAGCCAAGCGAATGCGCTAAACGAGAACATGGCTCCCCTTGCTGGTGGCGTGACCAGCTCAAGCACGGTGATTGACGCAATGATCATTGCGTCGAAAGAGGAACGCACCTTAGCGTTAGGCTACTTCACTAAGGCGATTTCATTTACCATTTGTAGCAACCAGACGAAAAAAACGAGCATCAAAGACGCGACAGAGGAGGTATTTAGACTGTAGAATTTTTTTGTTGCTAATCCCTTTCCTATTCGCACTAGAAAAAAGACAAAATGAGTTATTCAGTTTATTTAAACGCATATGAACTATGCGGATTAATGTCGCTTATCATCGTACTAGCAATTAACCTATTTAGAGCTCGAAACGAGCTTAAATCCACCAAGGCGCAACTATCCTTTGTGATACGCAAAAGCCTCAGTGTTGAGGGAGAATACATGTACGATGGGTGCAGAATGAACGTGATATTTGATGCGGTGCGATACAGCGGAAATCAGTTTTACTTGATGCGTAAAGATCAGGTGATGGCCAGCTTCCACGTAGAACCCTATCGAGTTAATCCTGTTCTTGATTACTTCAAATCAAACAAGATAGAGCCCGTTCAAAACCGACCATAATCCAAGCAAAGCCAGCGTTCGCGCTGGTTTTTTTTCTAAATTGCAGGCAAAAAAAAGCCGCGAGGTAAGTGTTCGCGGCGCAAGAAGCTATTACAAAGGTTAAAAATGAAGTTTCAACGTTAGTTGACACCAGTCGATTGGGATGCCGATCTGGTAAAGCAAATATATTTCCCATTCCGAATACAGTCAATACATAAGTACATATTAGTTAAGATAAGTTTTGGAATTTATAAAATGAAAAAAGTCTGTATTCTTGTTGGCCATAGTTTTAAAGATGGCGGTGCTTACAACGAAACATTCGGAATGAATGAGTATGGCTATAATCATCCCCTAGCCAGCTTATTGGCCGCCGAGCTACATAAGCGAGACATTCTTCCAGTGATCATGTATCGAGACACCTACTCACGGATGATCGGTGATGTGAACGAATCGGGCGCTGACTATGCCATCGAGTTACATTGTAACAGCGTGGCCAATAAGTCAGTTCAAGGTTCAGAGACATTGCATTGGCATAAGTCGGACAAGAGTCAAGCACTTGCTCAGCGCCTACAAAAAGCGGTGGCTGGACTTATCGGACAGCGTGATCGTGGCCTTAAGCCTATCTCGAACACTGGTACTGATACTCGCGGTTGGCGTTTCTTGATGAAAACCAAAATGCCAGCCGTGATTTTGGAGCCGTTCTTTTTGTCTAACGACGAGTCGTTACAAAAGGGATTGGAACTGCGCGAAAAGCTAGCCGTAGCACTGGCAGAAGCGTTCGCAGAACACATTAAAGAGAGCAACTAATGATGGGACTAGCAAAAGTGTTTACAAGTAGTCTATTTAAAAGCGCCACCAGCGAGAAAGTAGGTGGCATTATCCACGAACTGACCGAGTTTGGTGATCGTGTGTTTACCAGTGACGAAGAACGCAAAGAGTTTGCCTACAAACTGGCAGAGCTTGAAGCGGCCAGCTCTAACACATTGGTACGTACAGGACGCGCCGCTATGATGTGGAGCATCGCGCTGGTGGTCGTTTATCAACTCATTGTTCGTGACTTTTTGGCCGTTTTCTATGGGGTTGAGCTTCCAAGCTTAGAGACTGACACACAAGAGCTACTAAGCAACGTATTCGGCTTTTTGGCAGGAACCCTATAACAACTGAAAATTTTTTAAATTTTTTTTAGATGCCCTTTCCTATCCCCTTTTCTCTCAACAAAAACACACGATCAACGACATAGAAATCCCCTGTCGTTACCATTCCCACAAAAGCGCACAAAAAGAAATAAATTCATTATATAACAATAAGTTAAACGAAATTTTACCCCTGTTTTTTTCGCAATAAATCTTAATTACTATCCGAAATTGAGCGAATTTTTACCGCTTTTCTGCGGCTTAACTATTCCGAACACCATCAACTAATAGATAAGGTTTATTTACATGGCAGATAAACGTTCTAACTTCAACAAACGCATTGAGGCGATTCATTTAGGCGCTCAAGCAATGCACAATCTGTGTGTCGAATCCCAATTCGATTCACAAACAGGCATATTTCTAACTGACGACAATTCTCGTGGCGCGGCTATTTTGTCAGCCATTGCGAATGAGCCTATGTTCGAGTCAGTGTCTCAAGAAACAGCGGTTAGCATCGTATCAGGCATGCAGTCTGCGGTGCGTGAATACGAAAATACTTACGGCCACCTACCTAGCGATGAGCTAATGGCATCAGCTCACGCAACTATGCGTAACATGATGATGCTAGAGGGTGCTAAGCGTGATGGCTCAACAGGCGCAATGATGCTTGAGTCTATCGGTCAATCTCTATCAACATCTGAGGGTGTTGAAATTCGTGCGAAGATGGTTGGCCTAGTGCTTCCTGTTCTTCTTGAGACAGCAACACTTGACGCTGTAACCATGATCCCAGCGGGTGCGAACGAAGTTGAGATCTTCAAAGTTTACCGCCGCACTGGCTCAAACTTTGGTGACTTCGCAGCGGGTACTGAAATCGACCAAGCAACGGTTGGCCAATACTCGTCTATGCGTCAGCGCTACAAGTTTGTCTCTGAACAGCAACCAGACGGCACTAAGACAACTCACGTCTTTGACTCTAAGACTGACCTACAACACACCAAGTTTGAAATCCCATTCACGAAGACATCTGTTTCCCTATTTATTAACCATAAACGTGTGGCTCGCGACCTAGACAGCAACGGTAGTCAAATAATGACAGGTACTCACAATGGTATGGTTATTAACTGTCAGATAGACCATGCAAAAGGCAAAGTTACCGTCACTCCAACATCAGCCCTACCAGCAGGAACGGTTCTGCACATCGAGTTCGAAGTAGACATTGAAAGACGCCCTGACCTTATCCCAACGATCGACCATGATATGGACTCTCGTATACTGCGCCCACGTCAAAACGCAATCGCAGCAGACGCGACTATTCAAGCGATGTTCACAATGCAACGCGAGTTTGGCCAAGATCTGAAATCTCTACAGATGAGCCACATGCGCAACACATTGGCATCGGAAAAAGCGACTCGCCACCTAGTAGATATGGACTTTGCTTGTACGCGCGAAGAAACATTCAATATCTACGTAGCGGCTGGTGAAGATTGGCGTCTACATCGTGAACGTCTAAACGAAGTTCTTCTAAACGTTTCTACGAAGATCCTACAAGCGACTCGCACAACTGGCATGACAGGTATCTTTGCTGGTACTGGCGCGTCAACAATCCTTAAGTCACTAGGTGCTCCATATTTCGTAGCTCCGGCTAACTACCAACAGAAAAACGCTATCCACTACGCAGGTAAGTTGTTCGGCATGTGGAAAGTATTCGAGTGTCCGGTAGTGATCGGTACGAACGACATGCTTTGTTACGGTCGCGGTTCTTCTCACTCTGAAGCGGGCTACGTAGCAGGTGATGCAATCGCAGCAACCATGTACACGCATCCAATCAGTAAAGGTCTAGTAGCGTCTAACACCCTATACGAACTGGCCTACGGCGAAATCCATCCATTCGACGGAGAAGACTACTTCTACCGCGTGAAACTTATCGACGAAGCTCCTGTAGCAGAAGCGGCATAAGGTAAGTAAGCGGCAGTCTTACGGGCTGCCGCTCTTGGGGGATTCGATGAAAGAAACGATCGTTTTAATCACCAACCACACACCAAAGGAAATCACGGTACAGGGTCGCCTAATGCCACCACTGGCTAAAGATTTCCCTCTCTCAGTTTTCAACGTGAACCGCTTCAAACACGAAGTGGAAGCGGCCTACCCAAACGGCCTCGTTTCGGTTCGCCTTGAGCCAACGGTTTTACCAGAAGCTCAAAGACAACCAGGCACAGCGCTATCAACACTTGAGCTAAGCGCGAGCGTTGAAAAAGCACTGACTAACCACGGTGTAGCAACGGTTGAGCAACTAACCGAAATGACGAAAGAAAACGTGATTGCGGTGAAAGGTATTGCTCAAGCGGGTTTACAAGAAATTGTCAGCCAGCTTGCAGCACAGAATCTAACGCTGAAAGAGACAGAGAATGAGTAAGATTGAATTTTCAATGGATAACGTCTCACAAGTTGCGGTTTCGCCAATTAACGCTGACTCGACAACTAAGCAAGGCACTGGCTCTAACCAGCTCGTGTTTGGCGGTGTGATTGTGTCTCAAAAAGGTAAGCCGTTCGAAGTGATTCCGGTAACGGCGGCTAACTTCCTAGACAAGCTAGGTAAGCCTTACCACTCAAGCCTTGGCAAATTGGCTGACGGCATGCGCGTTCTTGATGAAGCCTTGCGCGGCGGTAATGGCCTTGTGGTTCGTGTCGTACCAAAAACGGCAACCTATCCAGCTATCAAGTTAACCAAACCAGCAGACGAAGTAACGATCACAAATGAAGCGATCAACTACTCGGCTGACCTGTCACTTGAAGATGGCGAATTTTTAGCGATCGCTATCAAAGACGGTGCTCAATCCGACAACCGCTCTATCACGCTTGCGAAAGCAGACGAAGCGACTTACGGCGCTGGCATGTTCACTCTTACCCTAGCGGAAGAACAGGCGGCTGGTGGCTCTGTAGTGCTAGAAGAATGGGTTGTATCCCTAGAGCCTACAGCAGTAGACCAAATGGGTAGCGCTGCGTTTATTGAGACTGTTCTTGAAGAACGTTCGCAGTACCTAACTTGTCGTATCGATGCAGAAGTAGCGAAACGCGAAGTTACTGCAATTGCTCAAACCAAATTCACAGGCGCAACCAACGGCAATATTAGCGACATTACGGCTGAAGATTACCAGAAAGCAGTGAAAGCACTACGCACTACCGTTTACAGCTACAACTACGTTTGTGGTTTGGGCTGCTACGAAACAGCGGTAATCACTGACCTAGCGCAAATCTGTAAAGACAAACGCATTTCTGGCTACTTCGATATTGATCCTCGCCTAACGCACGAAGCGGCATTGGAGTTCAAAAAAGGTCTGAACTTCAACAACCATCGCGCTTCATTCGTGCATATCCCTTACCAAGCTAAGTGTCGTTTCTACGGTAACATGGCGGTATGGGGCGGCTCGGGTATCGGCTTTGCAGCTAAAGCGCTTGGCGTTGCTAAGACCTCTCCGGTCGGCGGTTGGCACTACACACCAGCAGGTGTTGAACGTGCTGTTATCCAACGTACTGGCCTAAAACCAATCCAAGGTGCTGGCGAGCCTAACTACCAAGAAATGTACAAGGCACGTCTAAACAAACTAGGCACAGACGAAAACGGCAACCTGTTTATTGATGACTCCCTAACGTCATCTGCGGCTGAAAACTACCTACGTTTTGAGCAAGTCGTGTCTATTGCTGACGCTATCTCACGCGACTTCTACGCACTAGGTAATCGCCTAAAACACCAACCTGACGGTGCAACGCTTGAGGGTCTAACTGACGGCATGGCCAGCATCCTAGAGGGCTATGAAGCCGTTGGTGCGCTAGTGACACCTCGTAATCCAAATCAAGACGGCGAAAGCGCTTGGACACTGGAAATCAAGCAAGTCGAAATCGACTACTGGAAAGTCACTTGGTCGTTCTGTCCAACTGGCTCTGCGCGTCGAATCCTTGGTGAACCTGTACTAATCCGTTAATCAACATAAGAGCAAGAATAGAATGAAATCAATGTTTTCTGAGGGTTCTGTTCTTGCTCGCCCATTTGTGATGCCACAAGTGGCCGAGCAGGAACAAACTGAAACTGCATTTTTTGAGTCTGTAACAGAAGACCAACTTCTTGAATCCATCAATCGTGCATCAACCATCATGGCTCGCCAAGACGCAGCAGCGGCTTGTGTTCAGTGGGTTAACGGTGGTGACAGCTCAATCGACAACCTAGACGCAATGCTATTTGGCATGGCTGGTGGCGATGACGATACCGAGCTAACCGATGGCCAAGCAGCACTATACGAATCGCTACAGGAAGCGGCTAGCGAGTTCATTGCTCAAGTTGGCCAGCCAAAAGAGGGCGACATGCTAGAAGCACTGGAAGATCCAGAAGCAGCAGATCGCATCTTTGAATCCCTAGAGCGTGGCCTAGACAACGTGGACTCAGACGAAGCGATTGCAGAGTTCGCCGTTCGTGAATCCATGATGCTTGAAGCGCTTAAGAAAGTGATCCGTGACGGCAAGGTAACTTACATCAAAACCAATCGCCGTAAGCGCCGTATGAGTGCAGCACAAAAAGCAGCACTTAAGAAAGCGCGCGCGAAAGCTCACAGCTCAGCGGCTAAAGCAGCTCGCAAAAAGTCTAACCGCATGCGCGATTCTCGCGGTATGGACAAGTAAGGGTAAGCAATGGCTGTAATTGTCGGCGTACCTAATGATGATGGCGTGTCTATCCACAATAAATGCGCCATTACACAAGTCATAGGCGGTCAAGAGGTTACGGTCATTGGTTACATGACTGATGAGTGTCAGCTTGCCTTTAGAGCGATATGGGAAGCGCCGTTTGAGGGCGATTCCGTGGGTAACATCAATGCCCTAGATAAAACGTCCTCAGTCGCGCAAACCGTGTCGGATAAGACGAGTAAAACACTATGGAACAGTCAGCAAGTTTGGCAAGGAAACGAACCGCCAGAAATCACAGCAACGCTGAAATTTGTCGCGTTCACCAATGCCAAATCAGAGGTTAATGACCCCATTAAATACCTGGCTCAGATGATAAGTCCCGAGCTGCAAAATACTGTTCCAGTCAGTTCCGATGGCCTTGGTGGCCGTGTTCCAAGTGATGCGCGATTCAAGATTGGCAAAGCGCTCAATCTACCCATGCGTATTAGCGAGGTGAGTTATGACATTAACGCACCTAAGACGCGAGACGGGAATTTCGCTTACAACACGGTAACTATTACCGCCGCTCCTAAGCAAATGATTAATCAGTCACAGATTCCGAACCACTTCCAATAGAATAGGTGTAATTATGGCCGGAGCATTTAACGCAAAAGGCGATATGAATTTCTTAAAACAGAAATTCACTAAGAACGTCCAAGCTGGCGAAAAGATGATGGGTACAGAGTTCGAGATGAAAATCGAAGAATACCCTAATCTTAGCGTTTTGGTGCGTTCTACTCAGTTTCCAGCAATGGGTCGTGCAGACGTAGAAGATTTTGGCCAAATGGGCTTGGGCTACATCCAAAATGGTGCGCTTGAGAACAAAGGCGAAATCGCGGTGACGTGCGTAGAAACGATCACAGGTACAGTGCTAGAAATGCTACGTGAGATCGTTCGTGAAAAGAAAATGGTCACTGTCGTTATCGAGTCTACGCCTGAATCAACTAAGGGTAAGGGTGCAACCTCGCATCGATTCCGTTTGGAGCACGTAAAAGTACGTTCAGACTTGATCGACCTATCGACAGAAGATTCAGCAGCACTTGTTAAGCCAGCTATCACACTGCAATACAACTGGGTAGATTTCTAATCGCCAACCAGTCCTATTCTATTCCCTACAAAAAGGCCGCCAGTTTGGCGGCTTTTTTGATGCTCTTAAGCTTTGGTTAGCCTATCTTTCAAGTCGGCTGGTGCAATGTAGGTATTCTCGTTGCCATCCTTTGATTTGAACAGCAATTTCAGCTCCACCAGCTTCTCAAGATACTTGCGCGCAGAGGTATGAGACACGTCAAAATCAGACTGGATTTCCTTAACAGAAAAGACACGTCCGGCTGTTTCTAATCCCTTGGCCAGAATCACAATGTGCGGCAGTTTCAACACGCTCTTAAGCTTGGACTCGCCTAGCAGCTCGCGCACCTCTCTCGTATCTTCAATCTTAGATTTGATGTACTCGTTAAAGCGCTCAATCGCATTGATGATGACCGTTAGCTGGTAGTCCACAAAGTGCGTTAAGTCATTGTCGTCCGTTTCGGTGTAAACGTAGCTTCTAACGTACTTGGTTGGCGCGCTCTTAAGTGGCGCAGAGATCGAGACGTACTTAAAGTTCTCATAACCATGCTTAAGGATGAACCAGTAGAAAAGCGCCCTAGCCGTTCTCCCGTTGCCGTCCATGAATGGGTGAATGTAGCCAATCATGAAGTGCAGAATACAAGCCTTAACGATTGGGTTAATAAAATTGGTGCTGGTGGTATGGTCGGTGTTGGCGAAGTCACATAGTTGCTCGATGAGCTTCAAAACGTGCTCATGTTCTGGCGCTTCATGAATAATATCGCCAGTGGCCACGTCTCTAACCATGATTGCATCCGTTCTGTATTGGCCAGCAACGTGCTCATTCTCTAACACTCCATCGGTGGCGATGCCATTAAACCCGCTAATCAATTCTGGTGTGAGCTCTACATCCTTAAGTTCATCGGCCATCATGATCAAACGCCAGTTATTGATAATCATCCGTTCGGAGTCATCTTTAGGCTCACGTTCTGTTTCAAGCATTTCCTTGGCCACCTTGCGCGTTGTGGCTGCTCCCTCCAATTGAGCGCTGCTAATGGCTTCTTCCATAATCACGCTTTTCACTAGGTGTGCCTTTTTGTCTTGAGCAGATAGCGGCAAATCTTCTAGTTTAAACTGTTTATCGATGCGGAATAGCTTAGCGTCGAGACTGGCGGCACTAAGCTGGAACGGATTGCCATTTTCATCAACAAGCGAAATGTCGTTAAGGCCACGTCTAATTTTTAGGGCATGCCAAGCATAGCCCTTTTGGTCGCCTTTAAACTCTTTTGAACGGTACTGGAAGTCATTCCAGTGCAAGTAATTACCGCTACTATCAAACCCGTATTTAATTGGGTCTAGCTTGTCGATTAGCTCTACTACTTTAATAAAGTCAGTAGGTTTTGCTGGTGGGAGGCTAACCCCCGCAATCTTTTTGCTCATGCCGTGAAACTTTTTCAAAATGTTTAATGAATCCAGTATTACACACAGGCAGCGGGAGTCAATCGCTTATCTATCTGGTAGTTACAAGGGGTGCAATGCTTTGCTGAATACTTTCAATAATACAGTTGTCCCCTTAACTTCCATCCCAATCGATCAATATTCTCTGCCAGTGATCAACAACTGTCGGTAGACAGTAAAGTTCAAAACCTTTCGAATAGTTGGCTTTTCAGGAAGTCACTCTCAAATTCACTTCGTAACACTTCTAAGTGCCCCATTATCATTTTCGAATGAAACTACCTATGTTTGGATAGGATAAATTTTCGATTAGTCTTACTAATGATAAATGATGTACTTAGAGCCAGCTAAGTTAGTTCTTTTTAATCATCCCTATCAAGAGGATGGATACAGTATCCCAGCGCCATAGTTTGAAACTCTTTGAGTGGTTACTTTTTCATTCTGGTTTGCCTTGTAAATGGCGTATAAAAGTAGGGTTTGGTATGATAATTGATTAATACCAAATTACGATGAGAACAAGAAAAATGGTTAGAAATGTTGGCGATAAAGCTTTTTTTGAAACGCTATGGGAATCCGCCGTGGCGTTGCGTGGTGCGTTGCAACCATCAGAATACAAACACCCTGTACTGGCACTTCTTTTCTTTAAGTACGTAAGCGACTCTTTTGGCGAGTTCCGCAGCGATGCTCAAGAACGGATTAAAGACGAAGACCACGAGTTCTTCGAAATGGATATCGACGATCCAGATCTGTATGAAGCAGCAAACATCTTCTGGGTTCCAGAAGTGGCTCGCTGGGAATATCTTGTAGCCAATGCAAAACAGCCAAACTTTGCGAAGATTTTGGATGATGCCTCTAAGGCAATCGAAGATAACAACCCTGATCTAAAAGGCATGCTTTACCGTGGGTTTGGCCTACTTAAAATCCCATCAAGCAAACTGGGTGAGCTGGTTGACCTGCTTGGTACTCTGAGCTTCAACAACAAAGAGCATCGTTCTGCTGATGTGCTAGGTCTAGCGTATGAATTCTTCCTGGGTAAATTTGCTCTTGCAGAAGGTTCAGATGCGGGTGCTTTCTTCACTTGTGAGTCCATCGTAAAAACTCTTGTTGAGATCATCGCTCCGACGCGAGGTATTCTATACGAGCCAGCGATTGGTTCAGGCGGCATGGTGGCATGGTCTGAGAAGTTCATGGAAAGCCATGGTGGTGAGCGCGGTGATATCAGTGTTTACGGCCAAGAATACACATACACCACATGGAAGATGGCAGCGATGAACCTGCTTATCCGTGGTATCGATTTCGATTTGGGTGCAGAAAATGCCGATACACTTCTAAACGATTTACATAAAGATGTTCGTGCTGACTACATACTGGCGAACCCGCCGTTCAACCAAGAGAAATGGGGTGCAAGCAAAGTAGCAAATGATGTTCGTTGGAAGTGGGGAACACCAACAGATAGCAACGCTAACTATGCTTGGATCCAACACATGCTTTACCACCTAAACGATACTGGTCGTGCAGGTGTGGTAATGGCGAATGGTGCCATGACATCGACAGCGAATACGGAAGGTGACATTCGTAAGGCTATCATTGAAGATGATCTGGTAGAGTGTATGGTTGCTCTACCGCCAAAGCTGTTCATTAACACTCAGATCCCTTCATGTCTGTTTATCTTCAACAAGAACAAGAAACGTAAAGGTGAAACTCTCTTCATCGATGCTCGTCATCTAGGCCGTCTAGAGTCTCGTGCTCAGTTGGTTTTTGACCAACATCATGTCGATGAAATTGCGCAGACTTACCACGCCTGGGCTAAAACAGACTTCTCGGTGAAGGCATACGAAGATATCCCTGGCTTCTGCAAGTCAGCCAAGCTTGAAGATATCCAAAAAGCAGGCTTTGTTCTTTCTCCTGGACGCTACGTTGGTGCGGCGGAAGTCGAAGAAGATGAAGCTTCATATCAGGAAGATATGGCTATCCTAACTGAACAGTTGTCAGAACAGATTACTAAGTCGGTTACTCTTGATGAGCAAATCAAGGCTTCGCTTGCGGAGGTTGGGTATGCAATCTAACTGGGAAATTAAACGAATCTCAGATATTTGTGAGTATCACAACAATAAGAGAGTACCATTAAAAAGCATTGATAGAGCTAAGAGACAAGGCAGTTACCCATACTATGGAGCCTCTGGAATTGTAGATTCAATTGATGATTATATTTTTGATGGCACCTACCTTCTGATTTCAGAAGACGGAGAGAATTTACGCTCTAGAAAAACTCCTATAGCATTCAAAGCTACAGGGCAATTTTGGGTCAATAATCATGCTCACATTCTTGCAGAAAAAGAAGAGGGTATTCTTGATTACCTAGAGTACTACTTCTCTTATTTAAGCTTAACTCCCTACTTAACGGGAGCTGTACAACCAAAACTCAGCAAGCAAAGTTTAGAAGCAATTGAAATTCCAGTACCGCCTCTTGAAGATAGGCTAAAGATAAATGAGATTTTAAATTCATTTACTCACAAAATCGCCAACAACAAAGCCATGAACCAGACCTTAGAAAAGCTCGCCCAGCGCATCTTTAAGTCTTGGTTTATCGACTTTGATCCAGTGAAGGCGAACAAGGAAGGTCTGCCTTTCGATGGTTTGTCGCCTGAAATCCAAGCTTTGTTCCCAAGCGAGTTTGAAGATTCTGAACTGGGGATGATTCCTAAGGGGTGGGAAGTATCAACCATTAAGCAGTTACAGGAAAAGCTTTCAAAAGGAACTACTCCTAGAAAGAAAGATGTAGAATCTGCACAGGATGCTCCTTCTATTCCCTTTATAAAGGTTCGCAACATAAGTGATACAGGGTCAATTGAGAGCGAGCTAGAAACAGTTGCAAGCTCAATACATGAAGGGGCTTTAAAGCGGTCTATTTTACAATCAGAAGACTTGTTATTTACGATTGCAGGAACGATTGGCAGAGTTGCAATTGTTCCCGATAGGCTTAACAACTCGAACTGTAATCAAGCAGTATGTTTTATCCGACTAAAAGATAAACCAACGTACAATAACTACTTGTATTTGCATCTGAAATCCAAGCGAATTCAAGAACAAATATCATCTAAAGTTGTTCAGGCTGTTCAAGCGAATGCTAGCCTGCAAAACATTAATGACATTAATTTTCCATTACCTACAAATAAGTTAATGGAAAGCTGGAATAAAGTTACTCTTCCTCTCTTTGATAGAATCAAAGAAATTGAGAAACAGAACATTACGTTAACGGGACTACGTGACAGGCTATTGCCGAAGTTGGTCTCTGGTCAAATTTCTGTAGGTGAAGCAACACAGGAGCTTGCAGAAGCGATATAACTGGAAGTCCGAGCCCTGCATTTGGGGCTCGGACTGGCTTAATCATATTCATAACAAAAACAATAAATAAGAATGGATATAAAATGAAAATAACGGAAGAAATGCTAGAAGACCATTGCATGGTCTGGTTTGGAAGCCTCGGCTACCAAACGTTAAACGGAAGTGAGCTAGAGCCTAAAGGTAGTACGCCAGAGCGAGAATCGCTCTCTGACGTCGTTCTCAAACCTCGACTCCGCCAAGCTCTATTGAATATCAACTCTCACTTACCAGAAGAATGTATCGATACAGCCATCGGTATCTTGCTCAATACAGTGCCGTCTGTTGAACGTGCTAACCACACATTCCATCGTCAAATCATCGAAGGCATTCAAGTAGAGTATGAAAACGAACGTGGGCACCCTGTCGGGGATAAGGTCAGGCTGGTTGATTTCAATAATGAGCACAATAACTGGTTGGCCGTAAGGCAATTTTCAGTCAATGGTGTCACCAATGGTGAGATCGATAACCGCAGACCAGACATCGTCGTATTTCTAAACGGCTTACCCATTTCACTTATTGAGCTCAAAAACCCTGCCGACACCAAAGCCGATGTATGGCGAGCGTACAATCAAGTTCAGACCTACAAGCAAGCCATCAAAGATCTATTTGTCTTTAACGAGTCCCTAATCATCTCAGATGGGACTGAAGCCTACATTGGCTCACTGACGGCCAATAGAGACCGATTCACTCCTTGGAGAACGATTGACGGCTCTCGTGATGACACTGTCGATACATTGGCCCTTGAGGTGATGGTTCGTGGGTTCTTCAATCAAGAGCTTCTTCTCGATTATCTTCAATACTATGTCTCATTCGAAGTCGATAATGAAAAGGTCATTAAGAAGATCGCTGGTTATCACCAATTCCATGGTGTTCGCGCTGCGGTTGAAAGTACGATTCGAGCAACTCGTCATGATGGCGACCAACGTTGCGGTGTTTACTGGCACACTCAAGGCTCTGGTAAGTCACTCTCGATGACATTTTACAGCGCTAAGCTGATGGCATCGCCATCGATGAATAACCCAACGATAGTTGTCGTGACTGACCGTAACGACCTCGATGAGCAGCTATTCGAAACCTTTGCTGAAAATGCAGAGCTACTTGGCGATACTCCTGTTCAAGCCAAAGATCGAGATGAACTGAGAGAGCTATTAAATAATCGTCCATCTGGCGGCATCATCTTCACAACCATGCAGAAGTTTGCTCCACCTAAGGGAGAAACTCGCTGTAAGCCACTCACAGAACGCTATAACATCGTTGTTGCAGCAGATGAAGCTCACCGCTCACAGTATGGTTTAAAGGCTCGTGTAGACTCAAAAACTAGTGAAATGAAATATGGCTACGCTCAGCATCTTCGGGACTCGTTACCCAATGCAGGTTTCATTGGTTTCACTGGTACGCCAATTGAAATGGAAGATAAGGATACTCGTGTCGTCTTTGGTGATGATGTCTCTGTCTATGACATCGAGCAGGCCCAAAAAGACGGTGCAACCAAACCGCTTTATTATGAGAGCCGTCTGATCAAGCTTGATATGAGCAAGAGCACAAATGAGGAAGACGTAGACTCCAAAGTTGATGAGTTGGTTGCTGAATATGATGAAGATGATCAAGCTAAGGCCAAAACTCGCAATGCGGCATTAGAGGCTCTAGTTTGTGCTGAAGACCGTGTAGATCGCCTGGTTCGCGATTTGCTGAAGCATTTTGCCTCTCGCGAAGAGACGTCTCTTTCAAAAGCGATGATGGTCTGCATTAGTCGTGAAGCGTGTGTTCAGGTCTACGATAAGATTGCCGAGCTCAAGCCTGATTGGGCAAGCGAAGATCCAGAAAAAGGCTGCATGAAAGTCATCATGACAGGCACATCTGATGACCCTGCCAAGTACCAAAAGCATATCCATAAAAAGCCAATTCAGAAGAAGATCGCTAAGCGAGTTAAAGATCCTGAAGATGAACTGAAACTGGTCATTGTTTGCGATATGTGGCTGACAGGTTTTGATGCACCTTGTTTGAATACCATGTATATCGACAAGCCGCTTAAAGGCCATAACTTGATGCAGGCTATCGCTCGTGTTAACCGTGTATTCCGCGATAAAGAAGGTGGTTTGATTGTCGATTACTTGGGTATCGCGCCTGAGCTTCGCAATGCAATTGCGAACTACACAGCAAGCGGTAACGGATCTCCGACAATTGACCTAGCTGAAGCTTTAGCCGTCACTATGACCAAGTTAGATGTTTGCCGTGGGATCATGCATGGCTTCGACTACAGCGATTATCGAACCAATACACTTGGCTTGCTCGCAGGTGCCATGAACCACATTCTTAACCTGGAAGATGGTAAGAAGCGGTTCGATAAAGCGGCCCTGTCACTCTCTAAAGCATTCAGTTTATGTAGCAGCATGGATGAGGCCAAAGATATCAAAGAAGAGATCGCCTTCTTTGAAACGCTACGCGCAGCCATTAAGAAGTCTACTACTTCAAAGCAACGCATGTCTGATGAGAATGTTCAAACAGCATTAAGACAGGTTGTGTCTGAAACTATCGTTTCTGGCGAGATAGTTGATGTCTTCCAGTCCGCAGGATTGAACAAGCCAAACATTAGCATCCTCGATGATGAGTTCCTTGCTGAAGTCGAGAAAAGTGAGCACAAGAACCTAGCAGTAGAGATGCTCAAAAAGCTCATTCAAGATGAGATAAAGACGCGCACGGTTAAGAATGCTGTCGCTTACAAGACGTTCTCTGAGATGTTACGTAACTCCCTTGATAAATACCGTAACCGTTCGGTTGAGACCAGCGTAGTTATTGAAGAACTGATTAAGCTGGCTAAAGAGTTACGGGAGTCAGCGGATCGCGGTGAAGAGCTGAACTTAACCAAAGAAGAATTGGCCTTCTTTGATGCACTAATTGCCAATGATTCTGCTCGTGAGGCAATGCAGCAGAAAGACATTCTGACTATTGCTAGAAAGCTTGCTGAGGAGATTCGCAAGAGTGCACAACCAGACTGGGCCAAGCGAAAAAACCTTCGAGCGAAGATGAGGCTCAAGATTAAGCAGATACTTAAACGTACTGGATACCCGCCTGATGAGCAGGCGGAAGCTGTCGAGCTTGTTTTAGAGCAGGCAGAGCTGGTAAACCCATAAAAACTTATTATTGATTGCCACCTTTGTCCTGCAAGGGTGGTGCAATAGTTTTTCTCATGTGTGATCAGCCAGATTATCTGAAAAGGCAAATGATAAATGTCCAAAAATGAGTTTCGGTTTTTGTTGTCCATCGACAATCACAAAGTTTGAATCGCGCGTCTTATTGGTTTGAGTTAAGATTCACCAAGCCTATCCCCTATCTCAAAATACGCCGCCACTACCGGAGCGGCCATGACACCGATTGAACTACTCGAAGACGTGAAAGCGAGATTCCCTATCTTGCTCCACGACGACGAAAAGGCGCTGTTAAGCCTACTGCGTAAAGCGCTGGCCAAGTACCAAGAGATTGCCGGATTTACCACTAAAATCCGCATCCAACAAAGCGACTTAGCCGATAGCAATCAGTTTGAATTACCGTCCGACTTTGCTGCAAGGCTGGTGGTCAAAGATGACCGTGGCCGTTATGTGCGTAGCGAGGTTTGGGGTAACGTTCTTGAACTGAAATTAACGGGCGCAGAAACATTCCCACTGACATTGATGTACATGCAAAACGTACTCAATGAGCCGTTTGATTCGTTCCAGCTTCCAACGCCGTGCATTAGCTTGCTTGGCGACTATCTGGAATTGCTGATCACTATCCCGAACGCAGAGCGTCAACGCCGTATTGCCATAGCTGGCAAGTTGGATGTGACCGATATTGCTGCCGAACCTGACCTAGCCGCACGTAAAGCCGAGATTGAAAACTCAATGCGCGCGAACCGTGCCATTGTTCCACCAGTATCGTTGCTCTAAGCGAGGCGGCTATGAATCCATACATGCAGCTCGCCAAACGCGCGACCAATAACTTTATGAATAAGCCGTGGCTGCAAGGCTGGCAATGGGCGGTAGAAATCGACTCGCCGGACGCGCCAACGGACTTTGATATTTACGTAAAGGATATTGATTTTGGTGCTGGCTCTATCGATGCTGATTCATTCCAAGTTGGTTCGGGCTCTATTGCGTTGCCTACATACAGCAGCGTTGGCGAAATAACGCTAACGGTTCGTGATGACCAAAACCTGACTGTTTCTAAATGGTTTGAAAGCCGAATAAAGAAAGTCAGAAACCAAGACGGCACACTCAACATCCCCAAAGAGTACGTGTTCAAAATCAACATATTCACGCTCAATGAGGACGGCAAAAAGTCACTCTATAAGAGCTACCAAGTCTTTCCTACCAAGATTGGCAACGTGATGTTTTCACGCGAAAACGGCAACCAGATCCAGTCATTCCCGCTCATTCTCCAAAAATTTATGTCTGTAGGTAACAAGGTACTGTAATGCACATTCCATCATTTCCACTACCAAGTAACATTTCAGAAGTGATTGAGTTTCGAGTCCCAACCGTGGAAGACGCTCTATTGTTCTGCGACCTCAACGAGTACCAAGAGGAAGCCAACACAACTCGCTATCTGAACCACATGCAAGACACCAGTAAGCGCCCTATGAGTGATAGCGGCCTATGGACTGGTGAAGATCGCCGCGCAGCATTGTGGTGGATTTTTATGTCCACCAGCGAGCTAGGCACTATTCCCTTTAGCTATGAGTGCGAGCACTGCAAAAAAACTCACTATCTCGATCTCAATATGGGCGAGCTAATGGAATCGGCCAAAGCGCTCAATGGATTGCCAAAACAAGAGATCACCTTAAACGTGAAAGGCAAGTCATACCTAGCGAACGTGAAACCACTAACCGGTTACGAAGCGGAGCAACTTGAGAACATTCGCAATGAGCGCGACCAGTACGAACCGGACAGCGCTGAATGGAAGCAACAAGCTAACCGCATGGCGCTCACTGAGCTGGCCTACTGCCTAACGTTCGAAGCTCAACCCAAAGACCAAGACGATGCCCTAGTGTGGAAAATCGACCTATTGAAATCGATGTACCTCAACACGGAATTTCGTGTGGCCTTTGCCAAGGTTGAAAAGTGCCTACGCAATGCGCGTCACGGATTGCTCACCAAGTACGACGAGGGGCGTTACTACCTAGTCGCCACCATTCCGCAGTGCCAGAAAGTTATCGAGCAAGGAGGTGAAGCAACTCGAACGTTGCTCTTACCCTTTCGGAATAACGACTTCATTACAACGTTTTGATTACGTTGGTTGGAACGTACTGATTGAGAACTTAACGATCTACGGTGGCCAGCCTATCGATGCGGTATTCAAAACACCTCAAACGATGGCCATAAGCCTAGATAAAGCGCTCCAAGACAAGGTGAAAAATGGACAGAAACCAACAAGAGGTTGATCTTTCACTGGTTGTTGATGCAGTGAAGCGAGCCAGTGACAAAGAGCTGACCGTGCTATCTGAGATTAGTCGCAAACTCGATGGCAAGACTTTACCAACGAGCCAACAAAAGGCCGTCCTTGCAGTGGATACAAAGGGCATCGAAAAGGCGGTAACTAAAGGCGTTTCCAATGCCTCTCTTAACGCCTCTACCATTCCGAGGATTAATCCACAAAAAGGATTTAAAAAACAATCAAGCGGCACACCTAAACCAAGTGCAACCAAGACCAAGCGTACAGGTGAAATTGAGTTGTCATTTGCTCCTAGTCAGCCAGCAGAAACACAAGCCAAGCCGGACGCCAAAGCGTGCGAGCAAAGCAGCTCTGTAAGTGGCGTAAAGTCGATTGCTGACACGCTGAAAAGCGAGGACGTGCGCGAGCCAGTAAAACAAGCGCCCGTTGTCGTGAATGTAGAAGCGCCAGAATTCAATTCTGAACGTTTGGATACCTCAATCCTTGATAATGTGCCAGAGAAGTTAGAAAAGGCTGTCTCTGACCCACTGGCAGAGTTTGAGGGCTATTGGGAAGACGCTAACGGCAAGCTTCGACGCTCCGATGGTCGATATGCGAGTAAGCAAGAACAATCGGCTTACAAGAACGCACAGCAAACCGCATTAGAGCGCCAAATTGAAAAGCAAACCGACACGGAAAAGGAAAGCCAGAACGTTTTTGCCAAGGTGGCCACCAACCTTAAGCAACTGGCCATCAATAACGTGAAAGAGTTCCTACAGGAAGAAAACGATGCGACCGATGCGGCTGGCGCTGCGGCTGGTGGTTCGTTCTTCTACTCCGCTAAAGAGCTTTATCACTTAGGGCAAGACGCTAAAGAAGCATTGGATGATGTGACCGAAAAAGCCACCTCAACCAAGGACAAGCTAAAAGAATCGAAACTAGGCCGACTCTTTACCCGAGACAAGCAAGCGCCAGAGGCAAATAGTCAGGCCGTCACAGCCATAGAGACAGTTAGCCATGAACAATTATCAGCGACAAAAGATTCGTTCGAGACAAACCATTCAACGCAAATTACGTCTAGTGATCGACCTAACCGTGATGGTGCTAGGGGTAACGTGCCTGTCAATCTTGTTGGGAGTGATTCTAGCCGGATAAGCACAGCTAGTGAGATCGAAAGCACCAAAGAACAGAGCTACCGAGCAAACATGCTTGAAGTGCTCCATGAATCGAGTGCTGATCGTGAACGCCAATTCGATGATGTACTAGATAAGCTCGATGATCTGATTTCGGCAACCAAAGCAGCGGCGAACGATGGTCAAGGCGGTCTATTAGACCTAGCTGGCGATATGTTTGAACGCCGCCGTGCTGGTGGACGTGCTGGCCGTAAAGCGGGTGGCAAACGTGGCCGTATCAAATCGGTAATGTCAGGCATTGGCAGCAAAGCCTCAAACGTGGCCAACAAGGGCGTATCGATGGCGGGTACCGCCTTTAAAGGTATGTCTAAAATCGGCTCTGTTGCTGGCAAGGCGATCCCTTTCCTTGCTCCGGCATTAATGGCCTACGATGCGTTTAGCGAATTCACTGACAAAGACAAACAGAAAGAGACGTTCAACCTCAAAGATGGCCAAGAGGCGACAACTGGCCAGAAAAGCTCAATGGCATTGGCAAACGCGCTCGATTTGGGTGGCCTAGTCAGTGGCGGTGCTGGTTTGCTTGGTTCGGCGCTTGGGGCGTTCGGTTTTGATGACGCTAAGGAAGCATTGACCTTTAATTCTGGTGATATGGCCAAGGGCATTTACAAGCTGTTTGGCGGCGAGATCGAGGGAGAAACAACGGCTAAGAGTTCTAAAGTCGGAAGCGAGACTAATCACTCTAAGAGTGAAAGAGCTCAATCAGAGAAAGAGGAACACCTTAAAAGCGCCGAAGCCTACCACACTGCTAAAGCGTCCAATGACAGCCAAACCATGCGCGAACTTGATGCGAAAAACTCAATTCAAGTGACCTCTCAAGAGGTATCGCAAAAGGCCAGCGAGCAAGGGATTAGCTACAAAGAAGCTTACTTAGCTGTAGTAAGAGAAAAACGTATTAGCCAGGACAAACGTGTACAAGTGGCTAATGAAACAGGCATGGATATGTCCGGTATGGTCGAGCATCCCGAGCTTGGTCAAGTTTACTCGCCAGATAAGAAAGCTGAACAAGTGGCCGCCGTCGATGCGGAGATCAAACGCCGTAAAGAGGCTGAGGCCGTAGCCGCACTAACCAAGGCTGCAAACAACACGCAAACCAACAGCGTGACCACAGCCAGCCATGAATCATCCATCAATACCGAGCTAAGTAACCAGAAAACGGATGCTCAATCCGTGGTGAAAGTGGACACCGAAAACACCTCGAATAAGACGGTTGCGACTCAATCATCCATCCAACGCAATGAGCGAGTTAGCGAGCTGCAAGCACAGGCAGCAATGAAAGACCTCAAAGAGAGCGGCAAGCCTCAAACCGTGGAACTTAGCAAACATTCACTGGATGCCATTGGGCGCGCGGTTAGCGGTAGTGATAACAACAAACCGACCACTATCTTTGCAGCGCCTAGCGGCAGCTCAAGCAAAGACAAGCCAGCGTCAGCCACTAAGGCTAGCGGCTCTATTCCTCTCAACTTTGATGACCGTTCGTTACAGCGTCAAAGCGCTGATATGGAGTAATAGATGAGCCAAGAAATTGATTACTTACTACGGGTCGATATTGACGGTGTAAAAGTAGCCGATGAGAAACACGCGATCGTTGCGCGCGTCTCTGAATGGCTCGATACACCTCAAGGCCAAGTTTGGGGCGCTCCAAAATGGGGCAACAGATTAGGGGCATACAAGCATGAACCAATAAACGAAACCACAGCAGCAGTTATCGAAAACTCAATCCTATTAACCCTCCCAATTGACGTGAAAGACGCGGTGGTTCAAGGCATTGCCGTAGAGCCAAGCGTGAACGGTATCGATGCCTACAAATTGACGATCGTTGTGAACGGTCAAACGTTGGAGAGAGGTATTACGTTTTGAGTAAGTTAGAAGAAGTCAAAAAGACCTTTAACGAGGAGATTGCTGGTTCAAGCTGGTGGTCGCGTCATATTGGTTCGCAATTCGTTGACTACCTTTGCTTATTTGTGGCCAAGATTGTTGAACGCATGGCAGCAATCAGTAGCCGTGCATTGCAAGAATCCTACTTGACGCTAGCCACTAAACGCACCTCCATTTTGGCGGGTGCTGAAACTGAGGGCTATGTAGGGCGAAAAGCAGCACCATCGAAAGGCCGTGCGCTAGTGACCAATACCGGAACAAAGCGCGTAACCTTGCCGAAATACAGCCAATGCGTTGCTGACAATCAATTGCGCTATACGCTAATGGAAGCCATTGATTTGATGCCGCAAGAAAGCGCCGCAGTAGAGGTACAACAGTTCGAGGTGTCCAAAATGACCTACACGGTCGATGAGGGACAGAACTGGTTGGCCGTGGCGTTCCCTCAAGAGCTGACTAAGCGCATTCATAACATCATCGTGCGCGTGAACGGCGAGCAATGGACGCACGTTTTTAAGTTTCGTAATACGGACGGCAAATCCAAAGCCTACATGGAATATTACAAGCCAACCGACCAGCTAGGCGTTCGTTTTGGTAACAACAATAACGGTCGCGCGCCAGCTACGGGCGATGTGATTGAGTTTGAGCTATGGCTGACTAATGGTGTGACTACCCTACTCGATGCGCAGCCTTTAGAGCTTATCGATATGGGTATTCAAAGCGCCTATAAAGACCAGCTCTCAATCAAAACGTCCACCAGCATTATCGGCGGTGCAGAGCCAGAAGACATTGAATCAATCCGAAACAACGCCCTTTACTCGCCAATCTATGACGAGCAGATTGCGTGGGACTCGGATTACATGACCTTTGTTAAGCGTAATGTTTCGGGTGTTACTTGGTTGTCCATTTGGGGCGAAGCAGAGCAGGAAAAACTCACTGGAAAACCTGACGTTCGTAACATCAATACCATTTTCATTTGCGCTTATTCTGCCGATAAGCCCGACGAGATTTTGTATAAGGAAATACAAGATCTATTCGCTGGCCGTGAGGGCTACAACGAACGCTATGAAATGGTGGAACGTAAAGACGAGCCTTTCACTGTAGCGATTACTGGCAAGCTTTATCCAAGCTCAAATCCAGAATGGGCGACAAAGGTACTAGCCGATGCGTTAAATGAGAAATTTGGCAAACAGACAAGTCGCAATGACCGCATTACCAAAAACCAAATTTGGGACGCCATCCAAGAGCTCAACGTAACTTTGGGTATTAAAGAGTTTGAGGTTGATGTCGTTGGGATTCTTGACCGCATCCCTATTGATACTTACCACTATTTAGACGTGAGTGCGTCAACCATTCAACTTAACTTCGATTACTCATAGAAGTTTTCGCATGCGAGAACTTTTTCGCACGGAGCATGAAAAACACGGATGTTTTCGCATGCGAAAACTTTCACACCAATAAGGAAAAAACATGGCATTTGGAGACTTTAGAAAATGGCTATCTGGCCAGCTAACCAAGGCGCGTCAAAAGGAAACCGCTTGGGTAGATTTAGCAAGCGCGATCGCAGAGTCAATTGAAGCGCACGTAGAGTCATACATTGAAAAGCTTAAAGCGCGTTCTTCACTGTACGAAATGGACAAAGAATCTCTGCTAGAAGACATTAAAGAGCTGCGAAAAATCTTCCCACTAGGCGAAGTGGCCGATGAGGACTTGCCACACGTTGTGATGCAGCGTAAGGACGAAATTCACTTCAAAAAGACCATTTATCCACTTATCTCAACGCTCGCGCGTGAATTTAAAGGGTTACGTGTTAAGTGGGAACGAATCTACGCGCCAGTAGACCAAGAGCGATTTCCATACGGCACGTTCTTAGTTCCCGAGTCAGAGTTAGAGCTGCAAAACGGACTAAACCCGAGCGACTTTTTCCTGACCAGTCGCGGTGCTATTCGCATCCCTTTGAACGACATTGCAGGTGAGGACGGCATTACCGAGGAAGCCATTCGAGCATTCGAAGCGAAGATTAAGCGAGTGGTGCATCCTCTTATCCCATTACGAATTGTTTTAGATGGCCAATTGTATTCTATTGAATTTGAAGTCATGGATATGGTCGAAATACCTAACTATTCTGACCATGTTACGGTTGGAAAACAGACCACGACCGATATAGAATCAGCACCGAGCTATAAACAGGATTTCGTTCAGACTGGAACGACGACACAGGAAGAACGCCCTGTTAGCCCTATGTATGGTACACCTAGAATGGATGCGATCCCCTTAGATGCGATCTCCATTGATAGACGGTACTATTAACCCTATTCCTATTCCCCGTCCCATTAAAGCGCCACGACTTATACGAGGTCGTAAAGGTGCTTACACAAAAAGTAGTCCTATCGCAGTGTGAACTGCTTAACCGTTATTACGACGAACGCGCCTTGTCGTCGTTGCCTACCAATGGTACTGAGCCTTATTTCCAATTTGGCGATCTTGAATGGGGTTTTGACCTTATCCAAGAAATTGAGGGCAAGCCTAGCTGCATGCCTATCCCACTGGATAAGACAACCGTTGAAAACGTGTTTTACCGTTCTAAGGCGAACTACGCCTATGTGAACGGCAATATCGTAATCACGGCAAACTTGCCAGCGGGTACGCTAGCAGAAGATGAACAATACCAGTTCTCTTGCGTCGGCGTGAAAGATGCGAGCGGCGGTCTGATTATAGTGGCTGTCACTCAACCAGTTTGGATCTACTCTGACCGTGGTCTATCGATAGAAATCGTGATTAACACGGCTCGCACGGATAGCGCTCAATTGGCGCAGGTAGGTGCCTAATGAGTCGCCCAAACTTCGAAGAAACGATCATCATCCCGCCACTGCTAACGGACTGGCAAGCGCTACCGCTTATCACCGATACGCAGTACCTAGAACCACTGGCCAGTAACAGCCTAAACCGTAAGTTTTACGGCATCGTTCGCGCTGGTATTTTCCGTGGTTTTGAATGTGCTCCGGCTGGTGGAATGAAACTGCGTGTGAGCAGTGGTGAACAATTTGGCGTGGCGTTAGTTGAGCGCGACGACTATGTGTTAACCGTTCGACAACAACACGATGTTGATGTGGAGATTCCGGCTGGTGCCACTTCTTATGTGGTGCTCGAAGCGTTCTATAAGTTTGGCGTAAAGACAAAACAAGTCGATTTAGCGTCAGACATTGAAGCGTCCGAAATTAAGGTGCTTCCGCAGGAAGCGGTTGAAGATCATCATTTGATATTGTGTCGCGCTACCGTGCCAGATGGCGTTACCCAACTCAAAAGTGAACACCTTAACTTTGATGATCGTGAACAAGGCGGTTATGACCTACAAGGCCACGTTTCACATCCCGATCCACATAAGCAATATGCGATGCGCGCCGAAGCCAATGCGCACTACGCAGACCGTGAAAACCCGCACCATGTAACCAAAGCGCAAGTTGGCCTTAGCTTGGTAAACAACTGGGACGCAACCAGTCAGATAAACGTAGATAACGATCAGCTTTACGCCACTGCGAGAGCCATCAAGTTGGTTCACGACAAAGCTGCTGCTGCATACAACAAGTCGGTTGAACATTGGCCGTACATTGCGTCTGGTGGCGAAACAAAAATCGCATTGCCTTACGAAGTGCCGGAAGTAGATTCATTGTCTATCCAAGGTATCGTGCAGACCAAAGACAGTGCTTGGCAATTCTTGAAAGACACGAATGAGGTTGAAGTAGCCGAACCACTTGAAACGGGTGATGAAGTGGTGATTACTCTTGGTGTTCCATCACTAAGCTCAAGCTCTATCATTGCCGAGCTTCAAGAGCATATCGATAACCTTGAAGCCATCATAAACAGCGGTATCGCTGGCGCGCCTATGGAAGTATTCCATAGCCACTTCGCTAGTACGTCGAATACTTTCACTGTTCCACCAGTCTTTGAAGAACGCGCGATTAAGCTGGTGTTCCTACAAGGTGTGCAGCAATCAAAAGATATTGCTTACACCATCTCGCCGGACAGTCGAGTTATCCAGTTTGTTGACGAAATTGCAGCAGGAACGGAGATCACCTTGGTCGGCTAATCAGTTTTCAAATTCCCCTAGCCCTATTCCCCATAAATGCCCTTTTTACTAACAACGAAATTGGATTTTTTATGGCTACACAAAACAAATTAACTCGCATCAACCGTCTTGTTTCTGATCTTTCAGCGCAAGACGTTGGTGCATTACCAGCGGGCGCTCGCGCAACAGACTCATCAAAACTAGAGGGGAAAACCAAGGCACAAGTTGTCAGTGAAGCGCGCTCCAATCTTGTCCCAACTTCTCGCACTATCAATAACAAACCACTAACGGGCGATGTGACTCTGACTCACTCAGATGTGGGCGCAGCGCCAGCAAGCCACACGCACGACTACATCCCTAACAACAAGAAAGGCGTTGCAGAGGGTGTGGCTACGCTAGATAGCACTGGTAAGATCCCACAAGGCCAATTGCCAGCTATCGCTATCAAAGAAACGTTCCCTGTTAAGTCAGAAGCGGAAATGCTTGCTCTTACAGCGCAAGAGGGCGATATGGCAATCCGCTCAGATCTGCGTAAATCGTTCGTTCTTATGCGCCAACCAGCGAGCACACTAGCGAACTGGCAAGAACTATTAACACCGACTGACGCCGTTTCATCGGTTAATGGTCAGCGCGGTAACGTAGTGCTTGAGGCTACAGACGTTGGCGCTGAACCAGCGTTTAGCAAAAACACAGCATTTAACAAAAACTTCGGCACTAGCGCTGGCACTGTTATGCAGGGTAACGACTCTCGCGTTGTGAATGCAGTGCCAAAGACTCGCACCATCAACGGTCACGCGCTAAGCGCAAACGTCGAGCTAACCGCAGAAGACGTGGGCGCACTAGACGCTGGCGCAACTGCCGTTAACGCAGCGAAGCTTGAGAACACAACTAAATCTCAAATCATTTCACAAGCGCGTAGCGGTCTAGCAGCTAGCGGCGCGTCATACACCAAAGCGGAATCTGACGGTAAGTATGCCACCAAGGATAGCCTAGGCGCCTCAATCAAAGACGCGATCCGAACGGTAGATATTACTGTCGAATCTGCATCAACTACGGTCACTCTGCCAGCGGGTACAGTATCAGCAATCCTTGTTCTAAGTGTGTGCGGCGTAATGCAGAACGCAGGTGTATGGAGTCTATCTGGTAACACAATCACGTTCGGTGAACAGCTACAAGCTGGCGACATCGTGACGGTTATTGGCTTCAAGTAAACATGACCTTTCCTACTTCCCCATTAACGATGTGCTCCGGCGCTTTGTCGGAGTTGCTAGTCAATGAATTGAGAAAGGCATATTTCTGAATGGCATTAAAAAAATTGACTCAAGTTGGTGGTAGTCCAGCTCGAAAATTGCGTGAAGAAATCACGACAAAAGTGGATGAGCACGCTAGCAATAAAACGAACCCGCACGGAATCACAAAGGCACAAGTAGGCTTAGGTAACGTACCAAACTATCCGGCCACAAGCTCGGTATCAGACACGTCCAACAGTAAACTTGCGACCGCTGGTGCTGTTAAACAAGCATACGACAAAGGCGTTGAGGGTTTAAATCGCGGTAACGCAGCTTATGACCGCGCAGAGCAAGCAGAGACAAACGCGAACAAGCACACCGACGAACGTATCAGCACTTTGATTGGTGGTGCGCCAGCAGAAGCGCTAGACACAATCAAAGAGCTAGGTGATGCGTTAATGGATCAAGAAGATGCGGTAGCGGCCATTACAACCAATATCGCTCAACACAAATCCGACACATCAAACCCACACAAGGTGACAAAAGCTCAAGTTGGCTTATCCAACGTGCCTAACTACGCATTCACAGCGGCGATTAATGATACCAGTGATGTGAAATTTGCGGCAGCAGGTGCCGTCAAGAAAGCGTATGACCTTGCAGCATCGAAAATGACACAAGCGCAAGCCGATGGCCGCTACCTAAAACAGTCTGGTGGTACACTGACTGGTGGCCTACTCATTGATGAGGGCGCAAGTAACGTCTCACAACTTCATTTAGGCCATGCAGGTAAGCGATTCCATGTAGAAACGAAAACCGATGGCACCTTTGAGGTTGTAGAAAGTGACGTTTCAAGTCGATTAAAGATCCGCAAAGGTGGTGAATCAACACTATACGGCTCCCTAAACGCTACAGAGTCGGTATCTTCGAATCGTAGTGTTGAAGTGCAAGGCACTCGCGCTGGTAATAACGTTCCATCGAGCGAGCAAGTTAAGCTGGACGGGTACGGGTTGATTGGTAATCGTCGGGCGGTTTACTTAACGAACGGTTCTAATTCGTCGGATGCTTACGTTCAAATCGCGGTGGGTGGTGCTCATAATGGTGGAGTGGCCAAGCTAGATCTGACTCGCTCAGAGCTTAATTCCAATGTTCCTATCAAGATTCAAGGGCAAAAGGTAATCACCGAGGAAAACAACCGTACTCAAGTTGTCCGTACCTCTTTAGGAAGTGATAATTCTTGGTGTCAGGTTGCTAACGTAACGATGCCTCAATCAAGCTCTACTGCGGTTATTGAGTTCTTTGGTGGTGCTGGCTTTAACACTGACTTGCACTATCAGTCGTCACGACATCAAATGATTCTGAGAGCCAGTAACGGAAACCCTAAAGGTCTAAATGGTCAGGTTATTACAGACCATCCTAGCGGCTTACCATTTAGTGAGTTTGGTTGGGTAAATACTAGCGGTGACAATTACGCCATCTATGTAAAAACACGTAGTGCCTACAGTACGAACATTCTTATTCGATACATGTGTAGTCACACCATAACGCCATACGTTAGCAATAAGGGGGCAAGCCAGCCAGCGAGTATTGTCAAAGGGCGAATGGTCACTAGCTATACGTCTTACAATAAAGACTTAGGGGCAATTAACTCTGTTGATGGAAAGGGTTTAGAGCTTGATTACTCTACAAAGAAAACTTGGATTGGTTCGCGTAATTCATCTTGGTGCCACATGGAGACAGAGGCCACCAGCGGCTTTTACTCTTACTCCTCGTTCACCTTTGCTAAAGGGATTGATGTAATGCTCAATCAGAGCATTTCATTAGGTGGGCGAGCTGCATTTCGTAACACAGACGGCAACTGGCTTCGCATCAATGACTTAGCCAAGTTTACTTCTGGTATCTATTTCGGTAGCTCACTGGTTCGTACTGATGGTGAGTTTACTGCGGGTTCTTGGGGTGGTTCGAATGATGCCGTTCGTATGGATAATAGTTTTATGGATTCATCATGGGCGACGAATGGCCGTGCTGGATTCAGTATCAACTGTAAAGATAGTTCAAGTGCGCATTGGGCGTTAGCCTCATACTATGATGGCATCAATATCCGTTCTGGCATCCAGATCCTATCGAACTCAGAGGGTCGGATGCGCTTCTACACTAACCGCCGCAGTAATTATGTAGACATTAAGGACGGCAATGTATATGCAGGTTCGCCTCAGAGCTCGGCTGGTAATTCTCTCGCACGTAAAGACTACGTTGATAGTAAGCTAGCGGGTGTTTCATCACGCGCTGGGGAGGTTGCCTTGGGCTGTAATGCGGGGCTAAGAGAGGGCAACCTTACGATAGATGGCATTACATGGGAGTTCAAGAATTGGATAGGATGTTTCCTCGATCCGTTTGATTTGATTAACTACAACGCTCCGGTTGCTGGTTTTGATGTTCGTGTTGAGGGTTATTACGAAATTGAATGGACTGCGATACGACGCCGTAATGCTTCAAACTCATCGGTGGTGTACTCTGCCATCGCCAAAAGCAATAAAATTATAGCGGAGGCTCAAAGTTACTCTAACGACTTCGATGCCGTGCCAACGACTTGTCGATGGGTAGGAAAATTATACTACGGTGAGCTTATTCAATTCTTAGACAGAGGTGCATCCACGCCTATTCAGGGTTCGCATTTCTCGATCCGCTACATCAAGCCATAACCATCAACCAAAGGGACACGATGCTGTCCCTTTTTTGCAAAGTTTTCGCATGCGAGAACTTTAAAACATGGCATCCCCTAAAGTTTTCGCATGCGAAAACATGGGCGCATATTGATGCGAAAACCAATATTTATATAATCTTCCTCGTCAAATATCGATTCGACTCGACTATCCTCGTTGGAAGTTTTGTATGCGTTGCCGCGCAACAAAACGCTTGGATTAGCCTCTCACCAGCCTTTTGGGTGAGAGGCTTCTTTTTTATATAAGCTATTGAAATCTAACTTTTTCCGCAAAACAGTCCTATTTAATACCCATTCAAAAGTAAGTAACGCCCGTCTATTGAGCAAAAGCCACCATTCCGAATACACTCTCTAGGTGATATACAAAAGGGGGATTTAATGCCAGTGTCAGTTGTTGGTGAGAGCTTTGCGATTAGCGTACTGGCTCTATCTGTCCTCAGTGGTGTTGGGTCATATCTCCAAGGCATACGCGAGCAACGTCTAGCTGGTGGATTCCTTGATTTTTTAACCGAGCTAACGCTGGCGTTGGTGGTCGGTTTGATAGTCGCTTACTTGTGTGAAAGCGAGGGTGTGGAGGCTGGTTATACCAGCGCGCTTGTCCTCATTGCGTCAAACAACGGAGCAGACTCGATCAACTTTATCCGCAAGCTGGCTAGCCAAATGTTAGCGAGATTTTTTAATACCGGAGGGCAAGGCAAATGATGGAATTTGCAGTAATTGGCCTAGCCATTGCTGACCGATTTTTGCTTAAACGAAACGCAGTAAGAATACTGCATGCAAACCAGATGGACGATTCCGATGTGATTCGATTCGTTCTTGGTTATCAATCTCAGCGAGCCATAACGAGTGGGACTTTAACCTATTCGTTGCGCAGTAAAAAACGACCAAAAGCCGTCATTACTCGCACACGTAAGCTCGACTTTTCACACGCCGGACATAACAGCGAATACCTGACGTTCGATCGCAAGTTACTCGAACTCGAAGCGGGGGAAAAGCTGCATGGCGAGTGGATTCTGGACGTTAAGATTGAGCGCTCCTGTTCCCTAATCAATCCGCTATACAAAATCTTTCCTACCTGTACGACATATTCAGAGGAATTTGAAATTGCGTAACAACAGTAAGTTTGCACTAGACCAGTCACATAACTATGTGGTGGTCGATTTTGACAACGTGACCGAACGCGGCCTTAAGAGTCTGATCACTGCGTTAAAACAAGCTGGTGCGACTGTTACAGACGTAGAAGCCTCGAACAAGAGAACGAGACGAGACGGCGAGACAGTTAAACGCGCCAAGTTATTCTTTGATAATGGCCAGTCAATGACGCTGTTTATTGGTGATGAGGGTGATATTTTCCAAATGACACTCAACAGCACTAAACAGCCTATCCCTAGCGTGAAGAACGAGCGTGAGCTTGCGCGTGAAATGGTTCGCCTAATGAAGCGCAACCAAAGCAAGTTTGACAAGCAAGTTGCACGTAAAGCGGCTAAAGCCGTTAAAGACACCTCAGACATTCAACCAGCTACACGTTCTATTGCTAAGCGACTTGAAGAAGCCAAAGCGGCTGAACAAGTCGCTCAGTCCAATTACACCAATGCCCTAGCCGCTCGGGATAGCGTTCGCACTAAGTTGGAAGAAGAACAACGCCGCATAGCAGATCTCGAAACTGCATTAGAGCAAGAGAAGCAAGAAACCAAAGAACTTGAAGCACAATTAGAGGCGGCAAAGTCATGATGTTTACCAGTCAAAATCAAATCAAGATTGTGGATCGCATCGACCATCTGGCCAAGAAACTCACGCCGGAGCAGATTGAAGCGGTGCTGCAAGGTAAAAACGCCGATCAAATCCTAGAAGCATTGTCACTTGAGGATTTGGAGAACACCTACTTGTATCAGTGCAAGCCTGTGCCACAAATGATGTTAGAGGCGTTCAAATCGAAAGCCTCAAGGCTTCAATTTCGTGCTCAGCAATTCGGTAAGCACTTGGAACGTAAAACCCCTACTCTATCGGTAGAGGCCGTAGAAGTAGGCAAACCGCGCAAGTCTGGTGCGGTTGCTGTCCAAATGGTGAAAATCCCATTTTCGGATGGCCAGAGCATTTCTATTGCGTTCCATGCGCCGGATAACGATCCGCTAAAAATCAATCCAGATGACACGTTAATCGCGTTCCGCTTTCTAATGAACTCGCGCGATATTACTCACGTAGTCGCGCCAAAGGGCAACATGGATTTATCCCTTAAGGAAGTGACCAACAAGCTAGCGCAGTTGCTTGAAAACAACAGCGAGAAATTTGTCGCTGCTAAGGCCAAGAAAGACGCTGACAAGAAAGCATTGGAAGAAGCGCAACAAAAGGCACAAGAACTTGATGAACAAGCCGCGCAACTAGGCGAAGAAGCTACCGACTTGGAACAAAAGCTCGATGAGCTGGCCAAGAAAGAGAAGCGCTTGGAAACTCAGATCGCTACGCAGAACGAAATCCAAGAAGAACTACGCAAACAGCTTGCTGCTATCAAGCCAGCAGCAAATACAGCAACGAAAAATGTAAACGCTGGTGGTAGTTCGTCTCAAGTGATCGAGCAATGGGACGCTTCATGGACTAAGCAAGAGAAGCGCGACTTCATCATTAACCGTGCTTTCAATGGCGATCTTGATGCCTTTATTAGGCAGCTAAGCCAAGAGTTTAAAGACTCATTAGAGTTTGCAGGTGCAGCAAATCAAAACGTTCCTAGCACTTATTCAGAGTCGTATATCAATGATGTGATTTATGACCTCGATAAAGGTGCTATGACGGTATCAGAGCTTGCCGAGGCTAAAGAATACATCCGTGATTCAATTGAAAACGATTTTCCTCAGTTGTCAGACGAAGAACGGGAACGAAAAGCGAATATCGAGCGCAAAGAATGGCTATTGGCTCTTATTGGTCGCAAGACCATTGCTAAGGGCTGGAAGATGGATAAAGGCGAAGATAGCGAGCCGTTTGTCTACTTCGAATCGCCTGACGCGAACGACGATGATAGCTTTGGCCAGTACATGATCCACGCGCGCGATAACCAAGCCTTGGCTGTCACTTACGGCGAGGGTTCACCGCTTGCTGGTGGTGACGATCTACAAGGTTGGGAAGCTGCTAAATCACTTATTCTGGCTGACTACGATCGCGAATCTAAGTTGCTTCAAGATACCGATGACAGCAACGAAGAACCACAACCAATTGAGAACGACGAGCCAAACGCGAACGATCAAGACAAAGACGAAACCACGGATAACCTATTCTGGTATGGCCTACGTCTACGCCCTTATGGCTTGGGTACAACGCCGCCACAACATCAAGTGGTTAAGTACCTCGATCCAGAATCGGCTAAAGAGCAATTCGCTGACGCTGGTAATGGCATTCGCCACGGTGCGATCGCTTATGACCAAAAACTGCCACCAGAACTAGTAAGCAACTTTGACCTAGAGCCGCTATTTGGCATGGTTGAGGGCGACCTAGAAGAAGCGGAGCGCATCGCAACCGAAGCGCTAGACCAATGGGTTGAGGACAAAGGCGTTGATGAAATTCCTCAGTCTACGCTCGATACCCTAAAACAAGTGGGCTTCAAAGCAGCGTTCGCTAAGCAGCTACGCCAGCAACCAGAAATGAAGAACCGCAAGGAAAATCCAAACGCGTACAAGCTATGGAGCGCATCGATTGACCTTGTGACGCCGGACATGATTCAAGAGATTGCCGAAGACCTAATGCTGGTTCAAAGCGATGCTGAATTACAGCGCCAAGCAGAACACACGCAAGGCCGCATGCGCTTCCAAGAAGCAGCTCTATCCCAGCTTAAGGATATGCAGTCAGTAAACCCAAGCGATCGCAAACGTCTTGTTATGCTAGCTGACCTAACGCTAGGTACTGGTAAAACACTAAAACGTGGCGAGAAAGTGGATGACCAAGCTAAGCGTATTTCAGAACAAGCGCACCTAGTGGAATCACTACAAGGTGAAACCCTAGCGTCACTGGAAGCGCAATTTAAGAACCGCAAAGAGATCACTGACTTCCTAACGGCTCATCGCATTCCATTTAACCGCCGTGCGAAACGCGCTGACCTACTGCAAGCTATCTTGAACTACCGTGACGGATTCTTTAGTGCAACGGCGAAAATGTTCGACCTACGCGCGCTACGTGGCGACCTATACGAGAAGTTTGAGAACGGCGAAGCGTTAGCACTGGATGACGTAGAAAAAGCGTTTAGCGCGACCACGGTTTACCATGAGGGAGACGTAGCATACACCAAGGCAAAAGGTGAAACCGTCATTCCAGCAATGGCAGACCAAGGCGATGACTACCAAAAAGTTGAGCGCTTCATTAAGGCGATTGATGACGGTATCTACCCTGACCTATCCGAACTAAGTTCAGATGAGCTCTTTGCTCAGCACTATGCAATGGCAAGTGTTACCAACCAAGACATCCTGGCAATTCATGGTTTTAGATACTTGGATAACGATGAGCAGATCGACAATGAACAGATGGCGCGCGCTATCCATAACTCGGTCATGCCATTGTGGTACACAAAAGCTATCGAAGCGGAATACGAAAGCCGTGGCTTCCCTAGCCTTGCTGCGTTGCCTGACTTGAACCATAAAGGTCAATTCAAGGCGACACGCGAGAAACGCTACGCACCAGTTGGCACTATTGGCCAATCTGATTTTAGCGTTATCGATACGTACACAGGCAAGGTGTTAGAAACTGGCCTAGAGGGCGCAGCAGCGCAGCAAAAAGCGACTCAACTAAACGACCAAGCAGTGAAAGAAAGCACTATTGCAATCTTTAACATGCTTAAGGACGGCAAAACGCTTGAGCAAATTGCAGAGACGGAATACAGCGCACCACTAGAGCCTGTCAGTCCGGCCATGTTCACCACAATCAACGGCTTTGAATCATTGTATTCAACGCTAGCCATTAACGGCTCGGGTTCGCTTCACTCGCGCCCAACACTACGCGAGAACGCCGACAAGCTACTGGCTAAGGTGGACGCTGACGGCAAGATTAACGATGTTGCGCTAACCGAAGAACAAGAGAACCAAATGGAAAATACATTTGGCTACAGTTTCTTCTCTGCGAAGTCGAACAAGGGTAAAGAGCTACGCTTTATCGCTAACACCAATTCTCGCAGCTACCTAACGGTTGACGGTGCTAACAAACTGCTTGAGCTATTGGGTGCTAAGAACGCCGTAGAATCTGACACAGCAGATGAAGTGAGCAAGGGTGCATCCGAGGAAGAAAAACAACTTCTCGCACTAGATCCAACTCAATATTCATTTGGCTCAATCTATGAGAGCGAGGGCATTCGAGATACGGGTGAAATCGCTAAGCGAATCCGCGCCTTTATCGCTCAGCTTAAGAAAGCTGGCAAGATCAGTAATGACGTTAAAATCTCAGTACGCAAGCCTCGCTACGGCACACTAGACCTAACGCTGACTGACTTGCCAAGAAACGTCATGCTCTACAATCCAGCTTACCTACAGTTCGAGATTGATAACCCTAACTCGCCAGCGCCACACGGTATGAGCCGTTATACCGAAGCAGTAGATCAGCTGATCGAGTTCGTTAACGCTTATGTAGGCCAATACGACTACAACAACAGCGACACGATGACCGATTACCACGATCGCAATTTCTTTGGTGGCCGCCTAACCGTGGACTTTGATTTTGGTAAAGAGCGCAAAGTGGTAGAGCTCGCGTCTCTAACTGAAATGCACCAGCAAGGCGAACAGGCAGAGGATGACGTATTAGACGTTACCTCATTCCGTGAAAGCCTAGATGAAGAAGAAGCGAAAGCGCTTGAGCAGCTAGAAGCCTTTACCAACCTAGAGCTAAAACTTGGTAAGCAGGAAGTGACTTTCCCAACAGGCCGAGTGAAGTCGATTAATGCGAAAGATGAGGACGGACTCACTTACAGCCTAGACGTTCTATTCGACATTCTAGCGACCGACTTAAGCGAAAAAGCGAAGGCTCAACTTGAGACGATTAAGGACTGGCAATCTGCGGATACCTACTACAACGAAAAAGGCGCATTGGTACAACCAAGTGTTGCTGCAGGTATCCACTCAGTAAATGGCTCAGTGCCAGCGAACGTGTACGCTCCGCTAATCGCCCGTTCATGGTTAAATGAAAGCCACGCTGACATTTATCCGATCGCTAAAGATGGCGAGTACAAGTTCGCGCTATACCAAGGCAACGACTTGATCGGTGAATTTGACAATACAGCGGAAATGGAAGCGCTATTAGTGAAAGCGTTCAATCTAAGTAGTGAGGCGCCTCAATCTGAAACAGAGGGCAATAACGAAGAAATGGAAAATGTAGAGAAACTAAAGAAAATCCGAGATTTCACTGGTGAACCTACGCCGGAATTGGTTGATGAGTTCCAAACCGCACTAGAACAGGCGTACGCCCACTTCGAAGCTAACGACCAAATAGCAGAGAACGAAGCGTTGATGGATGCCGCTCTAAGCAACATCACAAGCATGATCCAAGCGCAAATTTAATCACAACCAAGGCCGCCACTTCGGCGGCCTAAACCGGAGACAATCAAGTGTTAAGCTTAAGAGAAAAAATGACGCTCAACCGCGATGCTGCGGGTTTGTTGAAAGAGCTTAAGAGTGGCCAGCTATCGATTGGTGAACGCATCAAAAAGAACCGTGAGCTGGTGGAAATTCTTAATAAACTGACTGGCGCTAACCAAAAGGTTGAGCAGGAGCCGGTATCAAGTTCGGATGAGCCAATATCGGTAGAAGAATTTTCCAAGTTAGGCCGCTCCGATAAGATTGAAAAGCTCAATGAAGTGCTACTTCTGCCTAACTGGTACGAATACGAAATGGCGTTTTTCCCTAACTACCAAATGGTTGAAAAGGGCGATAACTACGTTGTGTACAAGGATGGCGAAAACTTCCAGTTTGGCTACAAAGGGCATATTGCGCGAGGTCTGGACTACTGGAAAAACGATGCGGGCTCAGCCAAGAAAAATGGTGGTTTTGGTAGCTGGTCGCGCGCTGACCGTAGCAAGGCTATCAAGACCATCACTAAGCACATTGAGCAGAATGAGCGCGACAATGGCGAACGTCCAGTTGAACAAAGCCAACTGGTTGCGAGATTCCTTGCAGGGGAGTTTAATACAGCCAAGCCATCGTTGTTTGTTGATGTAATGCGAGACGTTCACTCAGAGGGCTTGGAGCTAGATAGCATCAAGCAAAAAGCGATTGAATGGTTCGAGCACAATCCTGACAAACTGGCCGCTTAAGTTTTCGCATGCGAGAACTTTTTTGCATGGATCGCGAAAGACACGGATGTTTTCGCATGCGAGAACTTTAAAACATGACATTCTATATACTTTTCGCATGCGAGAACTTTAAAGAATCTCGTTCGATATAGTTTTCGCATGCGAAAACTTTTCAGAGAACTTGAGAAAAAATAATGAATGTTTTCACTAAAATCCGAGCAGACTATTACTACAAGCAATCTTTAAACCTTGCACTAGCAGCCAGCGAGCGTCATAACTACGCCAAGGCGCTTTTCGCATTGCTTAAGAGCCTTTAATCCTTTTCCCTGTCCCAAAAGTTTTCGCATGCGAAAACTCGCTACTCCAACCGGAGCGGTCAAATTGAACCAACTCACATCAATTAGCGCCGAAATCAAAGAGGCGAAAAACATCAATGACCTAGCCGAGATTGTTCAACTGTACGCAACAGACAATCCAAAACCCAAGCTAGGTCGCACCAGCTACGTTGTGACAGCAAAAGGCGACGAAGTAGAAACAGGCTTTAAAGTCGTGGAAGCCAGCGACCTTATTCCAAAGAACGACTTAGACGGTCGAATCAATCCGAACTTCCCGCAAGAACTGCAACCGCGCGACCGTACTCGCGTATCCTCAAAATTGCAGATCTCAAAGATGGCCAACGATTTGCGTCCACAACAATTAACCGATTCTGGACTATCTAGCCACGGCGCACCGATTGTCGGTGCAGACAATGTGGTGGAATCGGGGAACGGTCGAACCATCGCTATCATCAAGGCGTATCGAGAGGGTAAGGCTGATAAGTACCGCCAGTTCCTAATCGACAATGCGGAGCGCTTCGACCTATCAACGGAGAAAGTTGAAAGCATGCGCGAGCCAGTGTTGGTTCGAGAACGTGTCACCAACGTTAACCGTGCTAAGTTTGCCCGAGACTCCAACCTCTCTGACTTGCAACAGATGAGCGCCGCCGAGACGGCTTGGGTTGACGCAGAGCGCATCGATGACCGCATGATTGCCCTTTTCCAACCGAGCGAAACAGGCAACCTTTTGGCCAAGTCTAACCAAGGATTTATAAACAGTTTCTTAACTGAAATTGGGGATAACTCAACCGCCGGACTACTGACCGAAGATGGCCGACCAACCAAGCAACTGATTGAACGTATGCAAAATGCCGTGTTTGCCAAGGCGTACAAAAACGAGAAGTTGGTGAAGCTGGTCGCCGAGGAAGCCGATCCCGAAATTCGCAACATTTTGAGCGCGCTAAACGGCGCAGCAAGCGCGTTTGTTGAGATGCAATATCTTAGCGGGGAAGTGCATAAAAATACGTCTGAAACGCTAGCAGAGGCCGTGGAAATTAACGCTTCACAACCTGACCTCGCTAAGTCAGCACTTGACTCGCTAGTGCAAGCAACCGAGCTGGTAAGACAGGCAAAAGAGTCCGGCCAACACATTGACGAGCTATTGGCTCAATCCGGTTTGTTTGGCGACAACGATCCCGAGGCCGAAGCGCTGGCGAGATTCATTGCTGCCAATAACCGAAGCGCAAAACGCATGACGCTGGCATTTAAGACAATGGCCGAGGCAATCAATAGTGAACTGCTTCACCAAGGCCAAGCGCTCGGGGATATGTTTGGCGGCGGTGGTGCATCGCTTATTGATATTCTTGGGCGTGTAAATCAAGAGCTGGAAAACGAGGGGGTACAAACAGGCTTTATGTTCGAGTCCAGCGTGCAACTGGACGAACTTGCAAACGCTTCGAGGCATGCTATAAAATAGTTCTTGGCATATATTGCCTATACAACCTTTATAGACACACAAAAACGCCAGATTTAATTGTCAAATCTGGCGTTTTTGCATTTGGGAGTAGGGGATGTTTACTATCAGGCATCGTTATCACTACGGGCTAATCGACATAAACGAAGACGGCGTTGCCGATGGCCATTCAGTCGCAGGGAGTGAGATCCCCGCTTTAAGGAAAGATGGCGAGTATATCTACAGACCATTTAAAGGGGCGCTAGATAATATCTATCTACTGCATGTCCAAAAGGTAAAGCTGGTGAATATCGTCGCTTATTGCGATGACGAACTAGGGCTATTTGGCTGGCAAGACGTGCCACTCGATCATTATGTGGTTGGTGTCTACCGTGACGGCGGGTATTACGTCCTAACGAAAAACGGGCAGCTAATTAGCCACCCGCTTTAAAAGTTTTCGCATGCGAGAACTTTACACACGATACCCAACTAATTGAGCTTCACCAACTGGCACTTGCTCAAGTTCGCCATCATCAAACAGTACCGTTAGCTTGTCGCTATGCTTGCCAGACGCGAACACCAAACCATGACGGCCATTAACCATCACACAAATGCTGGTAGGCTTTTGGTTTGCCGTAGGCTTTTTGCTTACTGGTGTCTTATCGGTCTTTTCTGCTTTCTCGGGTTCGCTAGGTTGAGGTGCAACTTCCACCTTGCTATCTAGCTCGCCAGTGCGCAGTTTTACACAATCTTGGCGTGTTAGCTTCTCGCCGCTTTCCAGCGCTTCACGAACGCGCTCAGAGTTATCGACGGTTGCTTTGCGTAGTTCGTTGATGGACTCAACATCACCAATAATCCCTTTTTTGAATGCTTCCAAAACAAAGTCAGGGGCTTTAAGCACATTTAGGTATTTCGAAATGTAGCCGTCTGACTTGCCAAGGCGCTTAGCTAAGCCACGGTTATCAAGATTGTGCTTTTTCTTAGCTTGGTCAAACGCCTTACCCAACTCGATTGCCGTTAAATCTTCACGTTGGATGTTTTCAATGAGCTGGCCAAAAATATCACCCTTTTCACGGATAATACATTCAACGTGAGTCAGCTTATCGCTCAACATAGCGGCGCGCCAACGGCGTTCACCCTCTTGGATTTTGTATCCCTTGCCATCGAACGGGTAAACAACGACAGGTTGAATTTGGCCGTTTTCTTCTAGGCTTTCGCATAACTCAAGTAGTGATTCATCGTTAAATTCTTCACGAACTTGCTCAACTGAATACAAAGAGTCTTTAGGGATAGCCAGCACTTTCGCTGCATCGCGGATTTCTACCGCTGATTCATCCAAGAGATTATCTAGGTCGCTAAGCTTGATTCGATCTCTTAAGCTTTTGGTCATGCTGTCACCTCTACCATGCGCTTGCAAAGCTCATCACAAACCGCTGTAAAGCCGAATTTCTCAGCCGCTTTAGGGTTGGTTTCAATCAGTGCTTTGCCTTGGTTTAGAGCTTCACTTACGCGCGTTGTTTTAATCAGTTTGTTTTCAAAAACTAGGTTGCCGTACTCTTTACGAAGTTCCGCTTCCTGTTCGCGCTGGTCGTTTGTAATGTTGGCTTCGATAAGGTTTAGGACAATGCCTAATACTTCCAAGTCAGGGTTCATTCGACGGATTTGGCGCGAGGTCTTAACCAGCTCATTAACGCCTTTGATCGACATTTTTTGTGCTTGGCTAATGATAAGTAGCTTGCTGGCCACAAGTAGCGCTGCATGCTGTAGCGCGTTCGCCGCTGGTGGACAGTCGATAAAGATATAGTCGTAGTCGTCTTTGATAAGGTCGATAGACTCAGCCACGTTTAAGATTTGTGATTGAGTAATGTTACCCATGCGCTTATCGCCGCCAATAACGTGTACGTTTTCGCTGACTTCGAAAGGTTTAGCCTTTACTGGATTTTCAAAAAGGTTGTAAGCGTTGTGTAGGCAGCTCGCAGATGTGTACTCTGGATTCTCGACCATTTCCGGTGCGATTGAGCCGCCTAAGTTGTTTTGTGGGTCAAAGTCCAGGAATAGACATTTGTTGCCTTGGCTAGCGATGCTAATGCCAAAGTTGTAAGTACAAGTTGTTTTACCAACGCCGCCTTTTTGGTTGGCAATCGCCATGATAATGCTCATTAATTAATTTCCTTTGCTGGTGGAATTTGTTTGCTGTTTTGGTTTGCTCAGTGCTACCTCAAGATCCTCGATATAGCACTGAACTACGTAATCAGTTGTACCGCCGCCGTGCATTGCTTTGTAAATAGCAGTGTGGCAAGGGCTTACACCCTTAACGCCATCAATGAGCTGCTTGGCTTTTCTGGTACTTCCTGCCTTTTGGACTAATTGATTTAATCTTTCGCATCGTTCCTTGGATGCCATATCAATGCCTCTCGATTGTTGTCACTGGCAACAGGTGCACACTATACGTTGCCAGTAGCAACAGCACAAGAAAAAAAGTTACAAACAGAACCGATTGCACAAGTTTTCGCATGCGAGAACATCAGATAAATTGTGAGATTGATTCCATGTGTTTTCGCATGCGAAAACATTTTGACAATTCTATTACTTAACTAGGTTACAAAGAGCAGCGTCAACAGGCATAAGATGACAAAAGCACTTAGTTGCATAGCTCGTTGTTTTTAATAAAAAAGATTGAAAAACCTGTTGAATATGAAAATTATTTCATATACATTAAATTACAGATAGGCGGCAACAAAACTATTAGGGGTAGGATTGATTGCATCAAAGCTTATCTGTTCAACGTGCAATCCCCGCCATTTGTTCAGTGGCGGGGTTTATTTTTTCTATCTCAAAAGTTTTCGCATGCGAAAACTTAACGCATCGATTTGCTGTTAACACTCCACGCTTCGAGATTTACGTCCTCGATAGAATATTCAAATTCTTCATCATCGACGTAGTAGGTATGTAGGTTTGCTTGCCAGTAGCCTTTATCAACTTGCTCTTGCTGGTACGCCCACGCAGCACACAACAAAATCGCAGGGTCTTCGAAATTGAAGTGTTGCTCTGTGATCACTTCTGAATCGCTGCCAAGGGCATAACCATGCTTGGCCATGAGCGATTTAACCGCCCACCAATAAGCGCCATAGTGACGGTACATGAGCGGATTGGCTTTAAGTGTTTTGTAAATGCCATCTACTTGAGCTTGGATAAATGCTTCTTTGCTTTGCGCTGTTTCTAGCGCCTCATCGAGTAAGGGCTGTAGATCTTCAACGGTAGGCAATTTCACTTGGGTAATCATTGTTGTCTCCAAAAAGTTTTCGCATGCGAAAATTTGAGTTAGGCAGCTTCGGCCATTGTGTTATGAATGGTTAATAGCGATTTCGCTAGCAATTCCAAATCCGCTTTCGCAGAGATAAACCACCAGCCGCCATTAAATTCACTGCTTGCGTTTGATGCGAAGTCAGCGCCGTACTCGGCCTTAGCTTCCTTGTCACCAGCGAACATCACTTTAAGCGAACCTTTAAGGCCATTGTTGTCCATCAAACCAATGCGCTCGTATGGCTCTACAACAATCTCTTTTCGGTTGCGACCGCGCTTAGGCTTCCAGCTAATTGGTGAAGTCACCATTTTAACGTCGATGCCAATGCCTGACATTAGTTCGCTAAACTTCTCGATGCTCTCTACGTTAATGGCAGAGATATTATCGATTTTCACTTTCTGCGTTTCGGCCACTTTAACCTCGGCCTTTTCCGGCTTATCCGCATTTAGGTACTTCTCGATAAATTCCTCACGCTGTGCGCTGCGGTAAGTGAATAGCGAACCATACGCACCTTTCATGCGATTCAATGACCAGTCATCCGAGAAGATTAGGCCATCACCGGATAGGAACTCACGTTCGCCAATAGCGTGTAGGTCGGCACATACCTTAAGCATGGTTTCTTGTGAGTTTTCGCCGTAAATCGCATCGACCTTTTTCAGTAGGTGAGTATCGGTCGTTGGTTTGTATTGCGTCATCCAGTACGCGATCTGTGATAGACGTTTCGCACGGTCAGGGTCGTTAGCCACCAGCTTAGTGAAGTCAGCGAATAGCTTATCTTCCAACTCTGTGCGGTATTCGCTCGAACGTTCGGTCAGAATATCGGTGTAACGAGTGTACTCACGAGCCGATAGGCGGCGCGCTTCGTGTGCGTTGGTGTAACCTGTCCATTTCAAATTGCTTAGATGGTTATCTAGCTCTTTAAGGAAAGTGATAGACGTTTTGTAAGTCGTCTCTGCTTTCAGTAACGCTTCTTGATAAAGCTCAGGGTATTTTTCCTCAAATGCTTTGATCTCAAGTGTCACCAGTTCAACAACTTCCTGTTCGCTCACTTGGTTGCCGTTTTCCATCGCCTGTTTGTCCCAATCGCTACCGATAAAGAAACTTAGAATGTCGTGTTCCAACATCACGCGACCTTTATCTTCCAATTGCTTGGTCACTTGGTCGAGTAGGGCTTTCGCGGTCGCTTTATCGCTCGCATCTGGATAAATCAGCGTTTGGTCTGGTTCAACATCCAATCCCCAAGGCGTAGAGAATGAGCCGTCAGCATTACGCACCAAACAACGGCGGCTATTTCCGTAGGCTTTCATTTTCTTCTCTGCGACCAGCTCAAAGAACGTCTCACGGTCAAACGTATGAGCGACTTCACTTAGTGGTACACCTTGGAGCGCTTTTGCTTCTAGTGCTGCTCTATCCTGATTCACTGGCGCAATTTCAATGATGCGCTCAACAGGTAGATCGACGTAGTTGCGTGACGCAGGTTCGCCGTCCATTTCAGTAATAAAGCCATCCACCGTGCCAGATTTACGGTCGAAGTTGGTGATCATGATTGTTGCTTTTGAATCGTACTCGGCGCTCCAAGAACGGCTCTTAACTTCGGCTTTGTAGGTGTAGCCATTACGCACAATCACACCGTTGCGAACAATGTATAACTCTGGATGAGTTAGGAAGTCAGGGTAATCCTTTAACACACCGTCATTGATGGCCAGCTCCATTGCTGGTTTCAGTTTCTTAATGGTGTCGCTCGCCTTATCGCGGTTTTTGATCGCTGCCTCAAAGGTTTTGATTTGGCTTTCTAGGGCAAACAGTCTGCCCTTGGTGCGTTGGTAGTTTTTGTGCTGCCAACTGCCGCGCTTCTCGCCCTCTGCACGTAGGCGATCTTCTTCCACCTCTTTGCGTAGCGGCTCTAACTTCTCGCGTAGTTCGGCCAGCTCGCCCTCAACCGCACTCACATCCAAAGCAAGCATTTGGGTGGCTTTGATGTACTTGCTAACGTTGATACTTGCTAGTCGGCGTTCCTCTAATTTTCGCTTGCGCTCAGCTTGACGCTTAGCCGCTTCGATACGGGCTTTCGCTTCTTCTGGATTCGCTGCCAGCATGATTGCAGTTTCGTCGGCTGCGTCTGCATCGGCGTTCGCAATGTACTTGTCATCACCTTTGAACATTGTCTCAATCCAAGTGGCTTTGCGTTGGATTGTGGCCAAGCGGAAATCATCGAATGAGCCTTTCGACGTGTAGTAGTGAACGTTCACGCTGTTTTGTTTAGAGCCAACACGCGCGCCACGGCCATTACGCTGTGTGATACTCATTGGAGTCCAAGGTAGCGTTAAGTGGTGAATATCGGTTGTGCCATGATGCAAGTTGATGCCGACTTCGCCTTTTTTATTGAGGATCATGAATTTGTATTTCGAGGTGTTGTAAGCATTGGCCATTGCTTCCAAACCCGCTTCCTCATCGTCCTCAGTCGCTTTAGAGCCTTTCTTACCCGCAACGGTATCGCTGTTCAAAATACCGATTTCAGACAGCTTACAACCAACAAAATCCGCAATGATTCGCGCGACTTTCTTGTGCTGTGTTTTTTCTTCGGTGAAGACAAGCTGCTTACCGCCAGCCAGATAAATCTCGCGCGCGTTCTCAAGGAACTTGGCGTACTTAGGGGAGACAGGGTGCGTAAATTTCAACTTGGCCTTGTCACAAATGTTTGTGAATCGGTCATCAAGTTGCTGGTGGAGCTGAACCACGCAGTGATCGCCCTCGACCTTAACGCTCTTATCAACCTTAACTTGGATTTTGCTTAGCTTAACCGTGCCGTCTGGTGCCACATCCTCAAAAGCGACCGTGACGGTATTTGGTAGCTTAGCTACTGCCGCCTCAACCTCTTTTTTGTTGTCCTTGGCGAATCGGTAGGTAACACGCTCATAGTACAAATCAAGGTCTGTACTTACCTTGTCCATTTTACGGATTAGGCCGAAAACCGTGTCGTTAGGGTATTGCTCGACAATCTCTTGGTTTTCGTCTTTGTCTGGATTACTGATTGCGTCAGCGCGCTGGCGTAGTTCCTCATATAGCGCTTCCTGTTCGCTATTCATTTGGACAACGCTTTGCTGGCTAATCAGGTCAGGAATGTGAACGTTGGCACCAACGGATTTAGCATCCTCGATCGTCATGTAGCGGTTAACGATGTTTCGAAGTGCGTCTAGGTTTTGGAATCCGAGTAGGGCTTCACGCTGTTCAACTTCGCCCGAAATCTTAGTAACCAGCGCTTCGCCAGTCTTACCAAACATGCGGATAAAGTCGTCGCTGTCAAAGATCCCCATCTTGGCAAACGTGTCTGCCGGAATGATGTGGGACAGCATATTGAACATATCAACAGGGCTGTTTACGGTTGGCGTAGCTGTTAGGAAGTAAACGCCTCGACCGTCATTGCGAGCCTTAATGACGTTGTTCTTAAGCTGCATATCGATAGCGCGATCGGCTTGCGCTTGGCTAGGCAAGAATGCCAGATTGTTTCGGTATGAGCCGCCCTTGTACGAGTTGCGGAAATCATGCGCCTCATCGACCATCACCGAATCGAATAACAAGTCCTCAAAGTACGGTAGTTCTTCGTTTTTGGCCGTACCATCGTCAGCATATTTCGCTTCAAAGCGCGCGTTCTTCGCTTGATCTGTGTGGCTTTCCGCTTCCTTAACTAGCTTGCTTGAACCAGCAATCAAACCAGCATCGCGCATTTCAAGCACGTTGGCCGAAATCGTGTCCGGCTTCAATGGAATGCGGTTGTACACGTCTTTTGTCATTACCACGATGCGAGCGGTTGACTGTGTAAGCTGGTGGAGCTGTTCTGCTACGCGCTTGCCGTTTGTGTCTACGGTCAGTTTGGCGCGCAAGATAGGATCGCCTTTCTTGTCTAACTTCGGTTCGCCCGTTTCATCTAATACCGGTTCCCGAATGATTTTTCCGTCATCGTCTTTGTGAACTTCAAGGCCGATAAATACCTTGTCAGATAGATTGCTTTCACCAAAGAACAGGTCGGACTCATAGAACCAGTTCTCTAACACGGATTTAGGAACAACGATGGCCACACGGTTGGCGCGTTTGGTTTCTAGGTTGTGCTGCACGAGGCCAAGGCCAGTGAGCGTTTTACCCAAGCCAGTACCAAAGGCAATAATGCCGTTACCGTCTGCACTGTGACGGCGAATCGTTGAGTTTTGGTAAGGTAGGAACTCAATCGCACCAGATACGCCATTTAGCGTTAGTGGTGAGTCATCAAACTCCGGCTTAATCCAACCGTTAAACGTATTGTTGTAAACCTGTTCCAAGTATTCTGAATGGTCAGATGATGCAATCCATGTAGAAAACTCATCATCGAGGCGGCGCATTTGTTCACGGATAAGTGATTTATCTTCGTTCTTACTACCGCCACGAACCGCACCATAGTTGATGTACGATTCAATTTGACGCTCAAATCGCTCATCGCTGTTCGCTGCTTTACCTTTCACGCCATTACGAGTTAGGCCATCAATCCATTCGCCATCACGCCAACGGTAGCCAGTAAGGTATTGGCCGGATTCGCTTTGTACGAAATCCTCAAAGCCGTCCTTATCCTCGGTAAAGTCGCCCAAGATAAATTCCGTGTAGCCACGGTCATGCAGGAACTCAAGCATGATGTTTTTAGGAATCCACTTATCGGTAAGCTTCATCTTCACATCGGCAATCGAGATCTTGTTTCGCTTAGATTCGATGGCTTGAATTTGGCGCATGATGTTAGCTTTCACGGTATCGCTGGTGGTCGATACTAATTGTGCGGTCAGCTGATCCATACGCTTACCGACTAGGCCAGTCGTCGCTTTATGGAATGCCGTCACCGTGCCGTCAGGGTTTACGGCTACCTCATCCATGTTCGCTAAGTAATCAAGCAACTGTTCATCGCTCATCGCATCTATACCGCTTGCGGTGTAATACTTGCGAACGTCATCCAGTGTCAGTGTGGTTATGCCTAGTTCACGGTCGCATAGATGGAACACGTCACCAATGCGAGACGAACTGTATTGAACGGTCAGCTCACGCTTAAGGTCGCCTTTGAGTAGGTCAGATAGTTTGCCCTTAGAATCGATCGATGAGTGGTAGTAATTCCATGCAGAGACGTACTTCTCGCTTAAGTTGCTTAGCGCTTTCTTCGATACCTTAGAGCCGCCCATTAGTGCGTTCAGCTCTAACACTTCGCCGCTTAACTTCACGCGATATTGTTCGGTCTGGAAGTCCTCCGCGCCCATTGCCATGTTGGCCAAGTCGCTATTGGATGTCGTTCGGCTACCAGCAACCAGCGTTGCAAGTGTTTGAACTTTCATGCCAAGTAGAATGCCTTTGTAAGCGTGTTCTTGGCTTGCTTTTGGCAGCTTGGCAATCTCGCGCATTAGGGCTTTAAAGTCGTCATGACACAAGTAACCGTAATCTTCGAAAAGCTTGAGCGCTTGGCTGGCCGATAGCTTAAGCATCGATTCAGTAGAGTAGGTGATAGAACCGATCTCATCGGTGTTATCTACGCCATAGGTCGCCTTACTGATAACGCCTGTTTTCGCATTGCTTTCAGATAGCTCCCATTCGCCATCAATCATTTCGTACTGCTGGCCATTGCGGAAAATCGTGTCTCCATCGGAGTATTTCGCGCTCACTGGCTCGCTAACCGCTTCATCGAGTAACATCCAATCAATGCGACTGTCAAAGCGGCGCATTAACGACTCTTTAATATCATCGTTAGAACGGTTGCCACGCTTCACGACTTTGTGCGCAAACTTACCTACGCCCTCAACAGTCTGTTCGCCGTTGATGAATTTCTTACCCTCGCGCTCGAACCACTTACCTTTGAGCCAAGTGTCCCAAAGTACGTTAGATTCAATCAGCGTGTCGCGGTCGGCGCTATCAATCAGTGCTTTCGCTTGGTCGCTGTGTTTGCGCCAGATAACAAGGTCAGTCACTACGCCCGTATCAGCGAACGTGCCCGTTGGTAGTCGGTGCGCGCCCAAAAACTCCGCTTTAAGCGCGAGTTGCGTACGCCACTTCTCAAGGTTTTTCGCATCACAAATACGAGTTGGCAGCACTAGGGCAATCAAGCCACCAGCTTTCGCTTTATCGATAGAACGAGAAACGAAATACTGATCAGCGTACTTAATGTCTTTGTACGCTTTGTCTTTCATCGCGCTAGCGTCTCGAACACCATAAGGCGGGTTGCCGATCACTAGGTCAAAGTCGCCAATGCCAGGATTAGTTGCTACCGCTTCGAATGCCGATTGGATTACATGGTCTTCGGGGTGAAGAATTTGGTTGATGGCCGCTGAGGTCTGATCCATTTCTACGGATGTAGTCAGGGTGCCTTTAGGTTTGGTTTCGCTAAATACGCCCACGCCCGAACTTGGTTCAAGTACGCTACCGCCAGTAAAGCCATAGGAACGAACTGAATCCCAAGTCGCGCTCGCCAGCCATTTAGGCGTGTAGTATTCGTTGGTGGAGCCACCGATGCCGCCAAAACCTGTGTAGTCGCGCAGAGCTGCTTTATCTTCGGGTGAAACGTTGGAGTAGTCGCCGTTGTACTTGGCGAGAATATCTTTGGCTAGTTGGTTAGCCTTAAGGCGCTGGTGGCCTTTTGGAGTGTCGCTAATATCGACAGCGAGCAAGGCTTCAAACTGGCGTACCAGTTCATCGATTGTTGTCGCCTGTTCAATACTGCGGGTTAAATCAGTGTTCATTGAACGTGCCTTTTATTCTTTGGATAAAAGCCAAAAAAAAAGTCGAGCTTTCGCCCGACTTTTTCCTTTCCTATTCCCCATCCCAAAAAAACGCCACTATCAATATCAATTTAAGTTAATGAATAATCTAAAATATCTAAGGAAGTAGATTTTTAGGGACGAGAGAATTATTCCGAACACGGCTGTTACCATCAAGAATAAAAATTAGTGTTTTTGGTGAGTAACCAAGATTCAAAGGCAAGCAATTGAACTTTGACTAAAAAAAATCAACGCATAGAAAATCAATGATTTATTAGCGTATTGGTCACATTGACGCGATGCGCTATCATCCAAGATCATCCCCATCCCTGTAAAAAGCGCCTCAAATCACCGAGGTCGCACATGTCGCAAAACAAGGCATCAATTGGGCTAGCGGCAGCTTTAAAACAAGCGTTCCCTTTCTTTAACGAGAATGACGATAAAGAGAGTGGGATAAGTTTTGAATCTGGCGCTGGATACACGGGATCGCCATTCCACGATCGCGAACACCAATTAGATGAAAGCAACGGCGCTCTGACCAATGACGGTCGAAAAAGCTCAGACCGCTTTTTTCTGCACAAGCTGCCGAAAGATCGCTTCATGCTATATCCGATACTCAAGGAAATGGCCGAGGACAGCACGATTGATGCCGCGCTCAATCTGCACCTTGGTCACGCTCTTTCGGTATCAAACGACAATGGCATGGCTGTGTATCTTCATCCAACCGATGAGAAGTACGCCGAGTACGTAGGTCGTCTTAACCGAGAGCTGCTAACTCCAATCAACGAAAACCTAATGAACTGGACGTATTCAACGCTGGTTTATGGGGTTAACTATGTTCGCCCATACACGAAAGAGGGCGTGGGTATTACTCACTTTGAGGCCAACTACTACACGTTGCCAAACCAAATTCGTGAGTACGAACGTTCGGGCGAGCTAGCGGGATTTACTGCGGAATATCTACAAACCCGAGCGAACGGCGAACAGGTACGCCTTGCCGAGCCTTGGGCGCTTATCCCACTAAAAATGCCAATCTGGCGACCAGATATGGATATACCGCCAGTTAACTACACTGGCCAGCGCTACTCACTTTATGACGATGCGTATTCACGCATGCCAATCGAGACGCAGAACTACGGCACATCCATTCTTCTGACCTGTTTTGAGGCTTGGTCGATGCTTCGCCAGTCCATTGCAGCGCTCGGCGCAAGTCGTGTGAATGCTTCACTTATCGATCGCATGGTAGCGGTAAACACTGACGGCTTAGATGCGGCCGGAGCTGCGGATTACATCAACATGGTCGCTGACCAGATGAAGCAAGACCGTCAAGAGGTGGTAGACCGTTCCCGCAAGCTAGGTTTCATTCCAACCGTTATCAACACGCTATTGCCATTTATGGGCGGCGCTAAAGGTGGCTTGCAGATCGATACCTTTACCACTGACCCGAATATCTCCCACATCGAAGACATTATGTTTCACCTTAAACGCTTAGCCGGAACGCTTGGCGTAGACCCATCCATGCTTGGGTTTGGTGATCTTCTTTCTGGTGGACTAGGCGAGGGCGGCTTCTTCCGCACATCGATTCAATCTGCACTACGCGCCAACCAAATCCGCGCAGCCGTGGTGGCGTTCGTTAAGCGCGCTATCGATATTCACACCATCTACCGAGACGGCAAGGTGTGGAACGATAACGATATGCCATTCGAGATCCGCTTTAACTCTCTCAATACCGCTATTGAGCAAGAGAAAGCCGATGCAATGGAATCTCAAGCGAACTACGCAACCATGCTGGCCACCGTGCTTGACCTTATCGAGCAATCCCCAATCGGCAAGTCTCCGAAACTCAAAAACCATCTTTACACGTCCGTTGTTGGCCTCGATTCCGAGCTGGCCAATGAAGTCATTTCCGAGCTCGCGGCTCAAGTGGCCAAGAACGACAAAATGATGGAATCCATTGGCATGACTGACCAAAGCGAAGCGGAACGATTCGTTAGAGACGTAGTTCTCGACCTACTAACCGAAATCCAAAGCCATTAATGGAGAAAAGCAAGTGACAGCAAAAGCACTTAAACAAGTATCCGACCGTTTCAGCCTATTCAATGACGGTCGCAAGCTTAGCGCCAACAAGCGCAATTACATCATCAAAGCCGTGCAAGCGATGATCAACAGCCCACGAACTCAAGAGCTACTACGACTAGGCGAAGCGTATGGTTACTATGGCCATCAATCCCGCCAACGCGCTAATAAGCTCTCAATCGGTGAAACTGAGGTGATCATGATTAATGGTCGTCCGGTTGTGGTAGAAAACGTGCCATCTAACCGCACAGTCTCTATCACCTGTTCAGATGACGGTATTGTTGAACACACTCAAGAGTTTTTAGATACCGATACAGGCCGTATCGCTTTAGGTTTGCACAATAGCCGTGCTGGTGGTTGGAGTTGGGCGACTGGTGGCCAAGATACACGCGAGGCATCGATCACGACTTCATATCACGGTATGGACTACGTGTTGCAGCCGAACTATATCAGCCTAAACCATCCGGCCATGATGATGGAAAGCGCGAACAGAGAGCAAATGATCCTCGAATCGCTACAGGAACAAGGTTTTGATGAGGAATCAGCACGTAATATCTACGCAAACATGACTCAACAGACCAATATTGAGCTTGTTGGTGATCTTACTAACCAGCTTATGTACCTAGAAAGCTTGAATGCAGAGTTGCGTGAAAAGGTAGAGCAAAACGCTAAGGCAACCTCGATGCTGCTTGATGTTGTGGACTCTTTACCTATTTATGTAACCGATGCGCAGCGCAAAGCGATCGCCAACATGGCCACCAAGGAAGATCATCAAGTGGTGCGAGCTATGTTTGAGTCGCTAGGTTCCCGAAAAATGGCAACTTTACCGACAAATAGCTACGTTCCAGTAGAGCAAAAAGTGAGTGTTGCGCCTCAAATTAAACAGCAATTCGTCAACTTCGGATCTTCATCACGAAAATTCCAATAAGTTGATCAATTAAAAAGCACCACCAGCGATTAGTAATTAAGTACAAAAACACTCAATTAAATCGAAAACGCTGGTGGCCAATTCGGAATTTTATAAATCACTAGGCGCGACAGGACGCAAGTAGAGTTTATCTTTCTTGAAGTGCGTTGGTCGCCAGTCCCAACCAGCGATAGATACGCTATCTCGCGCGCCAGCAATATACGACACTGAGCGCAACACATTGACACCCTTATCAAAGTTAATCGCCTTATCGGCCTTTAGAACGAGTCTACCGTCTTTTTTGCTATGCAAACCAAAGGTGCAACCTGAGATTGTTACTAACAAATCCAACGGTAGCGCTGGGGCGTTCTTTTTCGGGAACTGTCGGCGCTTAAATTGTTGTTTTAATTGGTTAACTTGAGTTTCTAATTGCTGTTCAGCACTTGGTGGGGGAGTAAATTTCATCACAGAGTTATCCACAAAATTCGATGCGTTCGGAATATTAACACGTCCAAAAGGAGTTTAAATAGATAAAATTTTTGGTAAACTCTAGCGCCAGATGGTAACGCACCTTGTTCGGAATCGCTTTGATACAGAGACTTGTTTGATCAACCATTTACGATCAATAATAGGGGAGTTTTTCTGTAATTAGATCATGGCGATACCGTGATAGAGAGAAAGTGATTCGATTTCGGGCAACAGAAAATAAAAAAGCCCGCTTTGGCGAGCGGGCTTTCTTACTGAAATCGAGCTTTAAGCGGCTAACTTAAAGCGTCACGACAAACGAACTTAAGGAAAGTCATTATGCCGTAATGAATTAGACCGAAGCCTAATCAGGCGAGACATTTAGTTGGCGACTAATGCCTCAAATGGTTAGTAATTAGTTTAACAGTTTAGATTGAGCATCAATCTCAGCGAACGTTAACACAAATTACACCACACTAAAGCAGGTGTAAGTATAACGTTCAAAGAGATCGGTGGCAAATTTTTACGCCTTTTTTTTGAGCAAATTTTATGCAAAACACACCGCTTTTACTGCATCCTTGCTACTGGAAGTCAGGATTCAGAACCCAAGCCTCCAATATCAAAGCCAATAAACCGTCGGCACAACGTAAACTTGCTTGCCTACTAGAAACTATCTCAAGCCATATTCTTAAGCATGGCCATACCTGCTTTGCATCAACTACTCGATTGGTACAGGTCTACAACGAGAACTGCGATCGCTATGGTTGTCGTCCAACCACTTTTGACACTCTCAAAAAACAACTGAAAACAGCAGAAGACTTGAACTTAATTGTCCGAGAACAGAAGCCAAACAATGCAACAGGTCAGAATCTACGTCACATCACTCTATGCGTAGACGCCATCCAAGAAATGTTCGCTGGCGCATACAAATACGCGCTACAAGCTGCACAAAAGCGTTTTAATAGACAAAAACGGCACTCAGGGGGGGCTTCTGTGGAAAAACCTCTTGAGGCCAGTGCTGACAAGGCTTGCGAGCAATCAGACAAAAACAAAAATGGCACTATAAATACAAAAGATCTCTCTACAGAGAGTAAAAATAAAATTAATAACGGTATCCCGTCTGATTCTTGGTTTTTGAAGATCTTCAAACGTGACGCTGACGAAGTAAAACAACTTCAACTAGCAGCTAAGCAAGGCCGCCTATCAGCTAATGGAGCTCGTCGTGTTATCAAGCTGTACAACAAGCACCAACAGCCTTTAGCGCCTAAGTTCGTGTCATACCTTAAGTTTGTGATTGCTAGCTGGCACAACAAGGCTGCAAGCGCCATGAAAGCTAGCGTGAACAAGGTTCGTGATACAGCCACCATGTTAGCAGAGTACATGAACACCATTTCCGAGAAAGAGTCTCAAGGCTTAGTTGAATACTATCGTGACGCAGTCGGGCGAGTACAAGTCAGGTATCTGTAATCACTGCTTGATGTGAGTATTTCTATACATGCGTGACCTAAAATGTGTCATAATTACCTAAATCTTGTTATTTATGGATGTGCATTTGCATGAGTGATGAAGAATATTTCTACCCTGCGGTAAGCGATAACCTCCCGAAACATATCAAAAAAGGCCACCAACTGGTCTTTAGTCGTCAAGATCTATCCGCTAGGGAAGCAGATATGTTTGCGTTGATGATTGCACATATGAAACCAAGTGATTGGGAGCAGAAAACACCACACTATGAGTTTACTTCACATCAATTATCAGAGTGGCTAGGTGTTGAGTCTAAACATATCGGTAGCAACTTAAGTCCAGTAGCGAACCGCCTAGCTAGTCGAAAAATCGGGATAAAGGTGGAAACCCCGAAAGGTGATATTGAATTCGACTATAGACCTCTTTTTAAACATATCGCTTATAAACACGGCATACTTACGATGGTTCCTAACGATATGCTAAAACCTGAGTATATTGAATATAATCAAGGATTTGCTCTGATTAATACTCGCAATTTCTTTGAGGTAAAGAAGGAGTATTCTAAGCGCTTGTACGAACTGCTTAGTCGCTTCAAAGACAAGGGCTTTGAAATGCATGCGCAAAAGCTTAGTGAACTGAAAGGAATATTTGGGCTTTTGGACGAATCAGGGAAGCTGAAAAAAGATAAAAGTTCCTTCAAAAACAACAGCGTATTTATGAAACGTTGTATCAGGGAAAGCATTAAAGAACTTTCTGAACACCCTCAGATTAGCAAAGAGCTTCTATTTTTAGAAAGCAGCCAAGGTGATAAGGGTTTTGAGGTTGTAAAGAAAGGTAGAACCATTACTGGAATCAAGTTTCTCTTCCGGTGGGTTAAACTAGGTTCAATTGATGAACTAAATCAACACGATGCTCTTAAGACAATTCGACAACTTGAATTGAAAAGGCTTCAAAACCAAGTCAGACTCACCGAGTCTGAACTAGAATCACTTGCCATCGCGTACCGCTATGTGGGTAAAGAAGACCACGCTCTTAAAGTTGAAGCTAGCTTGTCAAAGCGACACTCAGAAAAAGAGCAACAAAAGCATGATGATGGAATGCATGAATTAGAGTCGTTAATGGAAAAGATAGATACCCTTTCAGAACTAACCGATACACACGATTACTGATAGCTAACAAGTTTTAGGTCATGGGCTCGATAGATGACATTTTCTAGGTTGAAATGAGCTATGTGACACATTTTAGGTATATGGGAGGGAATTCGACGTGATCATTGACTCGAAAGTAGAAAAAACCGGACAAGACTCCTATACAACCATCTCACACACCTAAAATATGTCATTTAAGAACAGAAACACCTAAAACCTGTTATCCAATCACCTGATATATGATCACTTTCACCTAGATTATGTAGCACTAAAGCCTATAAGAAGATCACAAACACCTAATAAATGATCAATTAAACCTAGATCTTGTTACTTAAAGACCTAAAAAAAGATCTTTAATCGAGTTAAATCGCATTAAAATCAATACGTTACAGTTCCTATAGATCTTATAGTTCTATAGTTTCCATAGATTGATATAGTTAAATATAGATCTTTATAGCGTATGTGGATAACTGGAAAATCAAAGATTTACACAGTTTCCCACATACACAACAAGTTTTTGTTGTTTAGATGAGTTAATGATCCTAGCTATAGACAACGGCATGCTACAACGAATAGCGACCGCATTTGTGTGAGTTCTTGACAAAAACACGAATTGACAGGAAATATTAATTATTGGATAGTTGTAAGTGTGCTCTAGAAGCAACAATGTACTTCTAGAGCAGCAGCGTTGGTTAACCGAATAGTGCTTGCACTATAACGGCGACGAGATTGATTATCGCTATAATCAGTTCAATTAAATTTACCATTTGTTCCCCTGATAAGGCTCATGGTGAAAGACAACGCACAAGGGTTTTTGATGGTGGCCGCCATCGTTTACCCGCATACACGAAGTGAAGCTTTCTAGCTGCTTCGAGCTTGGTTGGTGATTACATAATTACCTCCTAATTAATTAAAGGTTGGGTTCTTCGAATCCAGCCTTTTTTTATATTCTTCACACAATCAAGGTTATTAGGGAACGTTTTGTTCCAAGTCTTGCAGTGCCTAGTATTCCAGACTTTTTGCTAATTTTGCAAACGCCCAAACGAGTTGGTTATCTCTTTCAGGTTAAGGCGTATGAAAACTCCCAAGTCCTTATGTCCCATTGTGATCAGATAATTCCCCTTTCATAAAGAAACGCTTTGAAAAATATTCATTTCTCTACATGAATCGGGATATGAGCAAGATTTTTATCCAATAATTCATGTTCATTTTCCCTTTCTGCTTGATGCTAACCTCAAAAGAAAGTTGCCGCTTCCAGCAGATGGGTTAGCGCATTCAATATATTGCTGTTAACTCATCTTATCCTGTTAAAAACAAAAATGCTTCCCCGTACAACTTAAGTGGTTAAGCTTCCTATCATTTTGGTTAGTTTTTGCCCACTAATTTCTAATTAGCCTAAGTGTTGGCAGTATTAAACTCAACTATTTGACGTCGATAAGATGCTAAACGATCTGGAGTCATGGTCACGTAAGGCATCTGTTTTTTACTATACCGTTATTTAATGATTACGGAACCTAACGGACGAGGTTTCTTGATGAACCAATTCAAACTAGCTTTCGCGATTGATGCTTTTTCAATCCTTCATCTATATTTATAACGCGACAGTATTATTGTTTTGTTTGGTTGGTATTGTTTATTTTTGTTGCTATTTTGTGTTTTCTGTTATTCCGAATGGGAGATTATTTATCTATGATTTGTAACTTTATATATACATTAAATTTTTTAGTATTCGGATTAGATATTGGATAAAAAAAGCTTCTAGTTTCCCCGAAGCTTTCCATTACTCTTATCCCGATAGCTAAACGTATCCGTTTATGCGTAGTGGGTTTTATCATCATCCACTTTGAAAAGAGAAGCATTTAACTTGATCAGTAGCTTATATACTAGGATTCTCCACTTTTTACACAAGTCATTTAGGTTGTTCTGACCGCTCTTAATTGCATTGGCCAAAGCGAAGTCTAAGACGCCGTTCAAGGTGTTGGTCATGTACTCCTTAACGTCTGCTCGGATTTGGTTGTGAACTTTTTTACTGTTGTTCTCTGACATTTTCTGATTCCTTATATGATTCAGATTGCCTATTTTCTGAGATAAAAATACATCGTTTCGGTTTTGTATTAGAGCTTTTTGAATTGTTTTTTAATCGGGTTTATACTGCATCAAAAATATACTTGTTCGGAATTATTAATGGGTGAGAGGATTTCTGAAATTAAGCGATCTCAACTGGAACACCGGCAAAGAGAGCGAGACGAAAGCTCACCATCAATCCTGGATACATTCGAGGGCATAGAGCCTACGGACGAACGCGAAGCTCTGGCGAACCAGTTACAAGATGCCGATGTGACATTGGACGACAAACCGGATCGCTGCCCGACTTGCAATGGCACAGGTTACACCAAGTCGTTATTTAGCAAGTGGGAGTGCTGTAGCTGTTTTGGGACTGGTTACGACCTTTCCGATCCGGTTGCCGTTATCAAGTGGCAAAAGCTCTGCCTCGATTGGTCAAAGAATCGGTTATATGAATATCGCGTTGCATTGATTAAGGGGACTACAACCGAGGAAGAACGACTAGCAAGTGAAGTGGAGAGCTTCTATGAAAATGCGAGACGCAAAGACTAAACAGGCCGCTCGAATCCAATCGCTTGAGTATAGACAGCAACGTGCAGCGCGAATCAAGCGAGCGAGACGGCATGCAGATTTAACCATACTCGAAATGAGCAGGTTAATCGGGTTATCACCAGACACTTATCGAAAAATCGAGAATGGCGAAGTGAACCCAAGGGTGCAAAACCTAGAACTGATAGCGGTCTACACAAGTACAGACGTGGGTTATTTGTTCTTTGGTGATGCGATTTCTAACAGAGACGAAGCGGTAAAGAGAGATACCGGAGAATAACGAATGGCTTCAAGAGGCATTAACAAGGTCATTCTGGTTGGTAACTTGGGGTCAGATCCCGAAATCCGATACCTGCCAAATGGCGGCGCAGTAGCGAATATCACGATCGCTACATCCGAAACTTGGCGCGATAAAGCGACAGGGGAGAACCGAGAAAAAACCGAGTGGCATCGAGTGGTGTTGTTCGGCAAGTTGGCCGAAGTAGCGGGGGAGTTCCTACGCAAAGGGTCACAAGTTTACATCGAGGGTCAATTGCAGACTCGCAAATGGAAAGACCAGCAAGGCCAAGACCGTTACAGCACAGAGGTAGTAGTTCAAGGCTTTAATGGCGTGATGCAAATGCTTGGCAATAACCGAGCTGGTGGCCAGCAGCAACAAGGCGGTTGGGGTCAGCATCAACAGCAGTACAGCGAACCGCCAATGGACTTTGACGATGACATACCGTTCCAAAACGAGTTTCGTCATTACAAGATGTTGAGTTACGTGGCGGCTTAAGACGATGAGCAAACAAAACGTAGCGTTAGCAAACCAAGACGACTTACTGATTGTACTGCGTCGAATGACCACTAAAGCGCTTATGGAAATGCGCGAAGCGACAGGCGAAACGGACTTTACTGACACGCCGAATGCTTTCTATTTCAGTAACCGCGCAATAGCGGCAGAGGTAAACGGGTGTTCGGGTCATGTGGCCAATCTAATCCAAGACAGCGATCTCGACTACGTTCACAGAGGTAGCGAAATACTGGTTTGGTTGGATGACTTAGAAGAACGCCTAGAGCGCTTTGCTAACCAAGAATAAAACACTTTAACCCTATTCCCTTATCCCAATTTTTGAGTAGTAGAGAAATTGCCCGATGAGCGATGTTTTTACTGTAGAGCTTCCTTGGTGCGCCAGCTATCCAAGATGACTCAACCTATTGGGACGTGCTTGGAACGCTATGGAAAGCGCAAGGCTCGCACCAACATCAAGGTGTGTGGTCATCCCTGTTTACGTGTCCGAGACGCAACAAGCACAAGGTTATGAAGTCGTCAGAGCGCAAGGCGTTCGCCAAGCTACCCAAGGTGATCACGGCCTACCGAGCTATCAATGACGAATCCGAAATCGAAACCGCACTTTGTTGGACGCTATCTGAGGACATTGCTAAGCGTGTTTTCTCGCAAGGTGGCCGCCGCAAAGTGGTAGCTAAGCAATTCACCAAGGACGAGGTATTTGCCTACTTTAACCGCCGTAAGGAGCAAGAGATTTTAGTTACACAAGGGCTTATCTAGTTATGGCCAAGGCACCACGATTCGATCACTCTTTCCTCGCAAACCAAGTCGCTAAGCGCAAGAAGTGGAAAAGCAAAGGCGTGAAAGCTGGCCACGGCGGCGACTTCAATATCGATGCAGCACTTAACGAGATTAACCGTTCTGTTAATCACATCATCAATCCGGTATCGATAAACGTCCCTAATACCGCGCTGGTGGATAAGTCGGAACTGCCATCTTGGCTCATTCGTATTCTTGAGAAAGACAATGACGTTGCGCGCGCTGCGACACAGAAGAAAGTGGAGCTGGATTCACCACACAAAACGCGCCTTGCACAAGGGATTAAGCGTCCGAAAGAGTTTAACGACACGAAGCTGGCCGAACACTGGTTACAGGTTCGTTTGTTCTACACGTTAGAGACGCAGTACAAGGACATTTACCCGCTGGTTTTCTCAATTCCTAATGGTGGCTACCGAACGCCTAAAGCGGCCTCGATGATGAGCTATGAGGGACAAAAGAAAGGTGTACCGGACATATTCTTTCCTATCCCGAGAGGGGTATATCACGGCTTCTTTTTGGAGGTAAAAACGGAAAAAGGCCGTCCAAGCAAGGAGCAACAGGAAAAGATAAAAATGTTCCAAGAATTAGGGTATTACGTGGTTGTGGCCAAGGGATTTGATGAGTGCATTTATCAAATTAATAGCTATCTCCAATTGCCAACATTTGATAACAAAACTAGACTAGCCGCATAAGTATATAAAAAGGGCTTAGTTATCTCATGTTAGCGAGTGAATATCACAGCATTGGCCAAAAGCCAGTTGATTTAGACGTGTTAGAAGCAACAAAGGTAGTCCGTAACTTCCTATGCGATTACCTTTACTATGACAAGTTGTTGCTAAGCTATGCTCCCGCAGGGGAATTTGGTAGCGCTCAAGCGTATCGCTGGCTTACTGGTGGTCATATTTGTGACTACGATGCTACTGGCGACACAATTGCACCAAGAGAGAAGATCAACTATCGAGTCATTAGAATGCTATTCGATGCTGGTCTAATCAAAGTAAAAACCAACATCCGAACGCCACATACTCGCTGCGTTATCTTTGAATGGGTTCGAGACATTAAGAAATATCGTCGTGAAATCCTCCGTACTAAAATCTTTGGCGAGAATGTTTACCTCACTAGCGCAATGATTGATGCTACAGCGGCGCAATATGGTCTGACCGTGACGTTTGTCGGTGCGAGAGGTGTCTTTGAGATATTGGATGGTAATGGCAACTCAATCCCGAACGGCCAAGCCAAGAACACCTACATATTCATGAATAGTGTTGGTGAGCCAGTAGGCCGACTACGTGATATGTCCTATTGGGAATGGGAACAATACTTGTACGACACAGCGACACGCGCCAAGCTGCGCAAAACGCCTCTCAAAGTTCGTGATGGCATGCGCAGCCACTTTTCGGAGTTCAAACGAGCTTAACGCCAATCCTTGATCATCTTTCCACAAATGCCGCCTATATGGGCGGTATTTTTTTGTATTAAAAACAGAAATCGTGTTCGGAATATTTACGGCGTGTTCGGAATGGTTATAATCGTCTCATGGCAGGACGCAAACCCAAGAAAAACGCCTTAACCCCTCAGCAACGCTGGAATCGTCATCTTGCCAAGATGGCTAGGTTTGACATTAAACGTCAATACTATCGCGCCAGCGCGACACAACGAGAGCAAATTAGGCGACTCCAAATAGAACTTGGCTGTAGCAGTCGAGAAGAACTGGTTCTTTACGCCATCAATCTTCTAGGCCAACAGCACGGAATTTATCTGAAAGATATTCAAGAGGACTTAGCGTGTCTAAACAAAAAGCCGTAGGTAAGCACGAACTGATCTCAGCAATGAAAAAAGAAACGGGCGCATTACGTGAAGAATGCGAGCTGGTTTTTGATGCCTTTATCGAAGAAATCTCAACTCAAACCATGATTGAGGGCAATGCTGTATTGCTTAGTGGTTTCGGTACGTTCGCACCTCGCCTTAAGAAAGCGCGAGCTGGCCGTAATCCAAAAACGGGAGCACCAGCGATTGTAGCTGCGCGAGACAAGCTGACTTTTAGTGCATCGGATGTATTCCGCGATGAGCTGGCAAACAAGGTAAACGAGATCAAGGGAGCACATTAATGAGCACACGCTTAAACCGAACTGACATTGAAAGAAACATTTCTAAACGCGTTGGCTTAAAGCTTACTGGTGATGATGCAGAGCTGGTGGGCGATTGTCTGGATGCAATGATCAATCACATTCTGGTTGAGATTGCGAAAGGTCGTGAGGTGCAAATTCGAGGCTTTGGCCGTTTCCGTCACATAGAGCGTGAACGCACAACCATTAATCCGGCGACGAAAGAGCGCTTAGGTGTCAAAACCGAGCACAGCGTATTGTTCTCTGCTTACAAGGGCATGGTACGCGTCCATGAATGATAGCAAGGCAATTGGGCTGCGTGTCTTTATCGGCTCTGTTCGGCTACTGGCCATAACCATTGTGTTAGCGCTGGTGGCTGTTATCGGTATTGGCACATACAGCTTTTATGGATTGGTGGTCTATCCAAAGATAGAGCGAGTGAAGATTGATTTGGACGCAGAACGCATCGAGCGCATTACTGTCGCGGCCAAGAGTGGGGAGAAGTCAGAGAATGGCGCACCTAGTCAAAAGTAAGACCGTCGAGGGCGCAAAGAACAAATGGGCGACTCGTTGGGACTGTTTCTTTGATGCTCAATTCCTCTTTCGACGTGATACCGGAAAAGAGTTTGTTTTAGATGTGGCCGCCGAGCCACAAACCGCCAAGGTGAACCGCTTCTACGTGGCTCCTGACTGGATTAACGAACAGCCGAGTGGATTCCCAAGCCTTAAGCCAAAACACAAGGCAGCTCAGCTCCTAAACCCTGTTTGTGTTGGGTTCGATGGCCTACAAGGCGAATGGGAAGATGGCTGGTGGTGTAATCCCCCGTTTGACCTTAAGTTTGAGTTTCTGGAAAAGGCGCTAGAACAAGCCAGGAAAGGTCGTGACGGCATGATGCTGTTACCACATGAAGAACTCACAACGTGGTGGCTGGACTTGGTTGAGGGCTACGCCACGATGATTTACAAGCCGGATGGTCGTTACCCGTTCTATGAGACAGATGGACACACCAAAAAGCAAGGTGTGAACTTCGGCAGTGCATTAGTGCTCTTTACCGAGAAAGGTCTACAAACACCATCCATGCGCTTTAACCGTAAGGTAGGCAGAACGCACCTTACTGGTATCTATGAGCAAATCGCTAAAGTGGCTTAAGGGAGTGAGCTACTATGAGTGTTCAATATCAGGGTCAATCGATGAGCGTGTACCGTCTCGCTCAGTTAACTGGCTATCCAATGACTTCCCTTTATCGCGCGTATCACAAAGGACTACGAACCGGAGAGGAACTACTGGCCGAGGCTACCAAGCACCTTGTGACCTACCAAGGCAAGGTAATGACCGCAAGACAGCTATGCGCCGCTACCGATACCAGTTACCGCAGAGTGCTAAGACGCCTTAAGGCTGGTGTACCCGCTGAAAAGGCCGTAAAGGACAACGTAGACCGCCGAGGAAAGAACTGCGCATCCAAGTTATCCCCTAGTGAAGTTCTACGCATCTACGAGCTGTTATTCACTAAACAGGTATGCCAACACACGCTAGCCGAGGAATATGGCGTTCACCAGTCCACGATTAGCGACATATGGAGACATAAACGTTGGGGATGGCTTACTGCTCCGCTTCGATACCAGTTAGAGGGGAAAGCAAGCAATGAGTAAGACAGGAAAGACAAGAGCCTATGTATTCACGCTTAAGGTGAAGAAAGCGCGCCTAGTGACGGTGCTTAGATTTAAACACCAATGGTTAGCCTACATGGCCATTAAGCATCTGAAAAAGCGATTCTGGTTTGCTGACCTACAGTTTAGGCAAATTACGCCTCTTAACGCGCTGTGGTACTTCTTTCTGATAAAGATTGGCTATTACGAAACGCTCAAGAAAGCTACCAGTCAAAAGCGACAGAAATGATCTTTTAATGGGTGAAAAATAACAAAATGAAACGCAAACAAATGTTGCGATGTGTTCGGAATGAGTTTAGTATTATTCCCATAGGACAGTGACGGATACGACTTCCTATACGGTGCGCTTGTTTAATAAGGTTGTGCAAGCGTTGTAGGGTAAAACCTACAGGCTCCCAAAGAGGGCAAAGGGTTGATCTTCGAAAGAGGGTCAGCCCTTTGTTCTTAGTTGTGGGCTTAATCTTCTTCGTCGTCGTCGAGCTCTTCACATTTCTCGCCAAAGCCCTTATCAAACGCGCTACGCAATTCGTCAGTAAAACCGCCCTCATTCTCAAAAATCTCATCAAGAATGTGGTCATCTATTTCTTCGATATCGATATTGTATTGCCAAGAAAGTTCCCCTAACACATTAGCGGCAACTATAGCGCTCCCGCCTTGCATGCTCATGACATTCATTGCGTAACCAGCCATATAGCCAATGGTGTAGCTATGGGGTCTTTGGCTCATCAGAAAACCAGACATAGGTTTCTCGTCGCCAAATCCGTTATTTTTGCCTCGTTCATAATGATCATTATCCATGCCAACTCCTTAATCTTTCGAATGAAATGAAAGATGATACTATCAGTTGTGGAGTGTGGCTCCAATCGATAACAACAAATAAACTTACGACTGAGAAAATGATAACAACCAAACAAACTCTACTTGGGCTACTAGCACTAGCAGATCCCTTTGGCGCGCTAGCCTCAACAACGGCATGCGTCAATGAGAGTGACTTTCCTTACTCTGGTAACAACGTAAAAGCCATAAGCATCAATGCAGAGACAAAGGACATTGCTGTTAAGACTCAGATTCGAGGCGAGACATATACGCACGACTACAAGCTAACCAAGCTCTCTGACATGAACAAAGATGGTCAATACGTGACGCTGGTAAAACAACCAAAGGGCAGTACGTTAATGTTTGCCAGTGTCGTTGATAAGGATGGAACAGACATACTTACATCGGTTCGTCGCTTTGAGGGATTAATCTGCCATTAATGGTTAAAAAACACTTGAATTGATAATTCCGAACGGATAAATTTATTTATACGCGAGTCACATAGTTGCCATTGTGACGACCGTGTTTTCCTTTAAAAATCTTAGACAACTGTGCTCAAGCGCCTTTGGTTATTCCATTGGCGATTTTTTCTTGATTTTTCGAGGTAAGTATCAATATAATTGCCTTGTTTTCGTGTGAAGCGTACAGCTTCGGCGAGTGATTCAAAGAAGGTTTGCAAAAGAGAGTTAAAGAGCTGGTAGAAATACTGGCTCTTTTTTATGTGTCGCGTTTCAACCTATTGAAAAGGCGTTTTGAGTGTCCTATATTTACCTCGCTCGCAAGAAAATGGACGTGGATACTCCAAAATATAGATGGCCAATTGATTGGTTATTGAATTACCTGTTATTGACAACTCCTCAAAATCAAAAGGCCACGGTAAAACGTGGCCTTTTTTATGTAAAAATGCCATTTTTAACAAGTCTATTCGGAATGTCAAAGGCCGTAAAAAGCCAACTAAAGTACATGCTACCGAGAAAATGAATACGCATGTGATTCGCTGGTGGCTTCCCGAGGCGAATAGATTCAAACAGTACCTATCAAGCGGGGTAAAAATCGGCACTGGTTGGCGGTTTAGCACATCCCCAAGCCAATGCGACACACAACCGCATCCAAATCCACACAGAATCGCACCTAGAATCGTGCTGGTGGCTTTTAACGCCTCAATGAGTACGAATGTATCCCCTATTGCCAAATGATAGCCATAAGCCGTTACAGCGAGCCATATCGAAAGGATGTGGGTGTAAGTTCGGTGCGGGATTCTGTCAAATTCAAGCCAGTCCGGTGCGCTCGAACCGCTTAAGCAACCAAGAAATGCCAGGATTGAATGCAGTGGTGTTGTGTCTGCCATTAAGGCGAGAGGAACGGGCGCAAAGCACAGTGCGCCCCAAGCGTGTCCAGTTCGGTTCATTCAGCTTCGCATCGAGCGCAATAGGCATAGACGATAGCACTCATCGCTATGGTTCGATTGCGGTAGTTGGTGGCCAATTTCTCAAACGTCTTTGCAACTTCGGGGTCAATCCAAGGACTGATTTGGCGTGTCCCTACTAGGTCACCCTCGATTACTTCGGGGTGCTTTTCTGGTAGTTGGTTTGGATCTGTGTTGTTGATGGCCAACTGATACAGCTCGGTCAGGGTAATCCCGTTCTGTTCGCATTGTTCGCATGCTTTTGCGTGAGCAAGGCGTGAAATTCGCACTTGAAGTAGCGCTAATCCCTTTTCCCGTTGGCGGGTTCTAAACATGGCTTGTCGTGCTTTGGTTTTGGCTTTGTGTCTGAATTTGATGCGCTCGGGTGCTTTCAAGGGGGTATTCCTTTCGTCACGTAGCGCGTTGTCTTGGGCATGGGGGAAAGGTGGCTAGTGAGATAACGCAGCCAATTACTATATCGTGCCGCAGAATCAATTGTACATGAGTAGCGTTACTCACTAGCTGGCCATGATTATAAGCAGAAAATCGTTACTGTAAATACTATTTAATGTCGCGTTATTAAATTTTGTCTTTAAAACCTTATTGACAATCAAATGATTGTTTTAACAAGTATAGTTCGTATTGTTGTTACCTGTTTAAACTATGTATTATTCCGAACGTAACAAAATTAATGGGGTTTAACCGTGTCCGGCAAGATTGACTATCAGGCTCACCAACAGCAGTTTTGGGAGCAGTTAGAGAAGCAGCCGACTTTGACGCTGGCCGAGTATTGCGAAGCCAACGGATTGAAGTACGGCACCGCTAAGCGATATATAAAACGGCCAGCCAAAACGGGCGGCAAGTTCCAACCGTCCGTTATGCCAAAAATCAAAGCGAAAAAGACCAGTCAGGGCAATGACTGGTATTCCCTTTTGAAAGAATTTCTCGTGCGTGGCGCCCAAAATCCAACGCTTACGATGGCCGCTTTTGCGAAAGATAAAGGGGTGAACGGTGCGACATTGCGCCGCCAGTTCAATTCCATGCGATCGCTGCCCGAGTTTGATCGATTATTTGATCTTTACGATGAGCAATTAGCGAAATTTCAAGAAGCGAAAAACGACAAGAAGAAAAAAAGGACTGATAAATCAAAGTCCAAAGAAGCGGGGGCAACTGCGCAAGCGCAAAGTGCGCAAGGCGATCGCGCGAAAACAGGGGGTATTGGATCACTGCGCAAGCCGCGATCAGTTGAGGGACTTTCGCAGTATTCCAGTGCTCAAGTGGGTCGCCCTGTTGTGCATGGTGGTTATGCCCGTAGTGCGGGTATTACTGGCGAAATCATGGATATTCTCATGGATACCGATCCGCTTTCGGTTTGCAACGAACTGATTATTGCCCGTTCGCAGTATTACCGAATGAATGAGACGTTAGCTAAACGCCTTAAAGAGATCGATGAAATGGAGGAAAGCGGAGACATTCCGCTCGATGACGAAAACCAGCCAGTAGATATAAACGCCATGCGTGACCGTCTCATCTTTGGCTATGGCACCAGATTGCGTGAACTGGAATTGAGTATTTCCACGATGGCCAAACAAGAGGCCAAGCGCTACATCGATTTGCGTAAACAGGAATACGCTGAATTGATGATGCCACACTTACTGCCAGCGGAAGAAACCAGCCTAGTAATAGAAATGCTTTCTCTGCGCACTAAGAACAACTGGACAGCCTTAGAGACGTGTCAGCAAATCGAGAAGTTAGGCGCACGTCCACCAGCAACGCTATTGCATGAAGCTAAGGTAGAACTAGCGAACCTAGAGCCAGAAGTAGACGACACTGGTATCAGTGAGCAAGAGCTGGATGAGCTGTTTGATGACTACACGTTAGAGCAGATTGAGCAGCAAGATAACTGGCTACCTGCGCGCAAAGAAGAAGTAAACCGACGAATCAAAGAAGCCGAAGACCTAGAGAACGGCGTAGAACCTACCCTATCCCCATCCCAAATACAAAACGAAGCCGCTAAAGAGCAAGCCTATGATGACCTCGATAACGAGGGAGTGTCGGGGTTTGACGATGTAGACAGCTTCGAGGTACTTGGTGGCTAGACGAATAAAGAGCGTAACACAAGATCCCCGTTACCCTGCCCTAGTTAAGCGGTATCGCTATGACTGGAAACGCCTCGCTGTTGAGCTAGTCGGTAAGAAGCCGAGCTGGCAGCAGCGCAAAATCATTGATAGTGCTCAGCGTATTGGTGCGCGAACGACTGTCAGCTCTGGCCACGGTACAGGCAAGTCAGACATGACCAGTATCATGATCATTGCTTTCATGCTCTGCTTCCCCAATGCGCGTGTTGTGCTGGTGGCGAACAACGCGAGACAGGTACAAATCGGTGTATGGAAGTACCTAAAATCCAACTGGAACACGCTCTTACAAAAGCATGGTTGGTTGCAGCAATACTTCACCATTACCGAGACAGCCTTTTTTGAAAACTCAGCAAAAGGTATCTGGCAAACCAGTGCTAAATCGTGCCGTATTGGTAACGAGGAAGCGCTAGCGGGTGAACACGCTAAACACTTGTTTGTTATTGTCGATGAGGCGTCAGGCGTCTCTGACAAGGCTTTTGGTGTATTAGCGGGTGCATTGACCGAGAAAGACAACCGAATGCTGTTATTGAGCCAGCCAACGCGCCCTAGCGGCTATTTCTACGATACGCATCACCGATTAGCCGAGCCTAGTGGTCGATGGCGAGCCATCCGGCTTAACTCCGAGGAATCGCCGTTCGTAACCGTGGAATTTATCCTCGATAAGCGATTGGAGTATGGCGGTCGAGAGGCACCGGAATACCTGATTAAAGTACGTGGGGAGTTCCCAAGTTCCATTGCTGGTATGCTGCTTAGTCGGGATGCGCTGGACAAAAGCGCAAGGCTCAACCTCGATATGCCCGATGGTTGGGGTTGGGCTGCGCTGGTGGACGTGGGTAATGGTCGTGACCGCTCGATACTCAATATCTGCAAGGTTTGGGGTCAACGCATGGAGCGCATCGTTCAGAGCGTGAAATTGCTTGAACAACCAAGCACGGTCGATCCGGTTCGGTTCGCTGACATTATCCATGCAGAGTGTAGTGAGGACTTGTACCCAAACATCACGATAGCAGTGGATAGTGACGGTGTAGGTTATGACACGGCGACTTGCTTAGAACGCTACGGACGGCGCGTACAGCGCATTCGTTGGGGTAAGAAGATGCACTCCACCAGCGATAAGCAGCGTTTCTTTAACCAGCGTGCGTATGCCAATGTTATGGCTCGGGATGCGATAAACCAAGGCCGCATGCAGATAGATAAGAACGTCAAGACGGCAGAACAAGGCAGTAAAATACCTTGTGCAATCAACGAGTCAGGCCAATGGGTAATGATGCCAAAACCGATGATGAAAGAGAAAATGAACATCCCATCACCTGACCGTTGGGATACATACTGTTTTTCTCAATTGGTAGATTATGTGCCGCACGAAATGGAAGTAACAGAGAGCATGCTAGAGTCTCGCAGTTCCGTAGAACAATGGGTACTGGAAGCGCTTGAATCGGACGATGCTTAATTCCGTTGGTGCCAACATATAAAAGTAATATGAAAAGGTGGCGATACCGTTAAATATCGCCACCAAATCACCAATCAAAGCGGAACAACAATAATATAGCTTAAAACCTTAGTTCACTAATCCATCGAACTGCGAACGTGCTTTGCTTTCGTTCTTGCTTCTAAGCTCTTTTCTGGCTTCACGAATAGCGTCAACTTCGTTTTCTATATACATATTAGCGTTAGGGTACAGTACCGACTTAAAAGCATTCGCTTCATCGAATATCGAACGTCCCTCAGTGGTGTTGTTCGTGATTAGCACATCGTGATCTTTACAAGAGCGATGCCTAATTAGAACAAGGCCACCAGCGTTAACGTGAACCTTTTTAGCTACGCGAGAAATGCCACCATTGTTGCCATCATAGGTATGGATGATAGCTACAATGTCATTGTGTTCTTGACCGCGCTTTCTAAACTCAACGTCTGCATTGTCTTTGAAGTATTTCAATTCATTCAATGCAGTGTTTTTATTGTTAGTGAGCTGTTCTTTCTCATCTTCTGGAAGATCGTAGGAGAGTTTACGGTCGAGGTCGCGTAGGTATGCTTCAAGTCTTTTGGCTAGACGTGCGCCAGTGACTTTCTGGCTGCTAGCTGCTTTATTAATTGTGATGTTAACGCGACGGACGTTCTCAATTACGGTCGTCTCTTTAAATGAGTTAGATGAGCTGTTGAAGTATTGAGGTGCGCGCTCTAAAAGCTCTTTATTGGCTGATTTCGCGGCCTCAATATACTCAAGTAAACGAGTGGTTGGATTACCACGTTTTACTACAGCTACGATGCGATCATTGAATAGTCCACTATCTTCCTTGCCATCTATTTGTTCGGAAAAAGTCGCGCGGTGCTTCAAGGCACGTTTTAGGCGCGCATCTGCCGTTTGTTTGTTTGCAAGTAATTGATTAAGTGTTTCTATATCAATAGCTTTTAAATCTTTAATTTCAGTATTTTTTTTATTAATCATGGTGAACGGTTGCTCCAAATTACATTGGAGGATAAAGGTTACACTCCATCCCTGAGCGTATGCGAGTAACGAAAAACCCTACCTTTATCCTTGATGTGTAGCATACCGTTTTTGTGTTCGGAATTAAATAAAAAACGAACAGAAGAACGTTATAAGTGTTGCTTTTTAAGCGGAGAAGTGATCTCGAACGAAGTTTAATACGTCATCACGATTAATGGATGAATTGCATAGTGCGTTCGGATGTGATTGGATAAGATGCATCATGCAAATGTCGGTCGCGTCATCGAGGAACGAGCTGCTAAATACATCTAGGGACAGGTCACATTTGTCTAGTATTTCGATTGGAATTAATTGATTCAACGTGCAGTGCATATCTATATCTCTTAAGCCAATTGACTGGATAGTCAATACGTATATAGCTCTGATTTGGAAAGAGTTTAGGGGATTCTCGCCAGCCGAGCTGATGTTCGCGGAGTATTATGAGACTGTGATCTTTGATTGTCTAGATATGCAAAATAATGCAAACATATCGTTACTAGCAGTTAGGTTTTGAGAACGTGACCTATACCGCATAATAATTGAGGATATGCATATTTGTTCGTTTCGCGTGACGACGTAACACCGTCATTATATTTCCAAAGACGGGTAATTGTCGTGGCGAGTTTCAAAAAACCTCTTTTAGTTTCAGTTCTAGACAGAACTGAAACTAACTTATCCAATGTTTTGTCGCTGGTCATCGACGCAAAAGGCCATAAAATCAAATAAAAACAATAACTTATCAAATATCTAAGATTGCTTTCTAATCCTGGCATTTTGTGTGAATGAACCTAAATATTCCATAGGAATATTGATAAAAAATGACTTCTTGCTGGTGGTGTTTTGAGCACTATTGCGTTATTTGTCAAAAGTTGATTAGTCGGTCACTTCTGAAACCCTTCGTGCTTTTAATGTAAGTATTCCGAACATAGTTGAAAAATATATTCCTTTGGAATATATTGTATTCCGAGCAAACACTGGCATTTTGCCAAAAAAGGATCAGCAAAAATGTTTAAAAAAAATGAATTGGTGTCGCTTTCGGATGAGTGGGCGAGTAAACGCAGTGCCATCCAAGAGCGCCACCACGACCTTATTCTTATCTCTTTGGATGAGCTAATTAATGAATGTGGAGGCCAAGAACAAGCCGCCGCCGTCATTCGCAATTTCTACGGTTTCCCTTGTGTGCAAGGCACGATCAGCAAGGCTCGAAAAGGTAATAATGCGCTAAAGATTCGCTCTCAACTTCGCTTTGCCATAAACACAATTAAAGAAGCTCAAAGCATCCAAGCACAAACCAAGATGATCAACCACTTTGGCCGCTTACCTGTTCACCACGACTTCGTGCGTGTCGATGGCGAACTAGGCTTATTCTTGGGATTTAGCTTGTTATCTCGAACCCTACAAATTCAAGTGTTCGTTGGTGGCGAGTTTAAAACGGTTAATGCTAATCACGTGGAGTTGATCTAATGGCTGCTTTCCCTGCGCGTGACTTAGACGAGTTGGAAAAAATAATCCGTTTAATGGATGACATTAACCCACTTATCTCTATGATGATTGAAATGGAGGTTCGTACAGGTTTACGTTATTGCGACATTTCGAAGCTAAAATTCAGCGATGTGATGATAAATGGTGTGATCCGGTCTTCATTTAACATTGTTCAATCAAAAGGTTTTAAAGGCCGTATGGCCCGAGGTAAGAGCGAAAAAGCCGCTAAAGAGGCCGCTCGAATCACCATTCACGTTAATGCCGAACTGGAAGAACTGATTAAACGTATCTACTTACACAATGGCCATAATGAGTTGATGTTTCAATCTAATCACCACTTGGCCAAAAAGGGCAATGCGATCAGCATCCAGTATATCAACCGAGCGTATAAGCGCATAGCAATGGAGTTGAGATTGCCATATCAGCTATCAACACACTCGATGCGAAAAATGTACGCCATGCTCCTGCTTGAAAAGAAAGCCTCTTTGAAAGTGATTAAGGACGCGCTTGGTCACTCTAGTGTTGCCGTGACTGACCACTACTTAAGAACGTTCCACGACGAAGCGAAAGAGTACACAACAGGCATTTCATTAAAACCAAAGGCAGAATAGAGGGAGGGGAAATTATGTGTAAGGCTCTAATGAACGCGAACTTACGAGTAAACGAATTTAAGCTTCGACAACAGGAACTTTCCCGAACCTCAATTCCGAATGATCTTAAACCAAAGGTAAGAGAATTAATGAAAAAAGGGTTCAGCAAAAAGGCAATCAAGCTGGTGCTTGGTTGCAGTTATGACGACCTAAAGACTATCAATCTGTCGCATTAATTAGGAATATAAGAAAACATAGTTACACTGTAACGTTATCCATTTGGCCAAGAAAGGGTAACAATGGCCAGCCAAATCCAACCGAAAGGAATTACATGTTTTGTTTATTTGAGGGTTATAGAGTGTCAGAGTGTCGTAACGCTTATGCTTATTTCGTATCTAACACAGGCTATCGATTCATCACCAAGAAGAAGACCTGTTATGCCGTTAGTGTGCCTAAGCCGGAAGGGGGCTATATTCGTCGCTCTGTCGGGTTTGTTCGCATTGGTGAAAAGAAAGGTCTACGCAAGGCAACCAAAATACGCAACCAAATCGGCAAGGAACTATGGGGGCGTTGTTGGGATCGCGTTCGTAAGCAATTCAACTTGCTGGCGCGCTTGCCGAAAAGTCTTGAACCACGGTTAACTACCATCGATGGTAAGCAATACTACGTAGCGCGGTACACCAAGTATGATGAGAACAACCAGAAGCATGAGCATTCCATTAAGGTAAGTGTGAACGCTTATGGGAAATTGGCGGCATGGACGATTGCTAAGAGAAAGTTACTCAAGGCTCACAGCGATGTAATGGACGTATTATTACACATTGAAAAAGTTAGTAGTGTACGGTTAAAGTAATATTCTATTCATTTATAATAATTCCGAACACTAGTTCCTAATATACTAATATTCATTAGTTAGTGACAATGCGATGAGGGGGCCCATAGAGACATATATGAAAGTACGTATTCTCGGTCAAATGTTTGCGGCTACTGTAATTGTGCAACTTAGGCTTTATAAGTCCAATTTCATAAGAAGTTAAACATCTTCAATGGTAACGGGTATCACGATTTGTGAAAACAGTGTAAGTTATTAATCTGTTGTGTTTTTTGTATTTAGAATTGGCCCCATTAAGTATTCTAAAATGGTCCTCTTTCCGGTTATTATGTCAACTGATGTTGTCATTCCTGGAATGATTGGTAGATCTTTATCACCGAGATTAGTTTTATCAGTACGTATACGTACTACATAAAAGTCGTTACCTTCTTCATCCTGGATTGTGTCTGCACTAATGTGTTCTAACTCCCCTTTTAAACCACCGTACTTACTAAAATCATAAGCGGTAAGCTTGACAATAACAGGTAGCTCAGGACGTAAAAATGCAATATCTTTTGGTGCTATTTTTGCCTCTATCAGTAGAGCGTCTTCGGTTGGCACAATTTCAACGATATCCATACCTGGTTGAATAACTCCACCAACTGTATTTATGCTCAACGTTTTAATTTTTCCCGTTACTGGTGAGTAAACCACGGTTCTATTGACTTTATCTTCTAAGTTAACTGTAGACTTTACCAAAGAAGATAGTTGATCTTGGGTGCTATTAAGTTTTTCTTGTTGTTCAGATCGGAATTGTAGCGCGACCTCTATTCGTTTAAGCATGAACTCTTGAATTAATGACTCTAATACGGGAATTTTAAGCTTGCTAGATGTCATTTCACGCCTGCTATCATTGGCTTGTCGTTGTAATTTAAGTAATTCAATGCGTGGAACTATACCTTCGTCAGCTAGAGGTTTGGTAATATCCAGTTCCTTTTTTGCATATTGATAACTCCTACGTAAGTTTTCTACTCGTGCTTTTATTTCAATCAAATCCTGTTGTTTCTGTATGACTTGCTGATCAATCACTGATAGCTGGTTGCGTATATTATTTAAGTTTTCTAGATACTCAGCTTTTTGACGTAGGATTAGTTCAGGTTGAGTTTCTTCTAAAAATGATGGGAACATTAGCTGGTCATAGTTTAGTGTGACATTTTGTCGCCAATCTTTAATGTCAAAGTCATTGTTAACTTGAACGCTATTTATCGAGGCTGTCAATTGTAATACAGATGCACTCAAGTTAGCGACTTGTTGTTCATGCTCACGAAAATCTGAACGAAAGAGCGTGTCATCGATGAGAATTAATGGTTGACCTTTTTCGACTAATTGACCTTCTTTTACTAAAATTTCTTTAATTAACCCGCCTTCCAAGTTTTGTATAACTTGAACCTGTGAGGAAGGAATGACTTTCCCTAAACCGACAATGACTTTATCTATCTCAGAAAAAGATGCCCAACCAACCATCACAATTGAAAGACTCACCATTATCCAGAGCAACAAACGAGCACTCCTAGGACTTGTTAGGAGTAAGGCTGCGACCTTGTCATTAACAAACTCTAACTCTTCATCGTTAAGTTTGTTGTAGTTCTTTTGTTTCATGTTTGCGCTCATTTATAATAATTTAGTTTTAGTATACCAACTTTAACACCTTGAAGACTGAAACGACCTAATATGAAAAAATCAGTACGATAGACCGAGTACAGAAAACGGCCTTTTAACTCATATAGGTTGCTCTATGATTATAGTAGGATGATAAGGAACAATGCTCCTCTTGGGTGTCAAAATGTTGCTTAAAGCATTCTATAGCGGCTCATATGGCGCGCTTTCGGGGTCTGTAACGTGCATTATTAGTATAAAAATAGAAAATAAAGCTATCTTTAATTTTTGAAACGTGTATAGTTGATTTTGCTCTGACGAAGAGTTGTTTGAAGATAAAAAATATAAAGTAAGTTTTCCAGTGTCATCCCTAGCAAGTTTTTCTCTGTATCTCCCTTAATTCTATATCCTTAAAATAATACTTATGTTCAGTGCACCTTAATTTTAATTTATATAAGGGGCATAATATGTCTAATCAAGTAATTGGTACAGTAAAGTGGTTTAATGAAGCTAAAGGCTTCGGTTTCATTTCTCAAAATAACGGCGACGACCTATTCGTTCACTTCCGCAACATCGTTGGGGATGGATTTAAAAAACTTATTGAAGGCGACAAGGTTTCTTTTACCGTAGGTAAAGGTCCTAAAGGGCTTCAAGCAGAAAATGTAACGACGTTGTAATAGTCTTACAAAACTTAGCTTCCTTATCGCTTGTAATCCAGTGGTAAGGAAGTAGTAGCTCTGATCAATAGTTGTTTCAGATAAAAAAGTATAAAGTCAGTTTTCCCAGCGTCATCCTTAATAAGTTTCTCTGTAAGCTCCCTTCATTCTATATCATAAAATAACGCATGTTCAGTACACCCTAATCATTAAGTAAGGGGCATTGTATGTCTAATAAAATCATTGATTTAATAAATGTATCTAATAATAAAAAAATCAGTAAAAAGAAAAAATCAAATAGTCAAAAATCAAAAATTGACCTACTTCAAAGAATAACAAGTGGCCAAAGTGGTGTGGTTTTGGAGGTTTTATTTTGAAGAATAATGGTAGAAAGAAAATTTGGTTTAAATTAAGAAATAAAAATAAAATTTTTGAAAGCCAAACTCATAATTAATTTTTCTTAACGTATTTTATCTTATCAATAATAACTATTGACTCTGGAGTGGTACGTTAACGAACATCGCCAGTTTTTGAGCCATTTGCTCATCAACAAGACCATTCTAATAGCTCAATCCAAACACCATTGAAAGGCGAAATAGCTCGGTGAAGTAGTCTGCTACCTCACTACATTAACCAAATGTCAGGTAACGGATTAAGCTTTACCCGTAGTGCCTTGTGGACACCGGTAAAGAACACAGTAAAACGTTGATAACTGACTCATTGTCCGACTAATCCTAATCTTCTTGAGCAGTTTGTTCCATTTCTTGGACGAGACTGAACTTGTCCATTACTTTCTCTAAACGCTCTGTCGAAAACCTTGCTCAGATCATCAATCTTGTCGCGCCGTTTTTTCTTGTAGGCGATGTCGCAGCCGGTAATTGGCGGGTTAGTTTCTGTTCTGTAAGAAGTGAAACTAAATTGACTAGATTCCTGACGGGGCACTATTTCAGTAATTCGGCCCAACCGAACTACTGGAATAAGTTATTTAATGTTGATACCTAATCGAACTGATATGCCTAGAACGTTGGCCAGCCCGATAAGTGACGATAAAGAAGGGTTGTCGCGCGGGTGTAAGGTGTTGTCCATACCCTTAACTTGTGAAACAACTGCTAAGGCATCGGCGATTATCGCTGGTTCACCAGTGCTTGCTGCTTCATCAATATAGGCTTGGATAGTCTGTTGATCGGTTAAGTAATCGGATGGGTTAAACTCTTTGATCGCATTAGATGGCTTGCAAAGCGAGTCTGCATTCATGTTGTCTTGAAACTTAGCCACTATTGAAAAATCATAGTCTTTCAATTATTGATCCTCCTTTTAAGCAATTACGATACGCATAAAGAAGCTACCAGCTATACGCTGATGGCAGCTGAGACTTTATGACTTTATGGGAATTATTAGGTTAGTTTGGATATTGATGAATAGGTTTGCGTACTTATCGCTATTCTTCATCAATCTGGTCTCTAGATGATGGTTAATTACATCCATCAGACGAGCGCGTTCTACTAGCTCCATTGCTACCTTGTTTTTTTTGTATAGCCAATCTGCTATGTCGCTAAGTCTCCAAAGAGGATCTTTCTTTGAAGCCTTTCGTACTGGCACAGGGAAGCCACCGCCGCCAAATGTACCCTTTTTGTATTTTGCTAGTGTGCTCTTCTTAACCCCGGTGAACTCCGCAGCTTCGCCCAAACTCACAAGGTCGCCCTCAATCGAGATAACTTGTAAATCGTAGCCCTCGACCGATTCTACGTCCTTAATTGCTTGTGTAACCGCTTGAACGAACGTTCCTGCCTCTCGTTCAAATTCGATATACAGCATTTCATCAACAGACATTACCACAGCGTCAGAACAAGCGCCCTCGTATAGTTTGCGTGACACATCAAGTAGATCGTTGTCGTTCGTGATATTGATGTTGCCGATGTTTAAGGTGAACTCATAAATGCTCATTGAACTCTCTCTGCACTCCATTTATGTGTACAATTGTGCCTATACTATACTATCAATTTGGCACAAAAAAGCCACTGTGCTGGTGGCTTAATGGTTAACTGTTCTCTCTCTTCTCAACGCAGCGATAAACGGCCATAGTAATTTCCCAACCGTTTGTAATCGTACTTTCATTGACGTAATCCTTGTCTTACTTGGCGCAATGCGTGGTAAATTCGCTTAGCATGGCCTTGTAATTGGTCATTGACGAATCATAGTTAACCTGTACATAGTCCTCATTTGCAATATCGATGTTATAAGATTGTCCCTAAACAGCGACACAACCAAACAGTAACGACGGTAGTAGACAAGCAATTTTCCGCATTTCTTTTGGTACCTATTATTTTGATGTTTCTATTTTTGATGTTTAGATTGCCTAATAATGATAGCGGCATGAAATAATGGTTATCGCCTGATTATCCACGGCATAGATCAACCTGTTCGTATCATCAATACGGCGCGACCAAAATCCTGACAGGTTCTCCTTTCGTGACTCAGGCTTCCCTATCCCCTCAAAAGGGAACGTTTAACGTCATTAATCAACCTATTGATGCGCTTTAGGGTGTTTTTGTCTTGCTTTTGCCAGTGCAAACTACATCAGTCCAAGTAAAGCGCTTAGGTCACTTCGTAAGATCAACATTAGGTGGCGAACGTCATGAATGTCTCGAGCCAATTTTCAGTATTTTTCGTATTCTTGGACCTGGCCAGAAGCAACACCATCATCGCTTCCAAATGTGATTTTAAACGTCACGTAATACTGTGAGAGAGTAATAAAGATTCATACTACACAGTGGCAGCGATCACATAGGTATGCTGCTATTTCTAAAATGTTTATGCCCAAGGTGTGCTGACGGGATGTGTAACACAGAAATGCCTCGAAATGAGCTAGAGTAGGGTTGAACTTTGTTGTAATCATCGTAATTTTGATTACCTTTCCTTATCTAACTATGTGGGCAAATCCACTATACATTGCTCATATTACGCGCCACGTGGGATCGTGATGCGCTTAACATGTTTTATAGAAAAGTTCTTGTTTAACAGACTGTTAACCATATTTCTAGGCCTATTCTGATATGTTGGTACTTTCTCAGTCTTCTAGGAATAATAGAAAATGTCAGTCGATGTAAATGGATTTATTAAGTCTCAGCTCAAACAAGCTGTTCTTCATAAGCGCCTTGCTATCGCCCCTTTCACCGATGAAAAGCTTGAAAAGAAGTTGGATAATGCCATTGCTAGCTACAAGCTAGATCTCGATCCTAATCTGGTCGTAGCGTTGTTCGACATGACTGTGTTCAACAATGGGAAAGATGGCTTTCTTGTTACGGGTGAATCTTTGTATGTGAAAGGGCCATTTGAAGCGGCTCAGTGTATCAAGTTCGAGTCAATGCACTCTGCCGAATATGTACAGAAAACCGTAACGAAAAAAGATAAAACCAAAGAAATCGGGTACTTACTCATCACTTATGGGGATGATGAGGAGCTCATGATCGACTGGAGTGATCTAAAAGGGCACTACCAGGGACTTGCTGATTTTCTTACGCAGTTAATCTCGGAGTTTGAGGACTTTGAAGAGCAAGAGCAGGTCGTGCTGTTATCAGATATGAGTGAAACGGTTAAGGCCGCATACTGTAAAGTCGCTATCAATCTCGCCTTTGCTAATGACAATGAGATTGATGCGAAGGAAACCGCAGAGATTTTGTCCTTGATTACTCGTGTTGAGCTCAACCCTGAGAAGCGCTTAGATGTTCGTTCGTACATGTTGGATCATCAAAACACCATCAGCGCTGATGAGCTATTGAGCACTATCAAAGCAGAGATCTCCGACACGCAATATGAAGCGCTTTGCCTGACGTTGATGAAAGACCTCATTGGTATATTTGCCTTCGGAGGACAAGGAACTGTTGACGAAGCAAAAAACAGCCCTCACCTTCAAGAGCTAAAAACGAAGCTCGGGATATCTGACGAAAAACTCGATGTTATGGTCGAAGCCGTCAAAAATGACCAGCTAATTTTAGATGATCACATCGACGACAGTATGCTTGAGCAGAAAACGAAGCAGTTAGCTCAAAGCGTTGCCGCTGTTGGTGCTCCGATTGCTGCTGTATATATGTCGGGGTCGGTTATGGGTTTGTCGGCTGCAGGTTTAACCTCCGGCTTGTCAGCTCTTGGCGTTGGTGGTGTTCTCGGTTTTTCAAGCATGGTAACGGGCATTGGTGCTGCGGTTTTGATTGGCGTGGGTGCCTATCACGGCATGAAGAAACTTACGGGTGCAGACAAACTGGACAAGCACAAACATCGCGCTTTTTTGCTTACCAAAGCCGTTCAACACACTCAAAAGACCATTTCAGTTTTAATGGAAGACATCAATTTTGTTACTGAGAAAATGAATGAGCTAATCAGTAAGTCACTGAATCAGAATGAGGTAATCCACAAGTTAGCAGCGAAGCAGCAGCAGCTAACCATGCTTATCAAGTCGGGTAAGCACCTTGAGAACAAGAGCAATGAATATCAAGCCAGTGAACTTCGGTCAAAATGTCCCATCGAGCTAGATAAAGCTAGTTTTCTCGAGCTTACATCAGAGCCATCAAAGAAAAAGCTTCAAGAGCCCGTGCTGTCTCATTACGAGTGTGAAGAGGGAGCTGAAGAGGGTGTTCTGACGCTTAAGCAAGGAATTTCAGTGAAGGCACTAGAGCAATTAGCACAGATATTTGAAGCTATTGGCTACTTCGATATGAGCAATATGCTCGGTGCAAAATCTAAGGCCTTGGGCAAAGCTGCTTTAGGCAAGCTGCGTAGCTAACAGGAGCCTAATGTGCCGAAAGATAAGGATATTCTCGAGCAGAACATAAAGACGCTAACTGCAGCAAACCATCAGTTATCTAACGCTCAAGCGCATCTTGTTGATATGCGCTCATCGTTGGAACTGGTTGATGACTTGCTCTGTGAGGGTGATGATTTGCTGAGTGGATTGATTGATAACGCGGACGAGCTCTTAAGTTGGTGTGGCACAGAACCAAGCGAGGGGCTTGATACCAACCATGTTGATATGGATGCATTTCTTGTTGGGATAGAAGTGGAGTTGACAGCGAGCATTGGGACACTGCAAACCCTAGATTTTGTTGAAGTTGATAGTTGTACTTCTGAAGAAGAATATATGAGGCAACTCGATGCCTATATAGAGAGAAACCTGATACAGGTAGACTATCAAGGGTTGCGATGTGTGATGTCTCAGCAGCAGTTAGCAGAGGCGCAACGCGAGTTTCGAGACTCGTTTTTCTCAAAGCCTGCGCAATGCGATTCCATGGACTACATGATAGCGGGGACTTGCGGGGCTATTGCGGGTTTAGTCGATGTGTTATTCGTTGGTACTCCCACTACAGGCCCACTTACCAAAGTTGCCGATAACGTTGCTGAGGGTGCAGTTGAGAAGTTTGCTTCAATGCTTGGTTGGCAGGGGCCAAGAGGTGATGCCAACAGAACGAGTAGTGCAATAGGATTCTTAGAGCGCAAGTTTAAAGTTAACTACGATCAAGCAACTACCAATGGAGAGAGAAACGGCACTGGTGGCAAGGTTAAGAACCTGTCCACTAAGAACCATCATCTAAAAAGCCTCAGTCATAGCCCCGATATTGTCGGGCTGTTTTTTTCAATTCTGAATCAGTTCACGAATACCTCCTCATTTGTTAGTGAAGGCCAGATAATCACTATCGAAACGGAAGAGTTTGAGCTGGTAGGGCATAACTTTGTTGCAAAGATATTCGCCGGTGTTGCTAATTGGTTTGGGCACATCATGTCAGACGTTTCTGGCTCTTCTGGTATAGATCGTAAGCAAGCTGACTATGGGCGAGGCTCGGGTGTGCCGGTGCCTTTCTACAACCTCACGCAGTTAATGAACTTCGGTGCTTTTGAAGTGAAAACAGGCAACGTTAAGAAAGGCAAAGAGGTTATCAACAAGCAAACCCTAGCAATTGTGTTTAGCAAGGTGTTTGAGCAGGGATACGATCTTAGACACGGTGCTGCAATGGCTATACCAGTGCTTATCTCCGAGTTACTCACTCGGTTAAGCTGGGCTGTCAATCAACATGTGTTGCATAATAAGCCTTGGAAGGAGTGTATACCAAAGGGCTCAACCCCTGAACTTCGCCGCATGTTGTTGGTAAGCCATGGAACACTTTGTACCATTGACGCAGCAGATGCCGCATTGCGCTCAGGCGGCTTAATTGTGGAGTTCTTTTTGAGGACCAACCTGGTAGCTTGGATCCGATTTGGGCATTTGGCCTTAAAAGAGCTTCAGATAGTCCTGTTTGATGCTCAAGATAATGATGCGATTGATAAAGCCATTGAAGAAGATTGTAAGCGGCTGCTTCTCGGAGCCTAAGTGCGAATTGGGTTCAACTCTATGAACACTATTACTAGATTTGGCTTCGAAGCATGCTTGCGTCAACAGCTTGTTCTGATTTTGGATACAGCCCGAGAGTTGTTTGATCTATGCTACTGGGAGTTTGGCCAGTTAACCTGAGGCATTTGAAATGCCTCAGGTTATCAGTTAAATGCTAATTTAGCGAAAGCTGTAGCTTATTTTGTCCAAAAGTGATTTACAATCGTTCTTCGTATCTAGCTTTGTGAAATAACATCTAAACAAGGTGCTTTGCTTTCATCCACTTAAATCGCGCCATAACTGCTTGATAGCGAACAGGCCACTCCATAGCCACTTGGAGATTGAGGGCGTAGAAAGTGCGTAAATCTCTAGGGGTGATAAGCTCAAACAAAGTCATATTTATTTAACTTGATCTCCTTTTGATATTTCTATCACCGTTGGCGTTCATCTTTAAGACAACGTCGTGTATCCTGGCAAACTACGAATTAATTCGGAAATTTGCCTTAATAAATTCGTCCAATGGGTAGATCGTCAGCATCGTTAAAACTGTTCTGCATACTGCTTTGTCATCTTCAAAAGGTGGCTGATATTGCGTAGCTGTTGGTCGCGAGTTGCTTGCGTTTGATCATCATCCAAAACCAATGACTGATTGGTGACATCACAATCAATGCCCTCTTTCTCGATCAAGTAAACCGTATCAGCTAGATAAGTTAAAAATTGATATTGGGAATCAATATCTGTGTAGCTTTCTTTGGCTTTGTAAGTAATCTCATCAAAATAAGCACAGAGTGAACCCCAAAACTTAACACTGCTACTTGCTGTCGCTTTCATCTCACAAATATGACCAACACGTAGCTTGATGTCAGTGAAAAATCGCTTTATCTGGTGGGCGTATGTGCCTCTCTGCATTAGCACTATACCAGGGTTAATTAATGGGTTTTACCGAAAAATTTATGAATTAAATTCATTTCTTAAACGGCTCCGATTGAGCGTAATCTAATCCCACCCCAGGATTATGGTAATCCTTTTTATTCCGAACATGAAAATTTATATCAATGTATATTTTTTTGATATTAAGGGCTAAATTAGTTATTGCATATATTATTTTTGATATGGTAGTCTCACCAACCCATTCCGAACACACTTAATTCTTTGTAGAAAATGACCGTAAAAACGTTCAATGCCAGCAAAGGCACTATTGTCCTGTCTAACCACGGAGCAACGGTGTCGATGGCCATTAACCGCGCCGCTGTCGCGGTAGCGAACGTGTGTGTGAGTTAGGTGTTAGGGAGTGTAGATGAGGAGAAAGCCTTTATTGAGGACGCAGACGAAAAAGCGATACGAAATGAAATGCCTCGCTTTTCCATGTGTGCAGATGTGGTTAGACAACTAGACAAGGCACTGACCAATGGCAGTTCCAAAAACCAATAGAGCCTAATCATAGAGCTAATGGAAGCGCTACCACTAGATGGAACGGTCTACGAAATGGCACAACAAGTAGAGCTTATCCCGCACGATGAAATCTACATTGGATTTTTCGAGACTACCATCATTGACCGCATGCAAGGGCTAGGAATTATCACGTTATTAGGGGGCATGATGATGAGCGCCAAGCCGTCAAACTCAATGAGCGTGATGATTTTCTAGCAAGTTGGTCGGCGGGAGTTAATGAGGCTCGCAATGGCTCAGATCTGCATTATGCAGACTACAACAACAAATATGCGTTTACTGCCGGATACGAGCATTGGCATAACCGCAACAAAAAGGCGTTAAAGGGAAGACTTACGCATTACTCAACAAGTAGAGAGTATTTATGTCATGGATTTATTGACGAGGATACGGGTGAAATTTGGCATCAATAACAAAAGGTAACTAACTATGAATTTGGGTAATCTACTTCTAGCAATTCTTGAGCAGAGAACACAAACAGGCTATGACCTAACAAACCGAACAATGCCTGAATCAGGCGCATGGCAAGCCAGCCACCAGCAAGTGTACCGCGAACTCGGTCGCATGACGGAAAAGGGGTTAGTGTCTCACGAAATTGAAGCGCAAGACGGTAAACCAGATCGCAAAAAATACAGCATAACTCAAGGCGGCGAACGTGTTCTGAACCTTTTACGCAACGAATCTACATGCGATATCCTGTCTATCATTCGTAGTCCGGCATCAGTGATGCTGGAAATCGGCAGCGAGACTTACTTCAAGTCGTACATTGAAAAACTCAATCAAGAAATCACTCAACTCAAAGAGAAGTTGAACGCGCACCAGAAAGAGAAAGGTGTGTTCTGTGACAACTTCACACTGCATGTAGAACGCGACATTGATGTGCGCAAAGCAGAGCTTAAGTTTGCCGAACGTTCACTATCTATGATCACTTCCTCAAACATTGCTACGGAGAATGCTGCGTGAAACCTCGCAAAGCCGTTTATCTTTTAGTTGACTCGCCAGCGCTTAAACGAGCCAAAGAGTGTTTAACTCGAAATCAGCCTTGGGACTACGAGGGTAAGCTCATGAAGATCGTCAGCTTGGGGTAACGGATGCGTAACGATGAAGGCAAGCCATGCCATGCCATCGGGTTTTGATTGAGAGTTACTTTTGATAGGTACAAAAAAACCGCGAATAAACGCGGTTTTTTTGCGGCTGGCCTTAGCAAACAGTTCGAATCAGCAAATTCGAGTTACCAGCCTTTTCATGTTCCACCAGCAAATGTGAAACAAGAGCAAGCAAATAGTAGGTGTTTTTAATGGCTTTGACAATAGCAGAGAAACTTCAAAGACAACGAGAGAAGCAAAAACAATCAATGGAACGTCGCATGCGTATGTATTACCCTTGTGTTATTATCACCACAATATTCCGAGCATTAATTAATATAAATACTATTAATAGGGCTAAAAAGCTTGGTTGATGGTGTTAAAATTACCAAGACTCCTCATCTTAAAAAGCGCACTTAGAGGTCACAACATGGCACGAATGCGCATAGCTGTACTTACTCTATCATCTGGCCAGCCACGGCTTATGCTTGCTGGTGTGAATGATGGTCAACTCCATATCATCGAATGCCAGCAATTAGAGCGTTCATTGATGAGTCTTAAGCTGACTTTGCCCGAGAAGTTAGAAAAGCTCAAAAAAAACGGTTTTATTGTGCTGGTGGACGAGGTTACTCCCTACTTTTCGAAGTATGGGCGCACCGTTCGCTTGTTCGAACTGGACGCAAAAGGCAGACCGATCATTGTGTCGGCAATGGAAGCCTATAACTATCTCACATCCCTAAATGCTATCACCTACCCTCCTAACGCTGGTGGTCGCTTCGAAGTGTCGCCGTCCATCGTAGAAGAAGTGCGGGGAACGGATGGTAAACCCACGTACAACATTGACTGGTCAGAACTACGTCCTGATACCTACGCGCTCATGTTTGTGGTCTATGCAGCTACACAAGATAGTATTGGCGACACGGTAACACTTAAGAGCTTGTTTGGCTTGTTACGCAAGCCTAAGAAAGAGCCAGAAATGGCCTCGCGCGCAATGGGATTATTCAAGGCCAAAACGGGGCTAATCGCAGACGGTAATTATCGAATGGGAGGTGCTAATGAGTAAGTTATCCCGCCTCTCAACAGAGAACATCGAGGACGACATTCTACGGGCGCATTTCTTTGCGAAAGTCATGGAATACGTCAACCGTTCGGGCAATACCGAGCTGTTTGAGTACACCATTCGACTTGATGAAACCTACCGTGCCGATCTGGCCTCTTATCGTGCCTATGGCACGGTTGAGCTTGATTGGCTAGTGAGTCTGGTTTGTGACGTAGATGACCCAATGAATCCGCTACCCGTTGGCCAAACTATCAAGCTGCCACCAGCAGCGTGGGTACGCCGCTCTATGCGTCAATTCATGGACGAAATGGGGCTGTAACCTATGCCGAAGAAGTTTGTAGCGGAAAAACGGGATAACGGCTCATTTGCCAGCCTTGGCCTCAATGAAAAGCAGTTCAACCAGCTATTCAACAAAATTGAACAGGCGCAAAAGAGGAACCGCCGCAATGCTAAGCGAACACTGACCGCCTCAACGCTAGCCAAGCCAACTAATACAGCATTAAAGGCGCTAGGCGAAAAGGCTAAAGGGCAACGGTTTACCAAAGAAGACCTAATCAAGTTCGACAAGGCTCGCCAGCGACACAAAGAGGTCTATGACAGCAAGACAGCGGGTATTACCTATGCCTTTTTGGTGAAGAACTCGCGTCAAATGGACGTAGACCGTGCTAACAACCGTGTCGATGACGGTACGGGCATTCACAAGGCCACGTTGATCGGTATTAAGAACAATGTCGCGCTTATTCGTGTCCGAGCCTCAAGCGTGTCTAGGCATGAAGAACACCGAGTAAAGGTGCGTTTTGAGCAGTGGGATGAACTACTACACGAATCGCCTAATGGGGATTACAACCAAGCGGTGCAACTGGCGTGTGCTGGCCGTATTTCCTTTGATTGCGACTGCGGACGTCACCAGTATTGGTATCGATACTTGGCCACTATGGGTAACTACTGTATAGCACCGCCTAAAGAGTTTGCATTCCCGAAAATCCGAAACCCTGAATTGTCCGGTGTGGCATGTAAACACGTTCTCAAGGCGGCAACCATGCTGCAATCGCTGGCATGGCAACGCATCTTGGCCAACCAAATGAAACAGCAAGCGCGCCGTGTTGGTTTTGGCTCAGATAACAAAACGTACTTGCTCAACGAGAACGAGAAGAAAGCTGCCGCACGTAACCGTAAAACGGTGGTGGATAAGGCCGCCGCTACGCGCGAACACGCGAAGTATCTACGCGCTCAGAAAGCAGTGGAAAAACAGATCGCCAAACAGAAACGGGAAAGCGAAACCATCAAGCGCCAAGCGCGCAAACTGCGTAAGGAGTCCAACGAGAAGAAAGGTTATATCGATATGATTAAGGTCGGCTTCCAGAACTTCCATGACGGCTACAAGCTGCAAGGAAAGACTAAGAGTGAAGCTCTGACCAACTTCGCAAAAATGATGAACGTAACACCAAGCAGATTAGAGAGAATCATCAAATGAGTGACGCAGTTAAACCTGTAGTAAGAAAGGCTCGATACCAAGGCCATGTGCCCTTTAACCGTGTTTTAAGGGATGATTGGATTAAGGCCATCAAACTATCACCTGATCACTTTGAAGCGTCCCTGTATCGTCCTATTGAGCCAGAACTGGAACCAACGGATGATAATTACCAAAGCGAGTCAGTGCTAGAGCTAGAAACCAACCAAGACACGCTTACTTATCGTGAGCCAGAGCTGGTGGCTTTATTAGCTTGTCCAGATGAGCAAGAGAACTTTTTCATGATGGACGATGGCGACGAAAACCTTGGCGAGTCCTTAGAGCCGCTAATGCTGCGTATTGCTTCGCACCATGTTCCTGTTGGTAGTGTACTGGAATGGGATGAAGAAAACGCCGAGGGATTACGAACCGTGTGGTGGTACGTACATAAAGCCGTTGGCTATGGCACAGCGAATGTGGGCGTGATTTATATCTGCATACCAATGCGTGATTTTAACAAATTACTTAAGTAGAAAATTCACCACATAATGCAGCACCATCTTTAATGGCTAGGGTGCTCCCTGCGAAAGAGCAGAGAGGGGAATACAACATCTTAATACATAACATTTGCGATGTTATTTAATTTTCTATCCAATAAAGCAATGGGGATTGGACGACTTAAATAGAACCCTTGAACTAGCTCACAATCTAACTCTTCTAGAACACACAACTGTTCAAGGGTCTCTACCCCTTCAGCAACGACTTGAATACCAAATCCCTTTGCGATGTTGACTATGCCGGAAGTGATCGCTCTTGAGCGATAATCAATAGCGATGTTTTTAATGAAGCTTCGATCTATTTTTATTTCATCGACATCCAACTTATTGAATATTGCAAATGAGGTATAGCCAACACCGAAGTCATCAATAGAGAACCTCACACCAGATTTCTTGAGTTCCTTGACTAAACTTGCGCATTGTTCAACATCGTTTAACGTTGCTGTCTCTGTTATTTCTAAGCAGAGGTATTGTGCAAAATCAAGGTCTTTTTTTAAGTAATTTTCGATACGATGCATATCTTCAATGCTATTTAGCTCAGTAGCAGAAAGGTTCACTGATACCTCTTGAATGGCTCGTCCTAGAAGCTGCGTTTCTCTAAGTTGCTTTGATGCTTGCTTGAGGACTAGTTCTGTTAGAGCACTGCAGAGATTGTTCTCTTCTGCCAGTGTGATAAATACTGCAGGAGATATATCTCCATATTCGGGGTGTTTCCATCGAGAGAGCACTTCAACTCCAGCGACTCTCTTATCTTTAAGGCAATACTTTGGTTGAAATACAATCTGTATTTGGCCTTCTCGTATTGCGTTACGTAAGTCTGAAGTCATCTGTTGTCTCTGGAGCTCATGTTTAGCGAGCTCTTTGTCGTGGTAGCGGATAGTGTTTTTCGTGATCTTTGCTTGAGCAAGTGCATATTTAGCTGACGACATGAGCTGCTTTACACTTTCCCCATCAAATGGATAAAGCGCAACACCGATGGAGCATGTCAAATCAATACCATGACGTTTTGAGTTCTGCTTAAACTGCCTTTGAATAAGTGCTAAGTGCATATCAACTTGACTTTCGCTTTCCATACGAATCAAACAAGCAAATCCATCAGAATGCACCCTTGAAGAGAAAAGTGGAGAAACGGTAGAAGAGTTAATCGATTGTGCGATATCTTTTAGAAACAGATTACTCTTTACAAAACCGATTCGGTCGGAAACGGGCTTAAAATTGTCTATATCGAGAAGAAATAAAACATAATGTTCATCCTTTTTTGTATTACGAAACTTTTGTTCCAAATAGCGAAAAAAGACGTAGGGGCTATGTAAACCGGTTACATAGTCAATGTCATTGGCTCGTTCAATATACCTGTTGTTCTTTTTTATCAGCCCCCATAGCAAGAAAGAGGTGATCACAACAAATAGCATTCCTTTTAGTGACTGAACCGAGGTGTATACTTGTTGATTGTTAGATAGGAGCTCTACCGCTTTGTCTGAGAACAATACCCACATTGACGCGAATGCAAAGTAGGACAAAACGAGCTTAGCGGAGCTGAGAAAGTTTTTTTTCATATAAACCACAAAATACACGTGTACTGCCCAAGGTTAAGAGCATACTTAAATAAGTAAACTATCACCACATTGCATATCAAGCTAGCAATATATCAATTAGATTTTCAAAACAACATATTAAACACATGCTTTTACGGATTAAGTTGACGTTTCGTCGTAACAAGAACCTCTAATTGCCCCCATCCTAATATTGTTCAGGTCTAGAGCTTAGTTGCTGTATGTTTACCATCTATGTTGCTTATATGAGTTTCAAGAAATATATAAGATAATAAGGAAGTTGCATATCAAACATGGCTGAACTGTCAAATCTGTTCAAACTGGATTTAATCGATTTACAGTTACGAGTAGAATCACTTTTAATAGACCAATGGATGACTTAATTTATGGAATACCTGGGTGAATCAAAGCGGCTGAGAGATAAGTTAAATTTAAGACAACTGATACTATTTTTAAGCATCTTTAGTATGATGGTCACCCTTCTAAACGCTTTTTACTCCATATATCATGTTCAACGTGAACTAACTGTCACTAACACCATTGAATCCAATCGTGTTTATGCTGAAAAAATGGCCAGAATGACGGACACTTTCATTGAATCAGCACTATCACAATTGGAGTACAGCGCACTTATGCTTAGAAGCAAGGTGCGAGATACAGATGAGTTGCAACAAGAAGTGGATCGGTTGAGGCTCCAAACCAATGCCTTTAACTCTGTAGTCATCGTCAATGCGAAGGGAATTATTGTTGCCGTTTCACCTGAAGCAATACAAGTGAAAGGTGTCCAATTAACAAGTGAAAGTTCGCTACAATCATTGAAAGCTAAGTCTCCAATCGTGACTGATCCCTTCGTATCTCCTGCAGGTAATTATCTGATAAGTATTTCCCACCCTATTTTCTCCGAACAAAAAGAGTATTTAGGATATGTCAGTGGCTCTATTTATCTCGATAAGAAGAACATGTTAATGAGCATACTTGGGCAACATAGCTATAGAGATGGGTCATACCTCTACGTTGTGGATAAGAATCAGACATTGATCTATCACCCTGATCGGCAAAGAGTGGGAGAAGTCATTGTTAATAATGACGCGATAAATGATGTTATTCAGGGAAATAAAGGTGGTAAAGCCATCATTAACTCCAAGGGTATTGATATGCTTACTGGGTACGCACCAGTTAATGCTTCAGGTTGGGGGATAGTTGCACAGAAATCAGAAGGCTTAACTTTTTCTGTACTTAACGACCAAATGTGGGATGTGCTTGTAGAAACTTTTCCAATTGGAGCCATCACGCTTTTAGTTATTTGGATATCTGCGGCTTTTATCTCAAAACCGTTGTGGCAGCTAGCTAATGTAGTCAAAAGCTTTGAAAACCGTACTTCTGCTATACGAGACTTAAATGAAGTTAAACCTTGGTATTTTGAAGCTTCACATCTAAAGTGTTCATTTCTCAGCGCATTCAACATTGTATCCAACACCATTGACCAACTGCATATCGATACTTTAACGGATTCAATGACTGGGCTGTTAAACCGTCGAGGTTTAGATAAAGCCATTGATAACTTGCGTATACAAAACACTCCATTTTCTGTACTCGCTCTGGATGTTGACTATTTCAAAAAAGTCAATGATACCTTTGGCCATGATGCCGGTGATGCCTTACTTGTCAGTGTGGCAAATATTATCAAGGCTCAGGCGAGAGAGATGGATATTGTCTGCCGCTCTGGCGGAGAGGAGTTTATGGTCTTTTTAGTTAAAACTGACATACGTCAAGCTGAATACGTTGCTGAGAGAATCCGAAAAGCCATTGATTCAAACGAGTTTGATGTTGTAGGTCACGTGACTATTTCTATCGGCATGTCTCAATGGTTTGCAGAAAGAGAACCGATCAACGCTATTCTTAAAGGTGCTGATGATGCGCTTTACCAGGCAAAACATAACGGTAGAAATAGAACTGAGGTGCATAAGGTCAACTGACTCGATCAATTTAATGTGTCATTTACTTTAGGTTCGTTGTAACTTAATTCAGACTTAGCGAACATATAAAGTTCACAACTTCAAGATACCTTTACTCTTAAAATTCAAGTGTATTAGGTTGAGCTGTCTCATAAGAATTTTTTTGTCAAGTCAAGCAAGCGAAACTTGTTACCAAGCTTCGTCTATCTCGTAATCCAGCATGTAAGTAGTCTCGATGTAAAAAACATAATCTTTTACAGGTTAGCTCATTTCTCGTTCCTCAAGTTGCGAGTAGTAAGAAATGCTATCTGCTTCTAAAGCTTTATTTTACTGGATTGAGCTCGAACCCAATTTTAAGAGTAAGTAACGTAATATTGCAGCACCTTAATTATAAACATCAAACGCATAATGAAATTGCCGCGTGAGCCGAATCATTCTTGAGCGATTGATTTTACGAACAAAACAAACCTTAGCAATATGATTTATATGAACTTATCTCGCTCATCCAAACATTCATCTGAAGCCATTTCAAACTCGCGACATATCCAAGGACGATTTTCATAAATTTTGCACATTAAACTGTCTCTATCTAAAGCAGCACACCAACCATCACTTAGACGCAGCATTGACTCACTACCATACTGATCACGTTTTATATACTGTTCTGGGACTCCCGTATCAGAAATGATCATTACCTCCAGTCGGCAACAGCATGCTTTACAGTTAGAGCAAGATATTTTTGAGGGATAAGTCGGTGTAGAAAAGGTGGGTATGTTCATAAGTAGCTACATTTTGGTTAATTACACATAATACCGTAATTTAGTACAAACTACTTACTTCTGATGTTCGCTATCTTGTGGATCATAATGCCCTGTTAAGGTATCAACGACGCTAATACCTTAGTTAAACAATTGTGCCATAAACACTAAACTGGCTTGGGGTGAAAGCGCCAAGCGTTACGAAGCCATCTCGAACAGTTTGTTAGCAGATTTATCAAAGCGATCCTATTTATTGTTTCCACCTTGCTTACCAAAAGCAGGCTTCAAATCATATGATATTGCATCTTCAATGAGCTGAAGGATCTCTATTGGAACATCATATTCAAGAATTCGAACCTCATAATTACCATCGAACCATTTATACATGTGTAATGAGTACGTTTTGTCAGGACAATAAATCAGATGTTGTCTTAACCTTTTTCGTAAACCAGTAGTTGAGGAACCGACATATAGAACATGTGATGGGGTATTTACTTTGCTACATGCTTTAAGCTTTTTCCGCTTAAAATCTACGAATGATTCAAACGTACTATCTGCGCATCCGCCAACCTCTTTGATGATATAAATCCCTTTATCAAGGTCTGGAATTTCATTAAAGCTAGAAACCCTAAAATCAGATTTAGGTTTGGCTGCTTTAGCTGTTTCACAGGTTCTAATTAATCTATCCAAGTATTCCATTACTGTCGTTTCTATCCTATTCTGCTAACGCCCTGTTGAGATGATGAGGTGCACGTACACCACCTTAAACACTAATTGCAACGCCACGCGTTGCGAATTTCTCTTAAATAGTTGTTATGTGCGTACTGTTTGTAGCAATTGCTCTGATAGTTCAGAAAATTGTTCAATTAACCAAGTTGAGCCATCATTCATATTGCACTCAAACTCATCTATAAGTGTTAACTCTCGGGAATTTAGGTCTTGCTTAGCTACATTTTCAATTGGGTAATGCTCTATATCCCAGCCCCTTTTTTGAGCATTAGCTAACACAAGGTGAACGTATCGGTATTTCAAGTTACCTTGTGATTGAAGAGAGCCATCTCTTTTTAACACCGGTCGTCGAGACTTTCCTTCGAGAATCTTTACCACGTTAGATTTGTACTCATTCAGTCTCGCTTTATTCGAAGCTTTACCAATATAACGAAACTCCTTTTGTTCAGCAGAGATCTTAATGAAATACAGATATGGTTGAGTGAGATCGATTTGCTTAGGATTTGTCCAATTAAACATTAAATCAGTCCTTGATAGTTTATTGTTGCCGACACCAAGATTAACAGACATGCTCATCTAAAGTTTGAGACTTTCGCCAAAACACATAACGCCTTGTTAAGGTGTGAGGCACGCAATACCTAAGCTTCCCATACCACCTTAACCACTGAAACAAACGCATAGTTAAAATGCCATGCGTTGCGAATCCCTCTTGAGCAGTTAGCCGCTCATTCCCAAAGGTTATTGCTTGCTCAATAGGAACTTACGTAAGTCTCTCTCAGCACGTATAACAAACAGAATAAATACTTTATCGCCGTCTTGTTTATAGAAAATACGGCATGGATTAACTACAACTTCACGATAACTTAGATGTGCTAGTTCAGGCGGAATGCGACCCGATTCAGGGAAAGCCTCTAAGCGCTCGACTTTAGAAAAGATCGCTTGAACCAATTGTTTTGCAGCTACGATATTTTCAAGTGCGATATATTCAGCGATATCATTGAGGTCAGATAACGCTGGCTCAGTCCAGATTATTTCAGCCATTTTGACATTTTGTCCTTGGCGTCATCGTGACTCACCACTTTACCGTCAGCTAATGCACGTTCACCTCGTGCAATCCCCTCCAGAATCGCCAAGCGATTTTGCATAAACTCGTAATCATCAACATCAACCAGATATGCCGATGGCTTACCATGTTCAGTAATTAACACTGGTTCTTTGGTGTCGTGGAGATCGGCGAGGATTTTAGTTGCTTGACGTTTAAGTGATGTAACTAGTTCTACTTTCATGAGAGCGGCTCCAAAGGAATACTAAAGTGATACTATTCTATCACTTTTAGTATAGCAAGCTCCATGACGGCTAACGCCGCGTTAAGTAGTGAGCAACGTAATACCGAAGCTTCCGCAAGCCACCTTAATCACTAAACTCAACGCATAGTGAAAATGCCACGCGTTGCGAATCCCTCTTGAACAGTTAGTTGCCCATCGTAAAGGCTAGCGCTAACATTTGTACACACACCAAAAAGGAATACATCATGGACACTAGAATTCAATTTCGTGTTGATGAAGAAACAAAACGCCTAGCTCAACAAATGGCTGAGAGCCAAGGTCGCACACTAAGTGATGCTTGCCGTGAACTTACTGAGCAACTCGCTGAACAACAAAGAAAAACATTATCTCACGATGCGTGGCTAACTGAACAAGTAAACCTAGCATTTGAGAAGTTTGACTCAGGAAAATCCGTTTTTGTTGAGCACCAAAATGCTCAATCTCGAATGGAAGAACGCAAAGCCAGAATTCGTAATCGAGGTAAGCAGTGATTTTATGGGAAGAGAGTCACTTAATGATCGTGAAAAGATCTTTGAGTTTATCTATGACTTTAACCCTGATGCGGCAGAAAAAACTGACAACCCCATTGAAGCAAAGGTAGAAAACTTGCTAGAGCAGTCTCTTATGGGTGTACAGCGAGACGGTGTTCGTGGACGATTACTTATAATTCCTGAGATTTCGATGATCGTCTCCTATTGGATCGAAGGCGACATTATCCGAATCATGCGCGTACTCCACCAGAAACAAAAATTTCCTATGGATTGATTGCTTCCTCTGAGGAACTAACACCCTGTTAAGGTTTGAGCAACGCAATACCGATGCCAAAGAAACCACCTTAATCACAAAACCAACGCATAGCAAAAATGCCACGCGTGCCGAATCACTCTTAAATGTTTGTTAGATGCCAGATCGCTAAACCTGATTTAGTAGTGGTAACGACACGAAATTATCGTTATCGCTTGATCATCGACTGCGTAAACAAGCCTATTAGTGTCATCAATACGGCGAGACCAAAAACCAGATAAGTTCTCTTTTAACGGCTCTGGTTTGCCGATGCCCTCAAATGGAGAGCGTTTAACATCATTGATGAGTTTATTGATGCGCTTGAGTGTTTTCTTGTCTTGAGTTTGCCAATACAGGTAGTCATCCCAAGCGTCATCAGTCCACGACAGTAAACGTTGACTACTACTCATCAATTAACTCTTGTGCTGTTGTTTTACCGGCACGGTACTGTGCAATCGAACGATTTAGGTGTTCAGCGTTTTGAGGAGAGCGTAGTAAGTGAACTGTCTCCATAAGGCTATTGTAGTAGTCTAAAGACATAACCACTGCATCTTCAGAATCACGGCGTGTAATAACTGTTGTATCAGCATCATTAACTACACCGTCTAAAACAGCTTTAAGACTATTTCTAGCTTCAGTAAAAGATACGATTCTCATAAGAACCTCCACATGTACGTTTTATGGAACAAGTATAGTCTTCACCACTCTACTTGTACAGTAAATTGAACATGCGATATTGATAAGGAAACTAACGCCGCATTAAGGTGTGAGCGGCGCTTGGCTATACTTGAGCGAAGCGAAACTGGCAAGCGTTGCGAATCACTCTTGAATGCTTTGTTATGTGAATTTTTACTCGTACGTCTTACCTTTGTGCTTTAACCAACCGTGCGGGTGTCTATTGTTTGGGTCATGGTGTGTCCAGTGCATAACACCACCTTTTTTATTCCATTCATATTCACCGTAAAACTGAACTCGATCGCCCACTTTTAGGTTTGGAATTCTAGGAGCTAAATCAATATTGTGAGCAACAAGTAAGGTCTGTTTACTGTCCAACTTTAAAATAAACTTTTGATGCCTACTTCCTTCGTTGTCATCACGTAGCAAGCGACTTACTGTGCCTGAGCCTTGAACTTGAACATCACTTTGATGATTATCATATGCTGTTTTTAACTGATGATCATTAGCTTGAGCACCAATCGAGGCTAGACAAAAGAGAGCTATAAATATAGCGATAAACTTCTTCATATAGTCAATTTCTCCAATTCACATAACGCCCTGTTCTTACGAATCCCCTCATAATTTCTATATAAAACAATGAGTAGACGCACATCGCTCATTCTGATCTAATGAATTTCGCCAAAAACACACCTGATTAAATGGATTTAATAGGGAGCCCTAACGATGCGCGACATTCAAATTCTACAGCAAACGATTGAGAATCAATGCCCTGAAATTCACAAAAAACGACTTAGATCTCTGATACTTGCAACCAAAACGGTTCTGGATGGCTCTGATCTAACACTCACTAAAATTGGAAGAGCTCTCGACACTGATACCACCGTGAAACATGCCATCAAGCGTATCGACCGACTACTTGGTAATCGCAATCTACACCGTGAAAAAGAGTCCATATATAAATGGCATGCCTCCTTTATTACCCGTGCTAATCCTTTTCCCGTGGTCCTGGTTGATTGGTCTGATGTTCGAGAGCAACTGCGCTATATAACATTACGCGCTTCGGTATCTGTTAAAGGACGCGCCGTCACGCTTTATGAGCAGGCATTTGAGTACAAAAACTATAACTCACCGAAGAGCCATCAGCACTTTCTCGATAAGCTTCAGTCTTTGCTCCCAGAAGGTTGCACATCTATCATTGTCTCCGACGCAGGCTTTAGAAATACTTGGTTTCGGCAAGTCGCCAACAAAGGTTGGTTCTGGCTTGGACGTGTACGTGGCGAAGTCTCGATTAAATGTGGTGAACACTCTTGGCAATGGAATAAAGCGTTTTACCCTCAAGCAACAGATAAGCCGCAGTTTTTAGGGGAAAGCCAACTGGCTAAACGCTCACCGCTTAAGTGCTTTGCTTACTTATACAAGAGTCATCCCAAAGGCAGAAAAGCCCATCGACACAGCCGAACGTGCCAAAAACACTCGGCAGGAAAAGTGTTCCACAAAGGAGCCTTGGCTTCTGGTCACGAACATCCCCAATCATGTACTTAACAGCATTAGAGTAACCCGTTTGTACGCCAAAAGAATGCAAATTGAAGAGTCATTCCGAGATCTAAAAAGCCCAGCCTACGGGTTGGCGCTCCGTCATAATCGAACACGTTGCACCAAACGCATTGATATCTTATTGCTTATGGCATTGATGGCCGAAATCATCATGTGGTGGAATGGCTTAATCGCCATGCAGGCCAATTGGCATTACGACTTCCAAGCCAACACCATCAAGCATCGTCGGGTGCTCTCAATTCCTAGGCTTGGTAAGGAAGTACGTTGTCATCGGAGGTACCGAATACAAGAGTCCCAATATCACTGGGCAATGGTGGAATATCAGCGCCTAACGCATACCTGTGGGTTGGGAGAATTATGAGGGGATCCGCCAGCGCCCTGTTAAGGTGTGAGCAACGCAATACTGAAGCGCCCGCACAACACCTTAAACACAAAACGCAACACATAGTAAAAATGCCACGCGTTGCGAGTCACTCTTAAACAGTTTGTTATATGCGTTTTTTAGCTTCAATGATATCAGCAACATACAGGTTACTACTATTATTTGCCACATTCGTTTTCTCGCTAAAGAAACCTTTGATAATACGAAACTTTCTTTCAGTACTATGGACAGAACCAATATTGGGTAACCAAGGCTTCATAAGAGTTAAAGTTGCTTCCATTAAGTTAGAAATTTCGTCAGCAGCTTTGTTTTTTAAAACGTAACGATTTAATAGAAGTTCACGATCTGACTGTTCAAAGTACCCGCTATCGTAAACAACAAAGCGAGATTCATGTGCAGTCGTTTTTATGAGTAGTAACTTGTCATCATTTTCAGGGTTAAGTGTTCTACCATCGACAACCTTAAACTCGATGCCCTTTTCAGCGCACAACGTAAAATTACTAGGCTCACGATAAATACGCTCCAATGATTGCAAATTATTGGATATTTTTAGCAGATTTACTGAATCCAAATGCGATGAGAACTTGAGAAACACAGCATCACCACTAATTTCATCAAACAAATTGCGTACTTCATTTGTTAGCTTGAATATCTGAAATCCCAAGTAGCTTTGATTTGCTACATGATTTTTTAATTCACGTTGCTCAAGTTTTACTATCCCTAAGATATTATCGAGAGTATTTGTGTCAAGGTTGTACCCATATATGACTTTTTTAATGAAATACAGGTAGTTAAAAATGCACCCTGCCAATTGACGCTTTATATGCTCATGAATATAACCCTGCTCTTTTCTGAGCACCTGCTGACGAATAACGTCATAAAAAAGATAAGCTACAAAGAAAAATACGCCGTTGGATGCCACTGAAGTTAGGACAGAGCTGAAATCTTCACTTTTCACAAACTCAGCACCAAGAAAGCACAGAACAGTCGCTACACCCAAACTCAAATATGGTAAAAATCTAAGCCAATACATTCATCTCGATTCCTAATATTGATGCCAAAGCATATAACGCCCTGTTAAGGTGTGAGCAACGCAATGCCGATGCCACCGCATACCACCTTAACCACTGACCGCAACGCATAGTAAAAATGCCACGCGTTGCGAATCACTCTTAAACAGTTTGTTATACGTAATCTTTATACGTGGCTTGTTACTTTCTCTAGATAAGGCTCTAACTTTCTAGGTACAACAGCATAGGAACCCCATTCATCTAACATTACATATGGTTTTTTGCTTTCGTCCCATTTAACTGAACCGAAAAACATAACGTAACGCCCTATACTATCAGCACCAAAACTTCGACGTTCATCAAGTTCATTTTTTGTATAGATGTACATGAACTTGCTACCATGACATTGTATTTTTGTGCGATTACTAAAGGTTTGGTAGTGAAAACCTTTCATTTTACCGTAAAAGAGCTGCGGCTCCTCGCTGATATCTCTGCGCAACATTTGCGTATTGTACAGCAAGTCCTTTAACGGCAAGGTAACTTGTTTGCCTGGCAAAGAGAAACCGACATTCAACAAAGAATCTAAGTTCCAGCAAATATATTGCACTGTTTCTATGTTTGAACCTACCTTTACCTTATTTCCATTGTGGCGAGGGATCGCCTCTTCGGTTATTTCACCTTCAGGGTCGTGATTAATGCCATTATAAGTGATTTTTTTATCACCTTTCATATACTCTTCAGGAGGTAGTTTTGCCCATTCTTTAACGCGTTTGAACTGACCATCTTCCTCTGTCTCACTTGTCAGTTCGTCATTGACATAGTTAAAGCCATCTTGCTGAGTAGTGTGATACGCGCATGGAATGTGCTTAAAGCTTGGGAGGTGTCGGAAGTGTGCTGTTTTAGCATTTTTAGACACGTTCTTTTTCGAAGGGTTTCTAGATAAAGGAGTAAAACACTTGGGGCAAAAGATGGAACCATGCATGTATTGTTCGTATTCTTCAGGTGTAACTTCAGAAGCTCCTATTTTTAAGAGCCTTTCGTCTATCCCGTAAGTCCATTTAGGGTTATAAATCGCATAAGTAATACTATAGTTGCCCATCACAACATCACTCATAAACTAAAGTTATTAGAACTTACCACCAATAAGCAACTTGTTGAATTAAAAATAACAATTATTGAGACTTGCGATTACGTATAACGCGCAGTTAAGGGGTGAGCAACGCAATACTGAAGCCGCCACATACCGCCTTAATCACTTAAACCAACGCATAGTGAAAATGCCACGCGTTGTGAATCCCTCTTGAACAGTTTGTTAGGCT
>NZ_JAKKCS010000014.1:0-135445 GCF_021728075.1 Vibrio sp. D54 | reverse complement strand
GAACGAGAATTAAAAAAACAGCTTTCCAGATTAAAGAATTTGCTTGGCGACCATAGCGTTTTGGACCCACCTGATTTCCATGCCGAACTCAGAAGTGAAACGAAATAGCGCCGATGGTAGTGTGGGGTTTCCCCATGTGAGAGTAGGACATCGCCAGGCTTTAGTTTTATTTTCACTTTTTCGAAAAGTGAAGACAAAAGCGGACACTTGCTTATCAAAGCGAGTGATGCCACTGCGGAGTGGTAGTTCAGTTGGTTAGAATACCGGCCTGTCACGCCGGGGGTCGCGGGTTCGAGTCCCGTCCACTCCGCCACTTATTTGAGCGTCGTCTCAATAAACACGAATTACAGGGGTGTAGCTCCAATTGGCAGAGCAGCGGATTCCAAATCCGCGTGTTGGGAGTTCGAATCTCTCCACCCCTGCCATACTCTAAAGCCTCAGCAGTAATGCTGGGGCTTTTTTGCATCTGAAGAAAAGAGAATCTGACTAGTTGGAGAGCTGTCGATTCCTCTGATACCAAAGTATCGGGGGATTGAAAGTTCATATCTCCGGGATATTGGTCCACTTCACCTATCCCCCATGTTCATAACCTCTGGCTTAGGTCAGGGGCTCTTTTATTCCTAACGTATAGTTTCGGCGTCAGGTGTATGTTTATCCAACGAATATGGCATACCTTTGCTTCAGATAGTTTTATTTTCTAGTAATGTAATTATTAAATGTTGATGTATCGCTTTGCTCTTTCTGTTTTACCTTCGAATTTTCATAACGCTTTTTCTTCGTTATCGAGCACATCTGATTCACAATCTATTGAAAGGTCAGTGGTTACATTGGCTTGGATGATTACTGACTTGGTTCCTGTTATCATCATGCATTGATGCTAATAATTAGGAAGTAAGTTTATGCCACATTTTCGATTCCGTGCTGTAGAGCCACAAGCTGTTCAGGCATTATCAAAACCTCTTACGGATGAACTTCAGCCTCTAATGGACTGTCCGCGTGAGGATTTTACTTTTGAGTATATCTACACTACGTTTTTCAATGAGGGTGAGGTGAGTGCTGCATATCCTTTTGTCGAAGTGCTTTGGTTCGACCGTGGCCAGGAAGTGCAAGATGAAGTTGCCAAGCTTATTACGCAACAAGTGCGCGGTATCGCTGGTGCCGATATTGATGTTGCAGTTATCTTTTCCGCCTTATCTCCTAAAGCTTATTACGATAATGGCGAACACTACTAAAGGTTAAAGGCTATGAGGCTGAGTTTCATTGTAACTTTGGGTTTATGTTTCTCAGCTTCAGTATGTTCTACTCCTTGGGAGTCTGCGGTTAATCCTACCCGAAACTCTTCCTCCTCTATTGGTAGTTATGCTAACGGTTGTTTAGATGGTGCATTACCCTTGCCTCTCGATGGCGTTGGTTATCAAGTCTTACGTAGTAAAACGAAGCGCTACTATGGGCACCCTAAAACGATAGAGTTTATTGAAAATCTGGCGCTTAAAGCTCATCAAAATCTCAACACCACTCTGTTGATTGGTGATTTATCTTTACCTAGAGGTGGAAGGTTCTCCTCTGGTCATTCTAGTCATCAAACTGGGTTAGATATCGATATCTGGTTAAGACTTGCTGACCAACCGCTTTCTTATAACGAATTACAACTTCCTAAGCCCATGAGTGTGGTGGATTTAAAAGGTTATTCCATACTTAATCATCGCTGGGAAGAACGACACTTTAAACTAATTCGGTACGCTTCAAAAAGTAAGGATGTTGCACGAATTTTTGTACATCCTGTTATTAAGGAGCAACTTTGCTTGCAAGAAAATGGCAAAGATCGTTCTTGGTTACGTAAAGTGCGTCCATGGTGGGGGCATCATTACCACTTTCACGTCAGGTTGTCTTGTCCTGATTCGAGCGACTATTGTGTTGATCAATCACCACCTCCAGTAGGCGATGGCTGCGGTGCTGAGCTTGCAAGTTGGGCCCCGAAAGCGAAACCTATTGATATCCCTCCACGGGTAAAAACAACCTCTAAGCCCAAACGAAAAAAAGTCGTTCCACCTCAATGCTTGCCGCTTATCAATCCTAATTAGTGTTACTCTCCAGGTTTATCTGTACTTGGTGATCTCTTTTATGAAACTGGAGAAACATCATACTTTTGTCTACATTGAATAATACCAATACAAAAACTAACCCAATTAGTTTTGGGGACATATTATAGAAATCTAAATTAAACAAAGAGTTGTAGTATGGGTAAGTTGTAACTTCTTTGTTTAGAAAAAGATCTTTCGTCACGATACTCTGGTTTCTTAGCAATATGTCTGTCAGTTGGCTAAAAAGCGATAACAACGCAGACAAGTGTGTAAGGCAGGGATATGCCCTTTTCCTGTTAGAAGAGTAAATCAAGGACAAAACCATGACTATGATTTGTGCAAAAGAATTTGCAGAGTGGTTAAGACACAGATTTAGCAGTGATACTAAAGGAGTCTCTTTGACTCGAGAGGATGTGAATCACCTGACTGGGCGTCAACGCCTTGATCCGGGTTTTGTTAATGATGTGCATTATGAGCTGATGCAATATGGGATGGCTTTCGTTACTGATACGAGCCGAGAAAACTTTTATTTAATACCTGTTTCTCAAGCGGAAAATTGGCGTGAGAGACTAGAGTATCATTTTGAAAAAGAGCTATTCTGCAATATTATCCCTATTGAAAAATCAGGTTGAGAAAAGGTTCAACTTTGATGCCAAAGTTGAACCTAATTGCTCTTATGCTAACCCTTGAATAATCACGAATTTTTCAAGCAACTGCTCTTCAGTTTCGACATGGTTCGGATCAGTGATTATGCATTTTGTAATTGGACACACTGACTGACAGGTCGGCTTTTCGTAATGCCCCTTACACTCTGTACATAGCGTTGGATCAATTTCGAAAATGCTCTCTCCCATACTGATTGCCCCATTGGGGCATTCGGGATCACACATGTCGCAGTTGATGCATTTGTCAGTAATGAGCAAGGCCATGATTACTTACCAGTCGGGTTACGGGTGTCCTGCCCTGAGTTCAAGTTACGCATCAATAGACCGTATTCTAAATCTAGATCTGCTGGTACTGGAATGAAGACGAAGTGACCGTTTCCTTTGGCGTCTTCAATAGACTCTGACTTGCGGTTTTCCATTGTCTCTAGCGTGAAAACAATATTGCCTTTTGGCGTCATTAGTTCAAGGCTATCACCGACAAGAAACTTATTTTTTACTTCTACTTCAGCCATGTCACCACGACGTTTGCCAGTGAATTCACCAACAAACTGTTGAGCATCAGAGACTGAGTAACCGTAATCGTAGTTTTGGTAAGTATCGTGTGTATGACGGCGTAGGAAGCCTTCAGTGTAGCCACGGTGAGCTAGGCTTTCTAGTGTACCCATTAGGCTTTCATCGAATGGTCGACCTGCTACAGCATCATCAATCGCTTTACGATAAACTTGAGCGGTACGTGCGCAGTAGTAGAACGATTTAGTACGACCTTCAATTTTCAATGAGTGAACACCCATCTTAGTTAAGCGTTCAACGTGCTGAACCGCTCGTAGGTCTTTAGAGTTCATGATGTAAGTACCATGCTCATCTTCGTAAGCCGCCATTTTTTCTTCTGGACGGTGCGCTTCAGAAAGCAGAACGACTTCATCTGTTGGTTTGCCGCGACCAATTGTGGTTTCAGGGCGCTCGTCTTGTACTTCGACAGGCTGTGCTTCAGTCGGGTCGAATTTCTCTACGATGTCACCAGCGTCGTTTTCTTTACCCTCTTCAACTTTGTATTCCCAGCGGCATGCGTTAGTGCAAGTGCCTTGGTTAGGGTCACGTTTGTTGATATAGCCAGAAAGTAGGCAACGACCTGAGTAAGCCATGCATAATGCACCGTGAACGAATACTTCAAGCTCAGTTTCAGGGCAATGCTCACGAATTTCTTCGATTTCTTCTAGAGACAGCTCGCGAGAAACGATCACACGTTCCACGCCATTCGCTGCCCAGAACTTAACGGTCGCCCAGTTTACAGCGTTTGCTTGTACAGAAAGGTGAATTGGCATTTCTGGGAAAGCTTCACGAACCATCATAATTAGGCCTGGATCTGACATGATCAATGCGTCAGGACCCATCTCTACGATTGGCTTAAGATCACGGATGAACGTTTTTAGCTTCGAGTTATGTGGTTGAATGTTACATACCACATAAAGCTTTTTGCCTAGGGCGTGGGCTTCATCGATACCGATTTTTAGGTTCTCGTGGTTAAACTCGTTGTTACGTACGCGAAGGCTGTAGCGAGGTTGGCCAGCGTAAACTGCATCTGCCCCGTAGGCGAATGCGTAACGCATGTTTTTCAGGCTGCCCGCTGGAGATAGTAGCTCAGGCACGAATGCTTTCTCAGTTGTCATTGCTCAATTCTCTTTTATCTGATCACAAGTCAGGCCAATTCCACCTAATGGAAATGGGGCGCAAATTTTACGTCAAAATGTGAACTGTGACTAGGGTAATTGTGCTTCAGATAGAAAAACGCCCTCAAAAAAAGTGAGGGCGTTATGGTTAACCTTTATACAATATTATGCGTTAGGATTCGCTAAGCCGCCTAGCGCATCGTATAAGTTGGGAAGGAAAGCACTGAACTCTCCACACATTAGAGAGAAGTCTGCATCAAATCGAGCTGCTTGATCTTCACGTGGAATATCATCGTTTTGATCTTTCAATTCATCAGAGAATTTTAGACGTTTGATGCCTGCATCTTCCGTCATAATGAACTCAATACGATCTTGCCAATTAAGCGCAAGTTTTGTCACGACTTTATCCGCAGCGATGTGGTTGCGGATTTCATCAGTGGTTAGCTCTTGCTTCTTACAGCGAATCACACCACCTTCTTCAAGTACGGATTTTAGCTCAGCTTCGTCCATCATGCTGATACCTTGAGGTGTGTCACCGCTTTTCACCCACTCGGTTAGCGTAGTTTCAATCGCCACTTCTGGAATAGCAGGAACAACAGGTAAACTACCCATGGTTTTACGAAGCAATGCTAATACATCTTCTGCTTTTTTATAGCTGCTTGCATCAACAAGGATAAAACCTTCTTTTGGCATGATGAGCACGTGAGTGTGGCTGCTGCGGCTGAATGCGCGCGGCAGTAAATCCATTACGATGTCATCTTTCAGGTTGTCTTTCTCTTTCTTCTTCAGAGGACGACCTTCTTGCGCTTCCATTGCTTCTACTTTTGCATTCAATGATTCTTTGATCACAGAGGCAGGTAGCATTTTCTCTTCTTTCTTGGCGCAAATCAGAATGCGGTTTTCTGACACGTGAGTCATCATATCGCCATGTCTACCCATTGCACTGACCCAGCCAAATTTCTGTTTGTCTTGACTGCCACACGGGGTGAATCGGAATTCAGACAGCTGAGTTTCTAGTTGTTCGGCGTTAAAAGTAACCTCGCGGTTAACGCGGTATACCAGACAGTTTTTAAACCACATAAATCTTCTCTAGGCTTGATGACAAGGGACTAATCATAGGGAATTTTTGTGCTGATGTCTTAATAGAAATGAAAAATATCCGAATGAACCTCAAAAGAAAGTTATATGAAAATTTGTTTTCAAAGGTCACAAAAGTGTCATAATTGGTAGTGATAATGCTTATGCAAAGAGAGGCGCTTTGTCTCTTAAATTCATTAGCTCAACGAACATAAGGTTACTCAATTATGTCTAGAAGGATTCTGGTTGTTGAAGACGAAGCTCCTATTCGCGAAATGCTGTGCTTCGTACTTGAGCAGAAAGGTTACCAAGCGGTAGAAGCGGAAGATTACGATACTGCAGTAACCAAACTGGCTGAACCCTTCCCTGATTTAGTTTTACTGGATTGGATGTTACCAGGCGGTAGTGGCATTAACTTCATCAAACATATGAAGCGAGAGGAATTAACGCGCAACATTCCAGTTGTGATGCTTACCGCTCGTGGTGAAGAAGAAGATAAAGTGCGCGGTTTAGAAGTCGGTGCGGATGACTACATTACTAAGCCATTCTCTCCTAAAGAGTTGGTTGCACGCCTAAAAGCGGTGATTCGTCGCGTTACCCCTACTGCACTAGAAGATGTAATTGATGTACAGGGATTGAAGCTTGACCCTGTATCGCACCGTGTTACGGCTAATGATGCGCCATTAGACATGGGTCCAACAGAATTTAAGATGCTTCATTTTTTCATGACGCATCAAGAACGCGTATACAGCCGTGAGCAGCTATTAAACAATGTTTGGGGCACTAACGTGTATGTCGAAGACCGTACGGTCGATGTTCACATTCGCCGCCTGCGTAAAGCATTGGAAGCTGCAGGGCATGATAAGCTGATCCAAACGGTTCGTGGTGCTGGATACCGCTTCTCGACGAAGGCATAAATTAACACGCAGCTTATCGGTACCATTTCTGGAGTTATGAGTGGTTGAAAGATTAACGTGGAAAAAGCTGGCCTGGGAGCTGGCTTTTTTTTACACCCCATGGGTGATAGTAGGTTGGATATTCGGTTATATGCCGTGGTTGCTTTTGGCTGCTACGGCATTGCAGCTTGTGTGGCATTTGCATAACCAAGTACGTTTATCTTCTTGGTTATGGGATGAAAAACGCCTCACGCCACCATCTGGTAGTGGTAACTGGGAATCTTTGTTCAATGGGTTGTATCGCTTACAACAGCGCCAACGCCGCAAACGAAAAGAGCTTACTAATCTTATTCGTCGATTCAGAAATGGTGCAGAATCGCTACCCGATGCGGTAGTGGTATTCCGTGCTGAAGGCAATATTGTTTGGTGCAACAAGCTGGCTCAGCACTTACTGGGCTTCCATTGGCCAGAAGATTCAGGTCAACCTATCTCGAATCTCATTCGTACACCTGATTTTATCAAGTACCTCAACAAGAAAGACTTCTCAGAGCCATTAGAAATGCGTTCACCACTCAACGTCGAACGCATGCTGGAATTACGTATCGTACCGTATACCGAGGGTGAGCACTTGATGGTAGTGCGTGATGTGAGCCAATTAAAACAACTTGAGGGAATGCGTCGCAACTTCTTCGCCAACGTATCTCATGAACTGCGTACACCAATGACGGTGCTACAAGGTTATTTGGAGATGACTGAAGACCCTGATATGGTCGTGGGTCCAATGTGGAGCAAAGCTCATGGTGTCATGACGGAGCAGCTTAACCGCATGAACAGTTTGGTGAACCAACTACTGACACTATCTAAAATTGAAGCGGCACCTATGCATGAGCTTGAGGAAGTCGTGAATGTGCCTGCGATGCTTGAAGTGCTAGAAAAAGAGGCGGTTAGCCTTAGTGGGGACAACCAACATAAATTGAAATTTGATGTTGATGCTAGCCTACGCGTGTTGGGCGATGATGACCAGTTACGTAGTGCTATCTCTAACCTCGTTTATAATGCCGTCAAATACACACCGCCTGGTGCGAACATTAATGTTCGTTGGTTCCAGACCTCTCAAGGCGCATGCTTAGAGGTGGAAGATAGTGGTGATGGTATTGAACCTCAGCACCTCCATCGACTTACTGAGCGTTTTTATCGAGTGGATAAAGCAAGATCACGTGATACTGGTGGAAGTGGTTTAGGGCTAGCCATTGTAAAACACGCGCTGAGTCACCATGACTCTCATTTAGAAATTCACAGTGAAGTAGGTGTGGGCAGTAAGTTTTCTTTCGTATTGCCTGAGCGTTTGGTGGTGAAATAATGGCTTTACGATTGGCAAAAACATTCAGTTTATTCGCGCTTGTTTGTTCTTTTATGGCTGCCGCTCAAGATAAACCATTGCCTACTTATCATAAAACGACGGGGATTGTCGGGAACTTGCTCTCTGTTGGCTCCGATACACTTGCGGGTATGACAACGCTTTGGGTTGAAGAGTTTAAATCCATTTACCCGAATATTAATGCGCAAGTCCAAGCGTCTGGCTCTTCTACTGCCCCTCCAGCATTGACCGAACAAACAGCTCAGTTTGGTCCCATGAGCCGCCCTATGCGTTTAAGAGAGGTTGAAGCGTTTGAACGTGAACATGGCTACAAGCCAACTGCGCTCAGGGTCGCCATCGATGCAATCGGTATTTTTGTTCATCAAGATAATCCAATTCAAGGGCTTAACTTTAGTCAGTTAGATGCTTTGTTTTCTGCCACGCTACGCTGTGGTGAAAGTCAATTTGTCACAAACTGGCAGCAACTCGGTCTTGAATCACAGTGGGCAAAGCGAAACGTCCAGTTGTTTGGTCGTAACTCCGTTTCTGGAACTTACGGTTACTTCAAAAGCAATGCCTTGTGTGGCGGCGATTTCAAGACCCGAGTTAACGAGCAGCCAGGCTCCGCGTCAGTTGTGCAAGCTGTAGCGTCAACCATCAGTGGAATTGGTTATTCCGGTGTCGGTTATCGAGTGGCAGGCGTGCGCTTAGTCCCTGTGGCTAAAATGGGAAATGACTACGTGACTCCAACGCGAGAATATATTGTTAGTGGTAAGTACCCACTATCACGTTACTTATATGTTTACGTGAATAAGCACCCTGATTACCCATTAACACCAATTGAAGCTGAGTTTATTCGCTTTATCTTTTCTGCTCAGGGACAAGCGTTGGTTGAGAAAGATGGTTATGTGCCCATTACGGCAGACTTTGCAGAAGAAGAGTTAAAAAAAGTCGGCCTGTAAGCCGACTTTTTATTTAGGTATGGACAGTACGAGATCAGAAAGTGAGTGTCCACTTCGCGCTGTCCCAACGTTCTTGTTCTTCCTGTAAATCCGCGTGAAGTAATTTATTGTTTTCTAGCCATGCTTCATCTGTGCATGTGAGAATCCATTCGTCATTTTTGATAGATAAGGTGATATCAGGCAATGGATCTTCATTACGCTGCCCATTTAATACGATAGAAAGTCGTAATATTTTGATGAGGCTTATAACGTCACTCTGTTTATAGAGGTTGAAATCTGGTAGTTCTTGCAATTTGAGCGCTTTACGCTGGAAGCGAGCTAATGTTGCAAGCACTAATTGCTGCTCACGGTTGAAGCCTTGTAGGGTGGAGTGCAACAGAATATAAAAAGAGTGGCGATGGAAACTACGCAAGTTAATACTTAATCCGACTTCATGAAGCAACGCTGCCCACTCTAGTAAGTCAAATAACTCACTCTTTTTCTTAATGCCTAGTTCAGAGCGTACCTGACATAACATCTCACGTGCATGCCCCTTAACACGAGCGGCATGCTCTAAGTCGACCCGGTGCTTGTTGGCTAAATTTTCTGTGGTGCGCATGCGAATATCGGAGCGCGCAAAACGCTCTTCCATTTCGTACAACAGGCCTTCGCGCAGAGCACCATCGGAGAAAAACATCTGCTCAATGCGAAGCGCTTTGAAAATCGCGGACAAAATCGCTACGCCTGCTGCGAATACGGGTTTACGTTCTTCTGTTAGACCAGTCAGTTCAATATCTTCAATTGAATCAAATTTACACAGAGTTTCGATAAGTGTATCCAGTCGACTCGCTGTGATCAGGCCATCTTCAAAACCTAATCCTACTAGCACTTCTTGAATCGCTTTGATGGTTCCTGATGAGCCGAGAGCAATATCCCAGCCCTTTTTACGATATGTTGAGGCGATGGACTCGAGTTTTTGTTCGGCCGCTAACATCGCCTTACTGAAGTTTTTGCCTGACAGTTTGCCGTTTTTAAAGTATTGCTCTGTAAAACTGACGCATCCCATCTGTTTACTGTTGAGAAGCTCAGGCTCAAATTCTTGTCCAATGATCATCTCGGTACTGCCGCCTCCGATATCGATGACTAGTTTGGAGTTGGATTCTACTTGAGTGTGCGCGACACCTAAGTAAATCAGGCGGGCTTCTTCTTCTCCAGGGATAATTTCTATTGGGAAAGGCATCACTTCTTTTGCACGCTCGATGAAAAGGTGGGCATTTTTAGCGCGTCTTAGTGTGTGTGTGGCGGCGATACGTACATTTGACTCATCAAGCCCTTGCAACCTTTCAGCGAACATGGCTAAGCATTCTAGCGCACGCTCCATTGCGGCGTGACTTAAGTTCAATTCACTGTCGAGTCCTGATGCTAAGCGAACACGTTGTTTATGACGACTAACCAGTTGTAGGTCACTGCCGACAACTTTGGCCACCACCATATGGAAACTGTTTGAGCCGAGGTCTATCGCGGCAATGTAGCGAGTATCTTGTTCAAGTATTTGAGGCATCTGAATTTTGTTTTCTAGTTTGCTTTTCTATATTTTTAAGATAGTCATAGATAGCGATTTGAGAGCGAACTTTTTTGCGATTACCTCGTGGTACGTAAGCGTTACTCATTTCTTTATCTATTAAACGAGCCTTTACTGTATCGGTAAAATGGATATTCGTTATATCAATAATTCTCTGTTTCAAACGTGGATCACGGACTGGTACAGCTACTTCGATACGGTGATCAATATTTCTTGTCATCCAGTCTGCGGAGGAGATATAAACTTGCGGATCGCCATCATTGTGGGTGATCACCACGCGAGGGTGCTCAAGAAAGCGGTCAACAATACTGATGATGCGAATATTGTCGCTGATCCCCTCAATGCCCGGTACTAATGAGCACATGCCTCGAATGATCATGTTTATTTTTACACCGGAAGTACTTGCTCCATAAAGCTTATTGACGATGCCTTTATCGACTAGGTTATTGACCTTGATCGTAAGAGCGGCTTTTTTCCCTAGCTTGGCATTCGCAATTTCATTATCGATTAAGCGGTAGATTTGGGTTCGAGAATTACGAGGAGATACCATAAGGTGATTGAACTTCACTGGTCGGTATGGATTCTCAATGTAACCGAAGACATTACGGACTTCATTAGTGATCTCTTGATCTGCCGTAAGCAGGGAGAAGTCGGTATAAATTCGTGCCGTCTTCTCATGGAAGTTGCCTGTGCCGATGTGTGCGTAGCGAATAATTTCTTCACCTTCGCGGCGGCTAATCATCAGTAGCTTTGAGTGAATCTTAAGACCAGGCGCACCAAAGATGACGTGCACACCCGCTTCGGTTAATACTTTTGACCATTCGATATTGGCTTCTTCATCAAAGCGAGCTTGCAGTTCGACGACCACAGTGACATTTTTGCCGTTGTGCACTGCATCAATTAAAGAGTTCATCAAGCGAGAATCTTTCGCGACGCGATAAATGTTAATCTTGATACTAAGTACTTTGGGATCGAAGGAGGCTTGGCGCACTAACTCACTAATGTGGTCAAAAGTGTGGTAGGGATAATAGAGCAGAATATCTTTCGCTTTAATCGCGTCAAAGCTGTTGGCATAACCTTCGAAATCGGCACATTTCATTGGCGGGAGAGGTTTATTTTCAAGATACTCTCGTCCAACATTTGGAAAGCCGATGAAGTCTTTAAAGTTGTGATAGCGTCCGCCGGGGATAAGGTTATCGTAGTTAGAGATATTAAGTTTGTTACACAGAAACTCTAACATTTGAGGCGGCATATCGCGTTCGTAGACGAAGCGAACGGGCTTTGCTGTCAGTCGCTGATTGACACCCTCTGACATTTGTTCAAGCAAGCTGTACTCGATTTCATTGCGTAAATCGTATTCAGCGTCACGCGTCATTTTCATCGCATAGCCGCTAAGATCATCATAATCAAAAAAGCCTTTGAACAGCTCGTCCAAACAGTGGCGGATAATATTATCAAGTAAGATGATGGTTTTTCGACGCTTTCCTTTCTGTTCTGGTACCATCACAAAGCGGGGAAGGTGATCGGTCGGAATTTCGATCAGAGCGTACTGGTAATGTTCTTCTTTACGCAGTTCTACGGCGATGTAAGCGTACTCGTCTTTGAGAAATTGCAGAACATCGATCTCGTCTTTCATTAGGAGGGGAGTGATATGCGGCATTACCTCTCTACGGAAGTATTTCGCGATCCACTTTTGTTGCGATTCATCCAGTTGCTGTTCGTTGACCAAGAAAATGCGACGTCGCGCCATTTCTCGAATCAATTCGCTGTAAAGCTCATCAAATTGTTCGTTAAGCTTTAGTGCTTTCGACTGCATTTTGGTTAACAGTCGTTTAGGGCTATCACTGCCACCGCGCTCTTGGCTGATTAGGATTCTGCGCTTCACGTCCGCAAAGCGTACTTTGTAAAATTCATCTAAATTGTTGGAAAAGATCCCAAGAAAGCGAATACGTTCGATCAAAGGGACGGTTTTATCGGCAGCTTCTTGTAATACTCGTTCGTTGAAAGACAACCAACTCAGTTCTTTTTCTATATATAGTTTTTCTGCGCTCATAACCTTACCTAGCCAAAAGTGAAGTAATACGTACTCATCTTGGAAAAATGGATGAGTGAGAACATTATGAGATTTTCATTACAGATTTATTTCATACCACGCATTGCATAAGAGTTGTATTCTTTTCAGGTGTTTAATGTGATCTGTAATATAATTGTCATCTTAACGACATATTCTAGTACTAAGTCAAAAAAGGCAGAGATTTAAATGGCACAAGCCGAGTTTTCATTGCAGGAAAAAGATAAGAAACGACTGATAAAAGATCGTTTAGTTCGACTTGCAGTGACATCCGGTGGTGTCGGCGTACTCGCGGCGCTTATTTTGATCTTTGTCTACCTCGCCATGGTGATCATTCCGCTTTTTTCTGATGCGGAGATCAAAACCAACCAAGCCATTCGAGCCACTCATATTGAAACACCACTTGCGATTTCAGTGGATGATTACGCCCAGCTTGCGTTCGTCCTAACCCAAAGTGGTGAGATTCAATATTTGTCGATGGACGAGCCTACGAAACCTGCGGTGTATACACAGCAAATCGTCCAGAAACCCGTCGCTTTCTCTCAATCTGCTCCTGGGCTAGGTTGGTATGGATTTGTTGATGGGCAGGGTAAAGCGAACCTTTTCAAGCCAGAATTTAATGCCACGTTGAGAGAAAATACACGTCCTCCGGAAGTGATTGAGCTAGACACCAGCATGGATCTGACACTAAGTACGCCTCAAGATCCTGTGACTCAGTTTGTATTCGCAGCTTCGACGCCCTTACCAACGGTTGTTTGGCAGACACAAAGCGGTGAAGTGAAAGCTCGCTGGCAAGTGGCTTCGTCTTTGGGTACGCCTCCTACAACGATTGATTTTACGTTCTCTTCAGGTTTTGATACGCCTCAGCAAATGTTATTGACACCTGACGGTGAAACGCTTTATTTGCGCGATGGCTCTGAGTTGATCGTGTTAAAGAAAACCGCACGTAAATTTGCTGTGCGAGAGGTGGTCGATCTCACTCAAGGTGATAAGAAGCATTCCGTTCGTACGATAGACTTATTGGCTGGTGCTTACTCGCTTTTGGTGACGCACAACGATGGTCGGGTGTCGCAATGGTTTGATACGCTGCAAGAAGAAAAACGCACGTTAACGCATATTCGTGATTTTAAATTGGCGTCAGAGCTTAAGTATTTGTTGCCGGATTCTCATCGAAAAGGATTTTATAGCTTTTACACCAACGGCACGTTGCAAAGCCATTATACAACCAGTGAAAAACTGGTGTTGTTTAAGCGTGCGTACAATCAAGCGCCCGCAATCGCAGCAATGTCTAACAATGAACGCTACTTAATCACTTGGCAAAATAATGCGTTAAATGTTGCGGAAGTGGACAATGCCTATCCGGAAATTTCATTGTCTTCATTATGGCAAGAAGTGTGGTACGAAGGGTATCCTGAGCCTGAATTTGTGTGGCAATCGACTTCGGCGAGCGATAACTTTGAGGCTAAGTTCAGCCTAGTACCTATTGCGTTTGGAACGATAAAAGCGGCGATGTTTGCGATGCTGTTTTCAGTACCGCTCGCAGTGCTAGGTGCTATTTATACGGCTTACTTTATGTCGCCACGCATGCGTCGTGTAGTAAAACCGTCGATTGAGCTAATGGAAGCACTGCCGACGGTGATCATAGGTTTCCTCGCGGGATTGTGGTTCGCGCCTATTGTCGAAGATCATTTGATTACGATCGTCGTTATGCTGTTTGTTTTGCCCTTGAGCACCATGATTATGGGCGGGCTATGGGCATTAATACCGCAACCTTTGCGGAATCGTCTGCCTAATGGTTGGCATGCTTTAGTGCTCATGCCTGTCATATTGGTACTGATTGGGCTTGGAGTGTGGATTTCGCCTACGATTGAGCAGACGTTCTTTGGTGGCGATATGCGCTTATTCTTAACCGAGCATGGTATTGGTTACGATCAACGCAATGCATTGGTGGTGGGGTTAGCGATGGGGTTTGCTGTTATCCCGACGATTTTTACCATTGCCGAAGATGCCATTTTCTCTGTACCGAAGCATTTATCGGATGGCTCTTTGGCATTAGGGGCCACGCCTTGGCAAACTTTAATCTATGTTGTCTTGCTTACTGCAAGCCCAGGTATTTTTTCTGCCATTATGATGGGCCTGGGACGCGCTGTTGGCGAAACCATGATTGTGTTAATGGCAACGGGCAATACGCCATTAATGGATTGGAATATTTTGGAAGGATTGCGCAGCCTGTCGGCGACCATCGCCGTTGAGTTACCAGAGTCGGAAGTTGGAAGTTCGCATTATCGCCTGCTGTTCCTAGCTGCATTGATTTTATTTGTGTTTACGTTTGCAGTAAACGCGCTTGCGGAGTGGGTTCGTCAGAGACTGAGAGATAAGTACCGTGCGTTGTAATAATGGTTTGAATAAAGAGCGAGTAATAACGTGTTAAATTGGATTCGTTCTGGCGCACCGTGGATATGGCTAACAGGCGGTGCAGTCAGCATCAGTTTGTTGTCGGTATTAGGGTTGTTACTCCTTATCGGCTGGAAAGGCCTGACTTACTTTTGGCCAGCGCCCTTGTATCAGTGGAATGTTGCAGCGCTGACTCCTGTACAAGGTGAAGTGCTACATGAAAATACTATTCTGATTGGTCAAGTGTATGAGCGCAGCTTTGTACCGAAGAGTTATTTGCCTGAAAGCGCAGCACAACAGTTAGAAGACGATGAAGATTTTGCCACGCGACTCAGTATCAAAATCGCTAACCGAGAGTTGTACCCCGCCGATTTTATCTCCGTATTACAAATGCAGTTGGATGAGCCCACGACGCCAAAAGAGTGGGCGGTGATAGAGCGCAGTAGCGGTGGTTATTTCTTTGGTAAGCTGGTGGCGTTTCAAGATGGCGATAATATATACACCAGTGATATTCAATCGATACTAAATAAAAAGCTTGATGATGCAGAAACTCTGCGCCATGAGATTGATTCTTTGGTGGTCGATCAGCTTAAAGAGCTTGGTTGGAAGCTAGAGCAGTTGCGATTAGAAAAGCGCAAGCATGAATTGAATGACACGCTGACAGAAAGCTTCTTAAAGGAAAATCAGACGAAAAAAGAGCAGATAGAAAAAGCGCTTGCGACGTTAGATTTGCAACTTGATGGTTTACGACTTCAGCTCTCTGACTATGCCTTGATTGCCGAGGATATGACGGGGTCACAAGTATCGATTCCGCTCGAAGATATTTTGGACTACTGGTATCCAAACCAAATGTCACTGCCTGATAAAGTCATGCATTGGGGAAAACAGGTTTGGAAGTTTTTATCTGAAGATCCAAGAGAGTCTAACTCCGAAGGAGGCGTGTTCCCTGCGATATTTGGTACGGTTTTCTTAGTACTCATTATGTCGATCATTGTGATGCCACTTGGGGTGATCGCCGCTATCTATCTACATGAATATGCTAAGAATAACGCTCTAACCAGAGTTATTCGTATTGCGGTTATAAACCTAGCGGGTGTTCCATCGATTGTTTATGGCGTGTTTGGTTTAGGTTTCTTCGTTTATACGATTGGTGCCTCTATCGACAACGTATTCTATGCGGAGAAGCTACCGGCACCAACCTTTGGTACGCCGGGTTTGTTATGGTCTGCACTAACTCTTGCCGTGCTGACGCTTCCAGTTGTGATTGTGACGACAGAAGAAGGTTTAACTCGAATTCCGAGCTCCGTACGACATGGCTCTCTGGCACTTGGTGCAACTCAGTTCGAAACGCTATGGCGCGTGGTTTTGCCTATGGCGACGCCAGCTATTATCACAGGTTTGATCCTTGCGATTGCGCGTGCAGCTGGCGAAGTAGCGCCACTGATGCTGGTGGGGGTCGTGAAATTGGCATCCAGTTTACCGGTTGACGGACAATTCCCTTATGTGCATTTGGATAGAAAGTTCATGCATTTAGGTTTTCACATTTACGATGTTGGCTTTCAAACCTCCAACATCGAAGCGGCGCGACCATTAGTTTATGCCACCTCTTTCTTACTCGTGACAGTGATTGTCGGGCTAAACTTAACAGCAATCAGTATTCGCAATAATTTACGAGAAAAATACAGAACGTTAGGACAAGATTAAGTATGTTTAATTTTGATAGTACATTAGGTTATGAGCCACCATTGGACGTTCATAATTTAACGGATGAACAAACAGCCATCTCAATCGAGAACCTTAATCTGTTCTATGGTCAAACTCAGGCGCTGCATGATATTTCGATGCGAATTCCCAAAGGGCGAGTCACCGCTTTTATCGGTCCTTCAGGGTGTGGAAAGTCGACGTTATTACGTTGCATCAATCGCATGAACGACTTAGTGGAAGGGTGTCGAGTCACAGGTAAAGTGCGTCTCCATGGCAAGAATGTTTATCATCCTAATGTCGATGTTGCGACACTTCGACGCCGAGTGGGGATGGTGTTTCAAAGACCCAATCCATTTCCTAAGTCTATTTATGAAAACGTAGTTTATGGCTTACGCTTACAAGGTGTAAAAAACAGCCGTAGTTTAGATGACGCAGTGGAGCGATCCTTGCGCTCAGCGGCGTTGTGGGATGAGGTAAAAGACCGCTTGCATGAGAACGCATTTGGTTTATCTGGTGGTCAGCAACAGCGCTTGGTCATTGCGCGCGCGGTGGCGATTGAGCCGGAAGTCCTGTTATTGGACGAGCCAACATCAGCGTTGGATCCAATCTCAACTTTAACTATTGAAGAGCTTATCAATGAGCTGAAGACTCAATATACTGTGGTTATCGTTACCCATAACATGCAACAAGCGGCGAGAGTGAGCGATCATACTGCATTCATTCATATGGGTAAGTTAATTGAATACTCTGACGCGGACTCGATCTTCACTTCGCCAATGAAGAAACAGACCGAAGATTACATTACGGGTCGCTACGGTTAAGTCGCGACTCTATACGGAATAAGGAACATCATGCACTTTGGACGTCATATTTCAGGACAATTTAACGTAGAGCTAGAATCGATTCGTACTCATGTATTAACCATGGGAGGCTTGGTAGAGCAGCAGCTTTCGTATGCTATTCAAGCCTTGCATAAAGAAGACATCGAACTGGCGCGTAAGGTTGTGCGTGACGATCATAAAGTGAATGCGATGGAAGTCTCGATCGATGACGCCTGTACACGCATTATTGCTAAGCGTCAGCCAACGGCAAAAGACTTGCGCTTAATCATGGCTATCATCAAAACGATCACGGATTTAGAACGCATCGGTGATGTGGCGACACGCATTGCTTACGTTGCCATTGAAAGCCCATCATCAAAAGAACGACAATTCCAAGTGTCGTTAGAGCCTCTCTGCCGTCAGGCAATTAATATGCTGCATCAGGTTTTAGATGCGTTTGCCCGCATGGATGTAGAAGCGGCAGCAGAGGTGCATAAACAAGATGACAAACTAGACGCCGAGTATGAAGCGGTGATTCGTCAGTTGATGACTTACATGATGGAAGATCCAAAAAATATCCCTAATATTCTGCAAGTGATGTGGTCTGCACGCGCGATTGAACGCGTGGGGGACCGCTGCCAGAACATCTGTGAATACATTATTTACTTTGTGAAAGGGAAAGATGTACGCCACCTAGGTGATCAAAGTATTGATGACGTACTGAAGTAACTGACTTCAACAAATAAACCAGCTTTTAGGCTGGCCTATTTATTAGAGAGAAGGAAAGCACGTTAATATTTATCAGGAACGAAGGTCTGATCATCAATGGGCGCTCTGACGTAACCTTCTTTATTGAGTTCAGGTAATTCGATGGGTGAGTACTCAAGTGCTTTGTAGTCAATCTGGCTTAGTAAATGACTGATACAGTTCAAGCGCGCTTTCTTTTTGTCATCAGAAGGGACGATCCACCAAGGGCAGTTTTTCGTGTCTGTATAGGCAAACATCTTATCTTTTGCTTCCGAATACTCCGCCCAGCGATGACGTGACTCTAAATCCATTGGGCTGAATTTCCAACGTTTGATCGGCGTATTAATTCGACCTAGAAAACGTTTTTCCTGCTCTTCGTCTGAAACCGAAAACCAATACTTAATCAGAATAATCCCAGATCGTTGCAACATTCTCTCGAATTCAGGGCAAGAGCGTAAAAACTCCTGGTATTCGTCTGGAGTACAGAACCCCATGACTTTTTCGACACCTGCTCGGTTATACCAACTTCGGTCAAATAAAACGATTTCACCAGCAGATGGTAAATGAGCGACGTAACGTTGGAAGTACCATTGCGTTTTTTCTTTTTCTGTCGGTGCAGGCAGAGCCACTACGCGACAAACACGCGGGTTTAGCTTTTCTGTAATTCGCTTTATCACTCCGCCTTTGCCCGCAGCATCACGTCCTTCAAACAGAACCACCACTTTTAACCCTTTGTGTTTGACCCACTCTTGAAGTTTTACGAGCTCAACTTGAAGGTTTTTGAGCTCCTTTTCGTATTCCTTTTTCTTCAATTTAGACATACACATTTCCTCACTCCTTGATAAACAATATGTTAGCACTCAAAAGCTATGCGCGTGAGGTTACGGTGGTCTATTTGAGAGCTGCTACGACATCGGTAATGGCTTGTGTACTTGTGATGGGGATTAAAAAATCATCGACATCGGATGCGCCCATTTTGCTTTGTTCAGCAACAAAGGTCATTTGGCTAGGGCGTGTGGTTTTGCCTGACAGATGGATTTCAGGAACTTGAGTGTCTTCTACTAACGCACGTACGTTACTCGCATTAACGCCAGCACCCGCCATGATTGCTATGCGTCCTTGGGCTTGCTTAACCAAAGCTCTAAGCACATCGATCCCTTGTGGTGCTGAAGGCGCAAGACCGGAGGTTAAAATACGTTCACAACCTAAGCTGATCACTTCTTCCAAAGCTTTTTCAGCGTCACGACACTGGTCAAAGGAACGATGGAAGGTCACGCCTAAGCCAAGCGCTTGAGCAAATTCACACAGCGCAGCCGCGTAAGGCATATGAATATCACCGTCTTGAGTGAGCACGCCGAACACGACACCGCTCAAGCCTGATTGGTGAGCTGCTTCAATATCCCAACGCATCATTTCGATCTCTTCTTCATTGTAGAAGAAGTCACCTTGGCGTGGGCGGATCATGGCATAAACTGGAACACTAGAAAGCTTAGCCGCTTGCTGCATAAAACCATAACTGGGTGTTAGTCCGCCTAAAGCCAAAGAGGAGCAAAGTTCAATCCGAGTGGCGCCGCCAGCAATGGCGTAGTGCAGAGATTCAATATTATCGATACAGACTTCTAGGTGAGTAACCACGTTCATTTATCCTGCTAACGTTACAAATAGGTGTTGTGGCTAAGATATTAACAGGGCAAGTAAGCAGAATCTGTATGGAGGGGATGATAAATAGAGGTAAAGTTTACGCTAAAGCGTTACCTCATTTTGGCGGTTTATCTGAAGGAAAAAGAAAGCCCAGAGCAGAGGCTCTGGGCTTTGATAGGACTTTACTTAGACTGATTGGCGTTTGCGGTTTTCCGCATTAGCTTTTTGCTTTATATACATCCAACCATCACACCCGTTGAGCTAGGGTGAAGGTCTATTATTTTTTGCCTAGGTCAGCTGCGTGCTCAGATAGGAACGCTGCAACACCTTTTGGAGATGCGTCCATACCTGCTTTACCTTCTTCCCATTGTGCAGGACATACTTCGCCGTGCTTCTGGTGGAAGTTAAGAGCGTCAACCATGCGTAGCATTTCGTCGATGTTACGGCCTAGTGGTAGGTCGTTAACTACTTGGTGACGTACAACGCCTTCTTCGTCGATTAGGAAAGAACCACGGAAAGCAACGCCTGCTTCTGGGTGCTCAACGTCGTAAGCTTTACAGATTTCGTGCTTAACGTCAGCAACTAGTGGGTACTTAACTTGACCGATACCGCCATCTTCGATAGCAGTGTTACGCCATGCGTTGTGAGAGAACTGAGAATCGATAGAAACACCGATTACTTCAACACCTTTAGCTTGGAAGTCAGCTAGACGGTTGTCGAATGCGATTAGCTCAGATGGGCAAACGAAAGTGAAATCTAGTGGGTAGAAGAATACTACTGCTTTCTTACCTTTAGTGAACTCTGCAAAGTTGAAGTTTTCAACGATTTCACCGTTACCTAGAACAGCTGCTGCAGTAAAATCAGGGGCTTGACGACCTACTAGTACCATTTTTTTGCTCCTAAAAAGTATGGTTAGCTCCAAACCGAATTCAGTTGTGTCGGTTTGGTTCGTGTTTGTACGAGACAAACTATAGTACAGATTGTAGTATTGAAAAAAGCGAAATAAATAGATTGAGTTAATCGAAAAAAACGATAATAACAAAACTCTTAACTCGATCACTGGAACGGCGGTAGATACAAATACAATTATGAATAAATGGCCCAGTTTGAAGCAGTTACACTATTTAGTCACACTGCATGAAACAAGACATTTTAGTGACGCTGCAGAGCGTTGTTTTGTCAGTCAGTCGACTTTAAGTAAGGGTATTCAAAACTTAGAGGAGTTGATTGGCTGTCCATTATATGAAAAGAAAGACAAGAAAAGTCCACTGGTTTTTACCCAAACAGGAGAAATGGTAGTAAAGCAGGGGCGAGAGCTGTTAGCAAAAGGGCAAGATTTGGTCGAGCTCGGACGTATGTGCCAAGGCGACGATATGCAAGGCCAGCTAAAAGTAGGATGCATACCAACAATTGCTCCGTTTTTACTGTGTGATTTGGTACAAGAGGTGAACTACCGTTTCCCACAACTGAACCTTTTATTAAGAGAAGACACGACGACAAACTTACTCCAAGCGCTCAGACATGGTGAGCTGGATGTGCTTATTTTAGCGTTACCAGTCGAAATTGATGGGATGGAAAGCCGAGTAGTGGGTAAGGATCCGTTTCGAATGGTTATAAGCGCTAATCAAGCCCAATCGGTCCCTGTGCCGATTCGTTACGCGGATTTACCTGACGAATCCGTCTTTCTACTAGAGAAAGAACATTGCTTAACGGAACATGCGGTATCAGCGTGTAAATTAACAGACAAAGAAAAAATCAATCCGTTTACGGCAACCAGCCTCCATACACTGGTGCAAATGGTTGCGAATGGTTTGGGAACAACGTTCATTCCTCAAATGGCTATCGACCATGGCTTGCTGCATAACCAGAATTTAGTCGTGATCGATCCTCCAGGTAAACAAGCTTATCGCGAAATCGGCTTAGTTTGGCGTCCGAGCTCGTCAAGAACGAAAACATTTAATCAACTTGCAGAAGTCGTTTCAGAGCTGCTTTAGCTATTAGTATTAGCCCTTACTTCTCCATTATTTATCTAAAAGCGCACTGGAAACAGTGCGCTTTCTAGTATTTTATTCTGCTGGTAAACTTTGACTTGTAAAATTTTACAGCTCTTCTTTGATGAAGCTTTCATAAAATAGTGAAATTTCACAATGTTAATTTTACACAAAGCCCTGCATGTCTTGTTTGACCCCTGTTTAAATCCATCTCTTCAGCCCTTGTGAGTACAAGGTGTTTGTTTACCTGTCAATATTCATACGCTTGTTTGAAATTACAAAGCGACTTTAAATTTAATGTAATTTTATTACGTAATAACTTACAAAATAAGGCGCTTGATAGATGGTTTTTACCTTGCGGAATAAAACTTTGAATTTTCTGTTTTGTTTATATTAGGGGTTTCACTAAACCCTTTGTTGATATAGCTTATTTAAAGGCCGATACGACTTATGTCTAGATTGAAAATACACGTAGCATTACGCAATCTATCGGCATGGCTAGACGAGTTGAACACAAAGTTAAAGGATGTAATTTGTTGTTCATAACTTACAAATGTAGCTTTACGCTGACTGCCCAAGATTGATAAAGCACGTTAAGGATGAATGATTATGCTTGCTCAGACAGAACAAAAAACACAACAACTAAAGCAAACCCAAGGCATGCTTGAGGTGAATGGAGTCGTTGCTCCAGAACATCAAGCAATTTTCCCTGTTGAAGCCCAAACCTTTTTATCTCTACTGTGTGAAAAATTTGCCGGACGTGTTGAACAGTTGCTGGAAGCAAGAGAAGAGAAGCAAGCACGTATTGATGCTGGTGAGCTACCAGATTTTCTACCAGAGACACAAGACATCCGTGAAGGAAGTTGGAAGATCCTAGGAATCCCACAAGATCTGCAAGATCGCCGTGTGGAGATTACCGGACCAACTGACCGCAAGATGGTGATTAACGCACTGAATGCGAATGTAAAAGTGTTCATGGCAGACTTCGAAGATTCAATGTCTCCTGCATGGAGTAAAGTGCTAGATGGTCAAATTAACTTGCGCGATGCTGTTAATGGCACCATCAGTTACACCAATCCTGGCAATGGCAAACATTATCAGCTGGAAGATGACCCAGCGGTGTTGATCTGCCGTGTTCGCGGCCTTCATTTAAAAGAAAAACACGTTACGTGGCACGGTCAGATCATTCCAGGTGCGCTATTCGATTTCGCTCTGTATTTCTATAACAACTACAAAGCGTTACTTCAAAAAGGCAGTGGCCCTTATTTCTACCTTCCAAAACTGCAATCGCATCACGAAGCGAAGTGGTGGAGCGAAGTGTTCCATTTCACGGAAGACTACTTCGGTTTGGATACAGGCACCATCAAAGCGACGGTGCTGATTGAAACCTTACCAGCGGTATTCGAAATGGACGAGATTCTGTTCTCGCTTAAAGAACACATCGTTGGTTTGAACTGTGGTCGCTGGGATTACATCTTTAGCTACATCAAAACATTGAAAAAACACTCAGACCGAGTACTGCCAGATCGCCAAGTGGTAACGATGGACAAGCCATTCTTAAACGCTTACTCGCGATTATTGGTACGTACTTGCCATAAACGAGGTGCTTTCGCGATGGGAGGAATGGCCGCATTTATCCCAGCTAAAGACCCGAAAGAGAATCAAAAAGTATTAGACAAGATCCAGACTGACAAATCGTTAGAAGCTAACAACGGCCACGACGGTACTTGGGTGGCTCATCCAGGTTTGGCTGACACTGCTATGGAAGTCTTTAGTGCTGTGCTGAGTGAACGCACCAACCAGTTGGATGTGAGCCGTGCAGAGGATGCGCCTATTACAGCAGCTGAACTGCTTGAGCCTTGTGAAGGCGAGCGCACTGAAGGCGGAATGCGCCACAATATTCGCGTTGCGCTGCAATACATCGAAGCTTGGATTTCTGGCAATGGTTGTGTGCCGATTTACGGACTGATGGAAGACGCAGCAACGGCAGAAATCTCACGCGCCTCTATCTGGCAATGGATTCAACACGGCAAGTCGCTAGACAACGGATTAAAGGTCACTAAAGAGCTGTTCGAGCTCTATCTCAAAGAGGAGATTGAAGTCGTGAAGCAAGAAATTGGCGAGCAGCGCTACCATGAGGGTCGATTTGAAGAAGCAGCAGACTTAATGGCAAGGCTCACGACGAGCGATGAACTGACCAACTTTTTGACAGTTCCTGGTTATGACTACCTGGATTAATAAAGAATAACTGTAACACCAATAACGTGAAGGATTTTCAAGGCAGATAGGGAAGTACTGCCTGAGAACGGAAACTCAACGCACACGCATAAAGTGCAAATTATAAAGAGGGATAGACCAATGACTAACTTAACTCGCCGCCAACAAATTGAAGCTCTGGAAAAAGACTGGGCAACTAACCCACGCTGGAAAAATGTGAAGCGTACTTACACTGCCGAGGAAGTGGTGGAACTGCGTGGCTCTATGGTGCCTGCAAACACAATTGCACAACGTGGTGCAGACAAACTTTGGTCACTGGTCAACGGTAGTGCGAAAAAAGGTTACGTAAACTGTCTTGGTGCGCTAACGGGTGGTCAAGCGGTTCAACAAGCTAAAGCAGGTATTGAAGCGATTTACTTGTCAGGCTGGCAGGTAGCGGCGGATAACAACACCGCCTCGACGATGTATCCAGACCAATCTCTTTACCCAGTAGATTCTGTACCGTCAGTAGTAAAACGCATCAACAACTCATTCCGTCGTGCAGACCAAATTCAGTGGGCTGCTGGTAAGACGCCTGAAGATGAAGGTGGTATTGATTACTTCCTACCTATCGTAGCGGATGCTGAAGCGGGCTTTGGTGGTGTGCTTAACGCTTACGAACTAATGAAATCGATGATCGAAGCCGGTGCCGCGGGCGTTCACTTTGAAGACCAGTTAGCATCGGTGAAAAAGTGTGGCCATATGGGTGGTAAGGTATTAGTTCCTACGCAAGAAGCGGTACAAAAGCTCGTTGCAGCTCGTTTGGCTGCTGACGTAGCGGGTACAACAACATTAGTTATTGCTCGTACTGATGCGAATGCGGCGGATCTCATTACTTCAGATTGCGACCCATATGATAAAGACTTCATCGAAGGTGAGCGTACTCAAGAAGGTTTCTACCGCGTTCGCGCGGGTATCGACCAAGCGATTTCTCGCGGCCTGGCTTACGCACCATATGCAGACCTAATTTGGTGTGAAACGGCTACGCCATGTTTGGAAGAAGCACGTAAGTTTGCAGAAGCAATTCACGCTGAATACCCAGATCAATTGTTGGCGTACAACTGCTCGCCTTCATTCAACTGGGAGAAAAACCTAGATGCAGAAACCATTGCTAAGTTCCAACAAGAGCTTGCAGACATGGGCTACAAGTACCAATTCATCACGCTAGCAGGCATTCACAACATGTGGTTCAACATGTTTGAACTGGCACACGCTTATGCTCAAGGTGAAGGTATGCGTCATTATGTTGAGAAAGTTCAGCGTCCTGAATTCCAAGCGGCTGAAAAAGGCTATACGTTTGTTGCGCACCAACAAGAAGTAGGTACAGGTTACTTCGATAGAATGACCAATACTATCCAAGGTGGCAACTCTTCAGTGACAGCATTGACAGGTTCGACCGAAGAAGACCAATTCTAATTGGCAGAGAAACACTTCCTTAATCAGCGTCAGTAATGGCATTTTGAGCGGCAACCCTGCCGCTCTTTTTTCGTTTAACCGGTGTAAAAACGAAACTTACAACAAAGAGAATACGCTTGCGTACTATTCTTCCTGCTCGATTTCTTCAGGTTCCACTTCTTCTTGTAGTTCCAATAAGTTAATCGCAATCGTCACGAAGTCACTATCAGTAATAATGCCGACCAATCGACCTTTGGTGACAACAGGTAGACAGCCAACTTTATGCTTTTGCATATAGATAGCGCTCTCTTTGAGCCCCGCGATAGGCTCTGCCGTCATGATATTGGTGTGCATCATTTCGTAGAGCGGTGTGTCTAAAGTAAAAGATTGTTCAGCCTCATCTGGGTGCAAGCTCGATTCTTGAGCAGCAAGAATGTCGCGTTGAGTCACCAAGCCTTGTAAGTGGTTATTGGCATCAACAACCGGAATGTGTCGAATATCAAGCGCATCCATCATGCTTTTTGCATCACGCAAGGTGTGCGTGCGCAGTAATGTATGAGGATTACGAGTCATCATGTCTTCAACCTTGATCATAGAGACCTCCAGCGGCATTGTCCTTCTCTTAAATATAGAGAATATTTTTCTGTATATCTGGGAGCTAACTCGTTTTTCATCAATTAAATAGCACAATGCTGATGGGCTGCGTAATCTGTGTTTTATTGGTGTTTTTATTAATTTGAATAAGTCGGTTTGTGTGCGAGTCAGTTGGCATTTTTAGTTGATATTGAATGTGTCCCCAAGGTAATCCAATGAATTGAATCGCACATTTTTATTCGCTGGATGTTCCAAGATTCTTCTCTCGAAGAAGATACGTCCAGGCTTACCAAATTGAAGACAGCAACCTAGATGAAACGAACAACGTGTAACAAACTTATTGCGCTGGCAGTGGCGGCATTCAGTGTGCCATCAACACAGGCGATTGTGTTAGGAGATGAACAAACCGATCCTGTTGACCGCGTTACTTTGCGAGCAAGTAATATGGCAGAGTTTCCGCTGTGTGGTGGAACGATGCTGACAGAGCAATGGGTACTGACTGCGGCGCACTGTGTGGTGATGGGACAAGGAACCAATGAAGCAACCTACTATGTGACCCCGCCGGGTGAGCTGTCGGTGAATGCGAATGTGTATGAACTTAATTCTGCAGGGCTTGATAACTTCTATCCGGTGTCTCACGTTGTGGTTCATCCGGATTACACCCGGATTTCAAAAGCTGAGACCGACAGTAATGGCAACGTGAAACCTATCCAAACCGGTTTAGATTCAGACATCGCGTTGCTGTATCTCACGCGCCCAGTGGCAAACGCGAGCTTTGCTGACCTAGCGAGTAAAGTTGACATGGAGAGTATCGAAGCACGTTTGGCGGCGGATTGGAACGATAATTACCTGACCAATCAACGTGTCGAAAATGTGCAAGTGTTTGGATGGGGGGCTACTCAGCCGGATGCTTCTGAACCTTCTAATACGCTCAAAACCACCATTAGCACATTTTTACCCATCGACAAATGTTATGAGCGTTTAGAAATTGGCAGCAGTTTTCCGGGGATCATTGATTCAAGAGACAACCAAACCAAAATTTGTACGCTACCAACACAAAACCATGTATTGGAGCCAGATAGCCATACTCAATATGGCAACTCTGCATGTAAAGGTGACAGTGGTGGCCCGTTGGTCGATGTGGCGACCGGCAAACAAATTGGTATTGTTAGTGGCGGCCCCCTTATTCTACCAACGTGTGGCTCTTTGACGATCCCAAGTTTCTACACCAAGGTGAGCCACTATTACGACTGGGTACAGTCTTACATCACTGCCGATGCGCCACCAAGTCGTTACATCATTGCGCCGAATTTTATCAAAAGTGCTAACAATGAAAGTGGTGACAATAAAGAGTGTCACGATGGCATTGCGACCAATAACTGTGATTTCAAAGGCTCAGATGATGAAGGTGGCAGTCTAGGGTTTTGGTTATTGGGTTTATTCGTGCCGTTATTCTTGTGGCGAAAGCGTGAGGTTTGATAGGGCGATTGGAATGCCAAACTAATAAGCAGCGGTATACGTTGCTTTGCTTTTTTCATGTTCTCTCTTTGGGGCTCAAATTAAAAATAGTGCCAAGTAATCGAGGCTTTTCACGTTTTATTACACTCTTCACCATGGCTTTTACTGCTATATTCTGGTGATTTGCTTGCTATTGCAGCATGTAAACATATACTAGTCTGCTGCGAAAAACTCGTCGCAATTTTATCGTCGCCTAGACGTGATTTGACCAATAGATAAGACAAGTAACATGCAAGTATCAGATTTCCATTTCGACCTTCCAGATGAACTCATCGCTCGCTACCCTCAACCAGAGCGTACCGCTAGCCGACTGCTGCAAATGGACGGCAATACCGGAGAGCTCATTGATGGCACATTTACTGATGTATTGGGCCAAGTTCAACCCGGTGACTTAGTGGTGTTTAATAATACTCGTGTTATTCCTGCTCGTCTTTTTGGCCGCAAGGAATCGGGCGGTAAATTAGAAGTGCTGGTGGAGCGCATGTTGGATGAGAAAAGCATCCTCGCGCACGTTCGTTGCTCTAAATCACCAAAACCAGGTACAACCATTATTGTTGGCGAGAATGATGAATATTCAGCAGAAATGGTTGCACGCCATGATGCTTTATTTGAACTGAAATTTAGTTCTGATAAGACGGTACTAGAAATTCTGGAAGAAATCGGCCATATGCCGCTTCCTCCTTACATCGACCGTCCAGACGAAGATGCAGATAAAGAGCGTTACCAAACGGTATATAATCAAAAGCCAGGTGCGGTTGCGGCACCTACAGCGGGCCTTCACTTTGATGATGTTCTCTTGGAGAAAATCAAAGCGAAAGGTGCAGAGTTTGCTTACGTTACTTTGCACGTTGGGGCGGGTACATTCCAGCCGGTAAAAGTGGAAAATATCAACGATCACCACATGCATGCCGAGTACGTAGAAGTACCACAAGAAGTCGTCGAAGCAATTAAAGCGACGAAAGCGCGTGGCGGACGAATTATTGCTGTTGGTACCACATCTGTGCGTTCACTTGAAAGTGCAGCGCAAGACGCATTGCAAAAAGGGACTGAGCTGGCCCCATTCTTTGGCGATACTGAAATCTTTATTTTCCCTGGTTACGAATATCAGCTAGTGGATTGCTTGATCACAAACTTCCACTTGCCTGAATCAACACTGATCATGTTGGTGAGTGCATTTGCTGGATACGAGAACACCATGAATGCTTACAAACATGCGGTGGAAAACAAATACCGTTTCTTCTCGTATGGCGATTCAATGTTCATCAAGAAGAAAACAGCGTAGTTAAAAATAGATTTACGAGTGCTAGCAGTAAGCTAGGAAATAAAGCATCCATTGCTTTGTCTCTCGCAAGGAAAAGCGACCGCTCCTTAAAGTAGGGTAGAGCCCTAAACACTCAGTCAGACTGTTTCTCTGACATCCGGAGGCATCGTGAAATTAAAATTCGATCTTAAGAAGAAAAACGGCAATGCACGTCGTGGTCAACTGACTTTCGAACGCGGCACTGTTCAAACTCCTGCGTTCATGCCAGTAGGTACTTACGGTACCGTTAAAGGTATGACACCAGAAGAAGTAAAAGGTACTGGTGCAGAAATTCTGCTAGGTAATACGTTCCACCTGTGGCTACGTCCTGGTCAAGAAGTGATGAAAATGCACGGTGACCTGCACGATTTTATGAACTGGCACGGTCCTATTCTTACTGATTCAGGCGGCTTTCAAGTATTCAGCCTTGGTAAGATGCGTACGATCACTGAAGAAGGTGTTCACTTTCGTAACCCAGTAAACGGTGACAAGATTTTCATGGACGCAGAAAAGTCGATGGAAATTCAAAAAGACCTGGGCTCTGACATCGTTATGATTTTTGACGAGTGTACGCCTTACCCAGCGACACACGATGAAGCGAAGAAATCGATGGAAATGTCATTACGCTGGGCACAGCGTTCACGTGACCACTTCGAGAAGCTAGAAAACCCGAACAACCTATTTGGTATTGTCCAAGGTGGTGTTTACGAAGATTTACGTGATGTGTCGGTAAAAGGTCTAACGGAAATCGGTTTTGACGGTTACGCGGTTGGTGGTTTGGCAGTAGGTGAGCCTAAAGAAGACATGCACCGTATTCTTGAGCATACTTGTCCTCAACTTCCTGAAGACAAACCTCGCTACTTGATGGGCGTAGGTAAGCCAGAAGACTTGGTTGAAGGTGTTCGTCGTGGTATCGACATGTTTGACTGTGTAATGCCAACGCGTAACGCACGTAATGGTCACTTATTTGTGACTGGTGGTGTGATCAAGATCCGTAATGCGAAACATAAAACGGATACAACACCATTGGATCCGCATTGTGACTGTTACACTTGTCAAAACTACAGCAAGTCGTACCTTCACCATTTAGAGCGTTGTAATGAAATCTTAGGCGCTCGCTTGAATACAATCCATAACCTGCGTTACTACCAGCGTCTGATGGAAAGCATTCGTAAAGCAATTGATGAAGATCGCTTCGATGAATTTGTTACTGAGTTCTATGAGCGTCGTGGCCGTGAAGTGCCACCACTAGCAAAAGAGCAGTAATTGAAAAACTAAAAGAATTAAAGCCTTTGGCATGTCGCCAGAGGCTTTTGCTAATAAAGTAGGCTAACGCACGTTATTTTTGAGAGAGCGATCTCTATTAGTTACTCTCAGACTTGAATCTAAAATGCGAAAGCCCAATTTGTTTGATTATCAATAAAATATAATGAGGATGTTTTAATGTTTATTTCTCAGGCTCACGCAGCAGCAGAAGGCGCGCCAGCAGGCGGTGGTTTTGAAATGCTAATCATGCTTGGCATGTTCGCAGTGATCTTTTACTTCATGATTTACCGCCCACAAGCGAAACGCGTAAAAGAACACAAAAACCTAATGGCTTCTATGGGCAAAGGCGACGAAGTTTTAACTAGCGGTGGCCTAGTGGGTAAAATCACTAAGATTGCTGAAGACAATGACTACATTTCAATTGAGCTTAACGCGAACAATGAAGTAGTAATCAAGAAAGACTTCATCACTGCAGTGCTACCAAAAGGTACGCTTAAGTCTCTATAAAACAGCTAAAGGATCCTCGCTGTGCTAAACCGTTATCCATTATGGAAGTACTTGATGGTGCTTTTTGCCATCATCACCGCTGCGTTATACGCACTTCCAAATATCTACGGTGAAGATCCGGCTATTCAAGTTACAGGGGCGCGTGGCGCCTCTGTAGATATGTCAACGCTGGATGCTGTCACTACTGCTCTTAACAAAGAGCAACTTTCTCATAAATCCATTGCTCTCGAAGATGGATCAATTCTTGTTCGTTTTAACGACACTGACACACAAATCAGTGCTCGTGATGTCATCAGCGAAGCGCTAGGCAAAGACACAATTGTTGCACTTAACCTTGCACCTTCTACACCCGATTGGCTAGAAGCGATTGGCGCGTCACCATTGAAGCTAGGTCTTGACCTTCGCGGTGGTGTTCACTTCTTAATGGAAGTGGATATGGATGCAGCGATGGAAAAGCTTGTTGGTCAACAAGAAGAAGCTTTCCGTAGCGAACTTCGTGACGCCAAGATTCGTTACCGTGCAATCCGCCCTTCTGGAAAAGAAGCGGTAGAAGTGTTGTTGCGTAACGAAGAGCAATTAGCAGAAGCGAAAGCAACGCTAGAAAAGAATCACCCGGACATGATTTTTGTCGATTCTGATTCAAATGGCCGTTACGCTCTTACTGCAACCTTTACTGAGCAACGTTTACAAGAGATCCGTAACTATGCTGTTGAGCAAAACATTACGATTTTACGTAATCGTGTCAACGAACTAGGTGTTGCGGAACCATTGGTTCAACGTCAAGGTGCTAGTCGCATCGTAGTTGAACTGCCTGGTGTTCAAGACACTGCTCGTGCAAAAGAAATTCTCGGAGCTACGGCAACGCTTGAATTCCGTGAAGTTGATGATAAAGCTGACCTATCGGCAGCGGCAAATGGTCGTGCGCCAGCAGGTAGTGAAATCAAGATGGACCGTGATGGTCGCCCAGTTGTGCTTAAGAAGCGCGTTATTCTTGGCGGTCAAAGCATCACAGATGCAAGCTCAAGTGTTGATGAATATGGTCGTCCACAAGTTAACATCTCGCTAGACAGCGAAGGTGGTAATAAGATGTCTGCGTTCTCTAAGAAGAACATTGGTAAGCTAATGGCTACCGTGTTTGCAGAATACAAAGACAGTGGCCGTCGTACGCCTGAAGGCAAAGTTATTCTGGATAAGCATGAAGAAGTCATCAACCAAGCAACGATTCAATCGGCTCTTGGTCGTAACTTCCGTATTACAGGTATCGACTCTGCTGCAGAAGCACACAACCTAGCACTTCTACTACGTGCTGGTGCACTGATTGCACCTATCTCTATCGTTGAAGAACGTACCATTGGTCCATCAATGGGCCAGCAAAACATCGATATGGGTATCCAAGCATGTATCTGGGGTATGGTTGCCGTAATGCTATTTACGCTGCTTTACTACCGCGGCTTTGGTTTGATTGCAAACATCGCTCTAATGGCAAACTTGGTGCTTATCATTGGTGTTATGTCGATGATTCCAGGCGCTACCATGACGCTTCCGGGGATAGCCGGTATCGTGTTAACAGTCGGTATGGCGGTTGATGCGAACGTACTGATCTTCGAGCGTATCCGTGAAGAAATTCGTGATGGACGTAGTCCACAACAAGCGATTCACCAAGGTTACGCGAATGCATTCAGCACGATTGCTGATGCGAACATCACAACACTAATTACTGCAATCATTCTATTTGCGGTCGGTACAGGTGCGGTGAAAGGTTTCGCAGTTACTCTATCTATCGGTATCTTAACTTCAATGTTCACCGCCATTATTGGTACACGTTGTATCGTGAACCTGATCTACGGTGGCAAACGCGTTGATAAATTGTCGATCTAAGGCTGGGAATTAATATGTTTCAAATTCTAAAAGCAGAGAAGACGATCGGCTTTATGCGTTGGTCGAAAGTAGCATTCGTTTTTTCAATTATAATGATTGCTGCTTCTATCTTCACTTTGTCAACCAAGTGGCTTAATTGGGGTCTAGATTTCACTGGCGGTACGCTTATCGAGGTCGGTTTTGAACAGCCAGCAAACCTTGAAGAGATTCGTGCAGCACTAGATTCAAAAGGCTTTGGCGATGCGACAGTACAAAACTTCGGTAGTGCTCGTGAAGTCATGGTCCGTCTTCGTCCACGTGATGACGTTTCTGGTGAAACGCTAGGTAACCAAATCATTGGTGCTATCAAAGATGGTACTGGCGAAAGCGTAGAAATGCGTCGTATTGAGTTCGTAGGTCCCAACGTTGGTGATGAGCTAACAGAAGCTGGTGGTCTAGCGATCTTGGTATCGCTGATCTGTATCCTGCTTTATGTATCGATGCGATTTGAATGGCGTCTAGCGGCTGGTGCGGTAATGGCATTGGCTCACGATATAATTATCACGCTAGGTGTCTTCTCGTTTCTACAAATTGAAGTTGACCTGACCATCGTAGCTGCGCTACTGACGGTTGTGGGCTACTCACTCAACGATACCATCGTTGTATTTGACCGGATTCGTGAAAACTTCCGTAAGATGCGTAAGGGTGAACCTTCAGACATTATGGACGCCTCAATCACTCAAACGTTGAGCCGTACATTGATTACATCTGGTACGACGCTGTTCGTGGTAATTGCACTGTTCATGCAGGGTGGTGCTATGATTCACGGCTTCGCAACCGCACTTCTACTTGGTATCACTGTAGGTACTTACTCTTCTATCTACGTAGCATCAGCACTAGCGCTAAAACTGGGCATCCAGAAAGAGCACTTGATGCCACCTCAAGTAGAAAAAGAAGGCGCAGAGTTCGACGAAATGCCATAAGGCAGGTTGAGAATCGAAAACAAAAAACCGCTGAGCAATCAGCGGTTTTTTTATGCCTGATAGATTTGAAAGTTTCATTTTTTTTTGAGGTACTTCCAGCTTGAATTGTAGTTTTTTGATTGAGTTGAATATCGGAAGTATGTTCAACAATTTCGGGAGGAAATAATGTCAAGGCAAGCTGAAATAAAAGTACAGTTACTGAAGTTTGTAGAGATTTCTTACAAGCACAATAAAGGCGTTACCACCAAGCTAGTTACTGGAGGGAAAAGGTTCAAGTTAGCAGTTGATGAGTCAGGTAAAGTAACTTTATCTGGTGAGCTTGGATTTACTAAGTTTGAAGTTTCAAAAGAAATGGTTGAAGAGCTGGGCATAAAATTAAAAGCCGTTTCTGTTACTTTTAAAACTACTCGTGATGGTGTTTTGACATACAGTGGGAGTGTTTCTCTTTTTGGTGTTGTTTCCTTTGGTGTTACTGGGCAGGTAAATGTCCGAGAGCTTTTAGAGCAGTGCGAGTGGGGGCTTTGTAAGTACAGATTTAAGCCGAGTAAAATTGATCAAGCGCTCCGTGAAGCTGGGGTTTAGTTGGTTATGCTAAATAGAATTCTACCTATTCCGGTTTTACTAAGTGTTTCAACGCCCTGCATCGCAAGTCCACTCCACGATACTTACCTTGATATACGTAATAATTTATACAAGATGCAGTATATAGAGGTGGTAGAAGCTATGGCAGGACCAAATCTATCGATTGAAGAGCTGAACAGTATTAAGTCTCACCCAATAAAATTTGGTCATCAATTTCCATTTTTATCATCTATCCCATCAAGTTTGGTTACAGAGCTGTCTTACTTTGAAGAGTACAGTGAGGATGGAGGAGTTGGATGTCTTTCTGTAAACGGCTTTGGTGATGTATACCAGCCAGTCACGGTTTCGCTGCAGTTTTTAATGAAGGAACAAGTATGGAAGGTTAAGCACGTAAAAATAGACCACTTATCTGACTACGACCGTTTCTACAAACAGGCTGATTGTTCGAAATAAAAAAGCCCCGCTCAATGAGCGGGGCTTTCTAAAGTCATCAGCGTGACGGGCTATATATGACTTTCAAATCTTACTTAAGGATCGCGCTGTTACCGTTTTCGCGAATGTGCTTAAGGATAGATTTTACGCCACGAGCGCTTGAAGCAACGATGTTACCAGACTTCATGTAGTCAGTGCCGCCAGCAAAGTCAGTTAGGATTGCGCCAGCTTCACGAGCAATAAGCTCACCTGCTGCCATATCCCAAGGTTTTAGGCCTAGTTCGAAGTAACCATCAACACGGCCAGCAGCCACGTAACAAAGGTCTAGAGCAGCAGAGCCGCTACGACGGAAATCAGCACACTCAGTGAATAGAGCACCAACGATCTTGATGTAAGACTCAGCGTGTTGTTTCTGCTTGAATGGGAAGCCTGTTGCTAGAACAGTACCTTGAAGGTCTTTTAGTTGAGCAACGCGAATACGCGCACTGTTTAGTTGAGCGCCGGCACCGCGTTGTGCAGTGAATAGCTCGTTTTGCATTGGATCGTAAACACAAGCAACTTCAGTTTTGCCCTTAATACGAACAGCGATAGAAACCGCGAAAGTTGGGTAACCTTTTACAAAGTTAGTGGTGCCATCCAGTGGGTCGATGATCCATTGTACGTCTTTATCTTTACCTTCGATAAGACCTTGTTCTTCAGCAACAATACAGTGCTCAGGGTAAGACTGCTTGATAGTATCGATGATGATGTATTCTGCTTCTTTGTCTACGTTAGTGACAAAGTCATTAGTGCCTTTAAGAGTAGATTCTACTTTATCAGTGTTTTCTAATGATTTAGCAATATGATTGCCTGCCTTTCGCGCAGCGCGAATAGCAATGTTTAGCATTGGATGCATACGAATTTCCCAACGGATGTTAAAGAACAAATGAAAGCGGCGGCGAGTATACCAGAGATAATTAAAAAGGGAAGTGGTTATTTTTTGTTCTAAATGCGACTGGTTGAGTGTACAGAGCATACTGCGGACGAGAACAATAACCAAGAATGAGAAGAGAGGTCTGCTTGCCTCTAGGGTGTCTTAAAAAACTATGATAACATTCTGCGGTTTTAATTTAGGTAGCAAACACAGATGTTGGATCAAGTAAAAATTGTACTCGTAGGTACCTCTCATTCAGGCAATATTGGCTCAGCAGCTCGAGCAATGAAAGTGATGGGTTTAAACCAACTAGTATTAGTCGATCCACAATGTGAAGTGGATGAACAAACTCTTGCTTTAGCTGCGGGGGCTGGTGATATTGCTCAAAATGCAAAGATTGTCGGCACATTAGAAGAAGCGGTTGAAGATTGTGGCCTTGTTGTGGGTTCTAGCGCCCGCTCTCGTACATTAGAATGGCCAATGCTCGAGCCACGTGAATGCGGTGAGAAATTTGCAGTTGAAGGCCGAAAGCATCCGGTTGCGCTCGTGTTTGGACGAGAAAGAACTGGTTTGACAAACGAAGAGCTACAAAAGTGCCACTACCATGTTTGTATTCCCGCTAATCCTGAGTACAGCTCGCTTAACCTAGCGATGGCTGTACAAACTCTCAGTTACGAAGTGCGAGTTGCACACTTGAACTTAGAGCAAAGCCAGTTTTCCCCAAATGAATCGGAAGAATACCCGCGTCATCGAGAACTTGAAATGTTCTTCGAGCATCTTGAAAAGGTGATGGTTGAGACCCAGTTTATTAACAAAGAGCAACCTGGACAGGTGATGAATAAGTTGCGCCGTTTGTTCTCTCGTGCTCGACCAGAAACCCAAGAGCTTAATATTCTACGAGGCGTTTTGACTTCGATAGAAAAGAAGTTCTGAGTGAATAATAACCACTTTAGATGTAAGGATGAATACCTGAGTAAAATGGTCAAATAAATACTTGACCAAATTACTCGGGTATGGAAAAATCTTAACCATTACAAACCATGTGGATACGGTGTGGTATGAAACTTACATCTAAAGGAAGATATGCGGTGACAGCCATGCTGGATGTGGCACTGCATTCGCAACAAAACCCTGTACCTCTGGCTGATATTTCAGAGCGTCAAGGGATCTCGCTCTCTTACTTAGAGCAGCTATTTTCAAAATTGCGTAAAGCAGGTCTCGTTGCCAGCGTTCGTGGTCCTGGTGGTGGTTACCGACTTGGTGCCGACGCCCACAGTATCGCTATTGGTACCGTGATTGCGGCCGTTGATGAGTCAGTAGATGCAACCAAATGCCAAGGCAAAGGAGATTGCCAAGGTGGAACACGTTGCCTTACTCACACGCTGTGGCGTGACCTAAGCTCTCGCATTAGTGACTTTTTGAATAACATCACTCTTGGTGAGTTGATGACAGACAATGAAGTACTCGAAATTTCTGATCGTCAGGACATTGATCTGGCGGTAACCCATGGGCTATCAAACAAAAATACAACCGCCGCGCCCATCGGTGTAAACGTCCGCTCTTAGCGGTCAGCTTTTTACATTGGAGTAGAGAATGAAACTGCCGATTTATCTTGATTATTCCGCTACATGTCCAGTTGATCCACGTGTTGCTGAAAAAATGGTTCAGTACATGACAATGGATGGCACATTTGGCAACCCAGCGTCACGTTCGCACCGTTACGGCTGGCAGGCAGAAGAAGCGGTCGATACTGCTCGTGAGCAAATTGCTGACCTTCTAAATGCAGATCCTCGCGAAATCGTATTTACATCTGGTGCGACAGAATCAGACAACCTTGCGATTAAAGGTGCAGCGCACTTTTACTCGAAGAAAGGCAAGCACGTAATCACTTGTAAAACAGAGCACAAAGCCGTTCTTGACCCATGTCGTCAACTTGAGCGTGAAGGCTTTGAAGTGACTTACCTTGAGCCAGAATCAAATGGCTTGATCGATCTAGAGAAGCTTAGAGCAGCCATGCGTGATGACACCGTGCTTGTGTCTATTATGCATGTAAACAACGAGATTGGTGTGGTTCAAGACATTACAGCGATCGGCGAACTGTGCCGTGAGCGTAAAATTGTTTTCCACGTGGACGCTGCGCAATCTGCAGGTAAATTACCAATCGACGTCCAAGAGATGAAAGTTGATCTAATTTCACTTTCTGCTCACAAAGTTTACGGTCCTAAAGGTATCGGTGCACTTTACGTACGTCGTAAGCCTCGTATTCGTCTTGAAGCGCAAATGCACGGTGGCGGCCATGAGCGTGGTTTCCGCTCTGGTACACTTCCTACCCACCAAATCGTTGGTATGGGTGAAGCATTCCGCATTGCAAAAGAAGACATGCAAAAAGATTACGATCACGCTTTAGCGCTTCGTAACCGTCTTTTTGATGGCGTGAAAGACTTAGAAGCAGTGACGGTAAACGGTGACCTTGAGCAACGTGTACCACACAACCTAAACATCAGCTTCGCATTCGTAGAAGGTGAATCACTACTAATGTCGCTTAAAGATCTAGCGGTATCTTCTGGTAGTGCTTGTACGTCTGCAAGTCTTGAGCCTTCTTACGTTCTTCGTGCCCTAGGCATGGATGACGAATTGGCTCACAGCTCGGTTCGTTTCTCGTTTGGTCGCTTCACGACTGAAGAAGAAATTGATTACGCAATTGAACAAATCCGCGTTGCAGTGACTAAGCTACGCGACATGTCTCCTCTATGGGATATGTACAAAGAAGGGATTGATTTGAGCACTGTTGAATGGGCTCACCATTAATCTCAGGGATTGAAATAGAGGATTCGAGGTAATTTATCATGGCATACAGCGAAAAAGTAATTGATCACTACGAGAACCCACGTAACGTTGGTTCATTCGATAAAGAAGATCCATCAGTAGGTAGCGGCATGGTTGGCGCTCCTGCGTGTGGTGACGTAATGAAGCTTCAAATCAAAGTGACACCTGAAGGTATCATCGAAGATGCGAAGTTCAAAACATACGGTTGTGGTAGTGCAATCGCATCAAGCTCACTAGTAACTGAGTGGGTAAAAGGTAAGTCAGTTGATGAAGCGGCAGCAATTAAAAACTCTGAGATTGCTGAAGAGCTAGAGCTTCCACCAGTGAAAGTTCACTGTTCTATTCTTGCTGAAGATGCAATCAAAGCAGCGGTTGCTGACTACAAGAAAAAACACCAAGAATAATTATTCCGTAATATAATGGGAGCTTTGACGCTCCCATTCCAATCGAAATTTAGACAGACTAAGGTGCAGTATGGCCATCACAATGACAGAATCAGCGGCAAGTCGCGTAAGAGCATTCCTAGATAACCGAGGCAAAGGTATCGGTTTACGTCTTGGAGTGAAGACGACTGGTTGTTCCGGCATGGCATACGTACTTGAGTTTGTTGATGAGCTCAATGAAGAAGACGAAGTATTTGAACTCTCTGGAGTGAAAATTATCATCGATCAAAAGAGCTTAGTGTACCTAGATGGTACTGAATTGGATTACGTGAAAGAAGGGTTGAACGAAGGTTTTGAATTCAACAACCCTAACGCGAAAAGTGAATGTGGTTGTGGTGAAAGCTTCAACGTCTAATTGATTGTCCTTCTGGGCAAACGAGTCCGGAAGGCTTTACTAGGACCCGAACTTAATGAATCACTTTGAATTATTTGGGCTACCAAGTCAGTTTAAGCTGGATGGTAGCCTTCTTTCTTCTCAGTTCCGAGAACTACAAAAACGCTTCCACCCGGATAACTTTGCAACGGGCTCAGAACGTGACCGTTTGATGGCGGTGCAAAAGGCGGCGCAAATCAACGATGCCTATCAAGTTCTGAAAAATCCTATTTCTCGCGCCGAGTATATCCTCGCAGAGCAAGGTGTTGAGATCCGAGGTGAACAGCAAACAATGCAAGATCCGATGTTCTTAATGGAGCAAATGGAACTGCGCGAAGAACTGGAAGAGATTGCTGACAGCTCCGATCCTGAATCGGCGCTTTTTGACTTCGACTCTAAGGTCAGCAAAATGTACAAACAGCATCTGGCAAGCGTCGAGCAAGAGCTTGATGATGGTCTATGGGCTGAAGCCGCAGACCGAGTTCGTAAGCTAAAATTCATTGCCAAACTAAAGAACGAAATTGAGCTAGTCGAAGACAAACTCCTCGGCTAGTAAGCGTGACAAGGACCTATCATGGCACTACTTCAAATCGCAGAACCGGGCCAAAGCTCGGCACCTCATGAGCATAAGTTAGCAGCGGGTATCGACTTAGGTACTACCAACTCTTTGGTTGCTTCTGTACGTAGCGGCGATGCAACTCCACTTGCGGACGAGCAGGGCCGTACTATTTTACCTTCAGTCGTTAATTACGCTGAGGAAACGTTAACGGTCGGCCACGAAGCCAAAGCCAAAGCAGAGTTTGAACCAGAGAACACGATTATCTCTGTAAAACGTTTGATCGGTCGTTCATTAAAGGACATTCAGTCCCGTTACTCTTCACTTCCTTATCGTTTTAAAGAGAGTGAAAACGGCCTGCCAATTCTGCAAACACCTCAAGGTGACAAAAACCCGATTGAAGTATCTGCGGACATCCTAAAAGTATTGGGTAAGCGAGCTGAAGATACGTTAGGTGGTGAGTTAGCAGGTGTCGTTATTACCGTTCCTGCTTACTTTGATGACGCGCAACGTGCAGGTACAAAAGATGCGGCGAAATTAGCTGGTCTTCATGTTCTCCGTCTACTTAATGAACCAACCGCTGCGGCAATTGCTTATGGCCTAGACTCTGGTCAAGAAGGTGTGATTGCGGTTTACGATCTAGGTGGCGGTACTTTTGATATCTCTATCCTACGTTTATCGAAAGGCGTATTTGAAGTATTAGCAACAGGTGGCGATTCTGCATTAGGCGGTGACGACTTCGACCATCTATTTGCCGATTATTTAATGGAGCAAGCGGGTCTAGAAGCGCCGCTTTCTGCAGAAAAGAACCGTACACTGTTGAACATTGCTACTGAAGCTAAGATTGCTTTCTCTGAGCAAGACAGTGTTGACGTTGACGTTTTTGGTTGGAAAGGCACCGTGACTCGCGAGCAGTTCGAAGATCTGATTCGTCCGCTAGTGAAGAAAACCCTGATGTCTTGCCGACGTGCGCTGAAAGATGCGGATGTAGATGCGGAAGATGTACTTGAAGTAGTCATGGTCGGTGGCTCAACACGCACATTGCTTGTACGAGAAATGGTTGGCGAATTCTTTGGCCGTACACCACTGACAAGCATTAACCCAGATGAAGTTGTTGCAATCGGTGCGGGTATTCAAGCTGATATCCTAGCGGGTAACAAACCTGACTCTGAAATGTTGCTTCTTGATGTGATTCCACTGTCGCTCGGTATTGAAACCATGGGTGGTTTGGTCGAGAAGATCATCCCCCGCAACACTACGATTCCCGTTGCGCGTGCGCAAGAATTTACCACATTCAAAGATGGCCAAACGGCGATGAGTGTTCATGTGGTACAAGGTGAACGTGAAATGGTTGATGACTGTCGTTCACTTGCTCGCTTCTCGTTAAAAGGTATTCCTCCGATGGCAGCGGGTGCGGCACATATTCGCGTGACTTACCAAGTTGACGCTGATGGCCTTCTTTCTGTTACGGCAATGGAGAAGAGCACTGGTGTTCAATCAGAGATTCAAGTAAAACCTTCTTACGGCTTAAGTGACAATGAAGTGGCGGATATGTTGCGTGATTCAATGACGCACGCAAAAGAAGACATGCAAGCTCGTGCCTTAGCTGAGCAGCGTGTTGAAGCCGACCGAGTGATAGAAGGTTTGATTGCAGCGATGCAAGCTGATGGTGATGACTTACTATCAGAACAAGAGAAACAAAACTTGATTAAAGCCATCGAAGCCTTGATTGAGCTGCGTAATGGTGATGATGCAGATGCGATAGAGCAAGGCATTAAAGATACCGATAAAGCGAGCCAAGATTTCGCATCACGCCGTATGGATAAATCGATTCGAGCTGCGTTGTCAGGTCAATCAGTAGACGATATATAAGAGATAAGTAGTTATGCCTAAGATTATTGTATTACCACACGACGATTTGTGCCCAGAAGGTGCAGTGTTGGAAGCAAACTCTGGTGACACCGTTCTAGACGTAGCGCTAAAAAACGGTATCGGTATTGAACATGCGTGTGAGAAGTCATGTGCGTGTACTACCTGCCACGTAATCATCCGTGAAGGTTTTGATTCACTAGAAGAAAGTGAAGAACTAGAAGACGACATGCTAGATAAAGCGTGGGGTCTAGAGCCTGAGTCACGCCTAGGGTGTCAGGCGAGAATCGCTGATGAAGACTTGGTGGTAGAAATTCCTAAATACACACTAAACCACGCTTCAGAAGATCACTAAAACTATCTTCCCAATATAGGGAAGAAGCAAAAGGAAGATGAGCAATGAAATGGACAGATTCTCGCGATATCGCGATTGAACTTTGTGACAAGTTTCCAGATGTCGATCCAAAAACAGTGCGTTTTACCGATCTTCATCAATGGATCATGGAGTTAGATGAGTTTGACGATGAGCCAAACCGTTCTAATGAAAAGATTCTAGAAGCCGTTATCATGTGCTGGATGGACGAAGCGGACTAAGTCTGTAAAACACAGCCTAGTTAACAATTCTTACTAAAAAAAGCGGACCTTTAGGTCCGTTTTTTTATCCAATTGACATTTTTGCCCTACATAATGCTAACATCCGTGAGTTATTAAAAAGAAGCAGCGTAGGCAACGCTGCTATAAGACAAGGAGAAACCATGTCTACACAGATGTCTGTATTTTTAAGTCAAGAGTCGGCAGCACCACAATGGGGTGAAAAAGCACTGCTTTCATTCGCTGAAAACGGCGCAACTATTCACTTAGGTGAAGGTCATGATCTCGGCGCAATTCAACGTGCAGCTCGTCAGCTAGATGGCCAAGGAATTCGTTCTATTTTTCTTTCTGGTGATAACTGGGATCTAGAGAGCGTATGGGCTTTCCACCAAGGGTTCCGTAACCCTAAAAAACATGGCTCAGTTGAGTGGGCAGCATTGTCTGATGAAGATCAAGCAGAGCTTCAAGCTCGTATTACTTCGACTGATTTTACCCGCGATATTATCAACAAAACGGCAGAAGAAGTTGCTCCTCGTCAGCTAGCGACAATGGCTGCTGAATTCATCAAATCTGTTGCGCCGAAAGGCACGGTGACAGCTCGTATCGTCAAAGACAAAGACTTGTTGGCAGAAGGTTGGGAAGGTATTTACGCAGTAGGCCGTGGTTCTGAGCGTACTTCTGCGATGCTTCAGTTAGACTACAACCCAACTGGTGACGAAAACGCACCTGTATTCGCATGTCTTGTGGGTAAAGGCATCACCTTTGATTCCGGTGGTTACAGCTTGAAGCCTTCTACCTTCATGAGTGCAATGAAAGCAGATATGGGTGGCTCGGGTACTATAACTGGTGGCCTAGGATTAGCTATCTTGCGCGGTTTAAACAAGCGCGTAAAACTGATCTTGTGTTGTGCTGAGAACATGGTTTCTGGCCGTGCCCTTAAGCTTGGAGACATCATCACTTACAAAAACGGCAAAACCGTTGAGATTATGAATACCGACGCGGAAGGTCGCTTGGTGCTTGCAGACGGTCTTATCTACGCCAGTGAGCAAAAGCCTGAGTTAATCATTGACTGCGCGACGCTAACAGGCGCAGCGAAGAATGCGTTAGGTAACGATTACCATGCGCTAATGAGCTTTGATGATGAGCTATCGCATCAAGCGCTTACGGCGGCAAACCAGGAAAAAGAAGGCTTGTGGCCGCTACCACTTGCTGATTTCCATCGAGAAATGCTGCCATCTAATTTTGCCGATTTATCGAATATCAGCTCTGGTGATTATTCTCCAGGTGCAAGTACTGCAGCTGCATTCTTGTCTTACTTCGTTGAGGACTACAAAAAAGGCTGGTTACATTTCGACTGTGCGGGTACGTATCGTAAAGCCGCTTCTGATAAATGGGCTGCGGGAGCAACGGGTATGGGTGTTCGTACACTTGCTCGTTTCCTCAATGAGCAAGCTGGAAAATAAGATTGATTGCAGCACTCTCTTGTTTGAGTGCTGCTCTTACCCAGTAAGTCACTTTAAAAGCACAACTATTATTACAAGTACAGAAAGGAAATTTTATGGCTCTAGAAAGAACATTTTCAATCATTAAGCCTGATGCTGTAGAGCGAAACCTAATTGGTGAAATCTACAATCGTATTGAAAAGGCTGGCCTACGTATCATCGCTGCCAAAATGGTTCACCTGACAGAAGATCAGGCAAGCGGCTTTTATGCAGAGCATGAAGGTAAAGAGTTTTTCCCTCCTCTAAAAGAGTTCATGACATCTGGTCCTATTATGGTTCAGGTATTGGAAGGTGAAAATGCGATTGCACGTTACCGCGAGCTAATGGGTAAAACCAACCCAGAGGAAGCGGCATGCGGCACTTTGCGTGCTGATTACGCACTCAGCATGCGTCACAATTCAGTTCATGGTTCAGATAGCCCTGAGTCTGCCGCTCGTGAAATTGAGTTTTTCTTCCCTGAATCAGAAGTTTTCTCTCGCTAACTCGTTCATGCATCACTTTTGCGTGATGATCTAGTTCGTAATAACCTCGGAATTGTCCGAGGTTTTTTATTCCGCGTTCTCCATTTCACCGGCGAGTTCATTCGTAATTATTCGCGAAGACGTTGGCTAATCTGAGCATCTTACAGGGGGGAAAGCTTAGTTAAGTGTGTTTGTTCTCACTGTTTTCTCTGTATCACTTCTACGCTTTTGCTGTCGGTTGTCTAATCATTATTCTCACCGCAAAGTCTGTTTGAAATTTAATCGTTTTTATTTTAATGCCTTAGCAAAGTCAGGGTCTTACACCCCTTGTTGTAGCTGCATAAAGGCTGTACAATTCGCGCCCTTATTCTTGTTTCAGTCATTGAGAGGCAACATGACCACTGAAAAAATCAATCTACTCGACTTTGATCGCAAAGGCATGCGTCAGTTTTTCGCGGAAGAACTTGGCGAGAAAGCGTTTCGTGCCGATCAGGTTATGAAGTGGATCTACCATTTCGGTGTAGATGACTTCGAAAAAATGACAAACATCAACAAGAAGCTGCGCGAAAAGCTTTTACACAAGTGTGAAATTAAAGCACCAACTGTAGCAGAAGCTCAGCATTCTTCAGACGGCACGATCAAGTGGGCAATGAAGGTTGGTGATCAGGATGTAGAAACGGTTTACATTCCAGAAGATGATCGCGCAACGCTTTGTGTATCTTCTCAAGTAGGTTGTGCATTGGAATGTAAGTTCTGCTCAACAGCACAGCAGGGTTTTAACCGTAACTTGAAAGTTTCAGAGATCATCGGTCAGGTTTGGCGTGCTGCACGTGAAATTGGTCTTGAGAAAGAAACAGGCCGTCGCCCAATTACGAACGTCGTGATGATGGGTATGGGTGAGCCGCTTCTTAATATGAAGAACTTGATTCCAGCACTGGAGTTAATGTTGGATGACCTTGGCTTTGGTTTGTCGAAGCGTCGCGTAACCGTATCAACATCAGGTGTGGTTTCTGGTCTTGATCAAATGACGGGCAAAATCGACGTTGCGTTGGCGATCTCTCTTCATGCGCCAAACGATAAGCTGCGTAGTGAAATCATGCCAATTAACGATCGTTGGGATATTCAAGATTTCCTAGCATCCGTTCGTCGTTACATTGCTTCATCTAATGCAAACCGTGGCAAAGTAACAGTCGAGTACGTGTTGCTTGATCATGTGAACGATGACATGGACCATGCACGCGAGCTGGCTGAATTGATGAAAGACACACCATGTAAGATTAACTTGATTCCGTTTAACCCGTACCCAGGTTCACCTTACAAGAAACCAAGTAACTCACGTATTGATCGCTTCCAAAAAACATTGATGCAATACGAGCACACAGTTACGGTTCGTAAAACGCGCGGTGATGACATTGATGCCGCATGTGGTCAGTTGGTCGGTGATGTAATTGACCGAACTAAACGTACGGCAATGCTGAAAGCGTCACGCGGTGCCGATACCATTGAAGTGAAAGCTGTATAAACGACCGGAATTCAAAAATAGCCAGAGCCATTCGCTCTGGCTATTTTGTTTATTGTTTAGGACATTTTCGCCAAGATTTGGGACTATCACTCTTCAACCTAAGGTTATTTGGGTATAATTTCGAATTCCTTTGTCAAAGTTTGGACAAAAGCTTGAGCTATCTGTTAGTTTGAGTGTAAAGAGTTTTTGTCTTCGTTGCGCATTCGCTTATCATGATATGTAACACTAACGATGACACCGATAATTCTCAGCACTTTCTCACATACGTTTTGCTGATTTTTGCAAAACGGGTATTCGCACTCAGATCGCTGAGAGTTTCTTAAAATTATTATTTTTGGTTAACGCGTTTAGGCTAGCTATCTTTAAAGAGGCTTAAGAACAATAACGAAAATACATGACCACGTTAGCCACTAAAACAGATTAAATACCGCCATTATGACAGAACACGAAAATACGAATGAAGTGCCACTCTCTATTGAAGCTGGCACATTACTGAAAAACAAACGTGAATCCTTGGGAATGAGCCAAAAGCAAGTTGCCGATCGCCTGAGGCTTCGCATTTCTGTGATTGAAGATATTGAAAATAACCGATTTGAATCTCAACAAGTCGCGACATTTACGCGTGGTTACTTACGCTCTTACGCTAAATTCGTAGGTCTTGATGAGAAGGTGGTTTTGACGGCGTTAGAGCAGACTGCAGATGCTCAGCCTCAAGAGCAAGAAATTGAAATGCAAAGCTTCTCTCGTAAAACAAAAGACGAGAAGCACAATAGCCGTATTATGCTCCTTACTTGGGTTATCGGGCTGGTCATTATTGGCATTTCAGCGGCATGGTGGTGGCAAAACCAACAAGAGAATAGCCTAACTAAGGAAGTCACGGATTCAAGTGTTGAAGCGCCGCAGCCCACTGCTCAAGAATTAGCTGATATCGATTTGATGACGGCTGAAGAGTTAATCGCAAGCACTCCTGAAGAAGTTGCTTCAACTAATGAAGGCGTTGCTGAATCGACTGAAGCACCCGTTGAGCAAGGGGCGGATCCTTTGCTGACTGAAACTGAAAATACAACAAGCGTAGATTCTGAAGAACCTGTTGCCGTGATTGAAGCGGCGGAAGAGGAACAGCCTGCGCCAGTAGTACCTGAAGGCATGACACTTCTTACTATGAAGTTTAAAGCGGACTGTTGGATTCAAGTAAAAGACACCAATGGTAAAACGCTGGTAAGTGGTACTCATAAGCCAGGACAAGATGTAGAACTTACCGGAAAAGCGCCATTTAAAGTGATATTAGGCGCACCGGAAGGGGTTACAATGACATTTGCAAGTGAACCTGTCGACCTTTCTGGGTATACTTCAGGCAAAGTAGCTAGATTCACTCTACCGTTATAAAAAATTATGCAACACGAATCTCCAATTATTCGTCGTAAATCGACGCGTATTTATGTGGGTGATGTGCCAATTGGTGATGGTGCGCCAATTGCAGTACAGTCAATGACTAACACTCGCACGACTGACGTAGAAGCGACAGTCGCTCAAATCCGAGCACTAGAAAAAGTCGGCGCAGATATCGTTCGAGTTTCTGTACCTACGATGGACGCAGCAGAAGCTTTCAAACTGATTAAACAGCAAGTTTCTGTACCATTAGTGGCTGATATTCATTTCGACTATCGTATCGCGCTGAAAGTTGCGGAGTACGGAGTTGACTGTTTACGTATCAACCCAGGTAACATCGGCAATGAAGAGCGCATTCGCGCTGTTGTTGATTGCGCTCGCGATAAAAACATCCCGATCCGTATTGGTGTCAATGGTGGATCTTTGGAAAAAGACCTACAGATGAAATACGGTGAGCCAACGCCAGAAGCCTTGGTTGAATCGGCGATGCGTCACGTAGACCATCTCGATCGTCTTAACTTTGACCAATTTAAAGTTAGCGTGAAAGCTTCAGACGTTTTTCTTGCGGTGGATTCATATCGTCTGCTGGCGAAGAAAATCGATCAGCCTCTTCATTTAGGTATCACAGAGGCGGGTGGTGCTCGAGCTGGCGCTGTTAAGTCATCTGTTGGCTTAGGTATGCTGCTATCTGAAGGGATAGGCGATACGCTGCGTATCTCTTTGGCTGCCGATCCAGTTGAAGAAATCAAAGTCGGTTTCGACATCCTTAAATCTCTGCGCATTCGCTCTCGAGGCATCAACTTTATTGCGTGCCCAAGCTGCTCACGCCAAGAATTCGATGTGATTGGTACGGTGAATGCACTGGAGCAACGTTTAGAAGACATCATCACGCCAATGGATGTGTCTATCATCGGTTGTGTGGTAAACGGCCCTGGTGAAGCAGAAGTTTCTCACTTAGGTCTAGCAGGTAGTAACAAGAAGAGCGCATTCTACGAAGATGGTAAACGCCAGAAAGAGCGCTTTGATAACGATGACCTTGTGAATAAGCTAGAAGCTAAGATCCGTGCGAAAGCAGCTATGATGAATGGCGAAAACCGCATCGAAGTTAAAGTACAAGATTAATCTCAACGAGAATTACGGTAAGTATTGTGGCAAAAACAATTCAAGCAATTCGAGGCATGAACGATTGCCTCCCAACTCAGTCGCCACTGTGGCAAAAATTAGAAAACACAGTGAAAAATGTAATTAGCGCATACGGTTATAACGAAGTGCGCATGCCAATCGTTGAAGAAACAAACCTATTCAGCCGCGCTGTTGGTGAAGAAACAGACGTCGTTTCAAAAGAAATGTACACTTTTGATGACCGTAACGGCGACAGTCTAACACTTCGTCCAGAAGGTACGGCGGGTTGTGTACGTTCATGTATCCAAAACAGCCTGATCAACCGTGATGAACAGCGTCTGTGGTACATGGGGCCTATGTTCCGCCATGAACGTCCACAGAAAGGTCGTTACCGTCAATTCCACCAGTGTGGTGTTGAGGTGTTTGGTCTAAATGGTCCAGATGTTGATGCAGAGCTTATCATGATGACGGCGCGTCTATGGCGTGAGCTAGGTATCAATGAACATGTTCGTCTTGAGCTGAACTCTATCGGTTCTCAAGAAGACCGCGCAGACTACCGTACTGCACTGGTTGCATTCCTTGAGCAACATATTGATGTGCTAGACGAAGATTGTAAGCGTCGCATGCACACGAACCCACTGCGTGTTTTGGATACGAAGAACCCAGACGTTCAAGCTATTTTAGGTGATGCGCCTCGCCTTTCAGATTACTTGGGTGAAGAATCTAAAGCACACTTCGCAGGTCTATGTGAACTTTTAGACGCCGCAGGTATCAAATACACAGTTAACGAACGTCTAGTTCGTGGTCTGGATTACTACAATCGCACGGTATTTGAGTGGATCACTGAGAGCCTAGGTGCTCAAGGCACTGTATGTGGCGGTGGTCGTTACGATGGCCTTGTAGAGCAATTAGGTGGTAAACCAACACCAGCGGTTGGCTTTGCAATGGGCCTAGAGCGTCTAGTACTGATGCTAGAAACGTTGGAACTGACAGACGTTCGTCGCAGTGTTGACGTGTACGTAGTCACAGCGGGTGAAGGCACCATGATGGCAGGAATGAAGCTAGCAGAACAGCTTCGCGAGTCTGTTCCAGGCGTTCGTGTGATGAATCACTTCGGTGGCGGTAACTTCAAGAAACAGTTTAAACGCGCAGACAAAGTTGGTGCTGTTGTAGCATTGGTTCTGGGCGAAAACGAAGTTGCGGATAATACCGTAGTACTGAAAGACTTAGCTGGTGGTGAGCAAGAGACTTACAACCAAGCAGAAGTTGCAGAAAAGATCGCAGCACTGATTTAAGTCTTTTAGTAATCTAACAAAATTACATCCTAGTTCGTAAGCTAAGGCTCCCAAATGTGGAGCCTTTAAACGAAATAGGAACAATGGCAGCTAAGCTGCCATTTACATGTTTTAAGAGGACAGGAAGTGGAACTTTACGATACTGAAGAACAACAAGTTGAAGCCATTAAAGACTGGTGGAAGGAAAACGGCAAAGCCGTCATCATCGGTGCGGTTGTTGGTTTAGGTGGTCTATTTGGCTGGCGTTACTACCAGGATTCTGTGATTCAGGCGAGTGAAGCAGCTTCTCAAAGCTACACGACAGCAATGAATGCTTTGCAAGACAAAGGCACTGATGCCCAAGCTGACGTGAAAGCTTTCATTGAGTCAAATGAAGTAAAAGAATATTCAGTATTGGCTGCGCTACAACTTGCTAAAGCACAAGTTGAAGCTCAAGACCTTTCTGCTGCATTGGAGCAACTGAAGTGGGCGCAAAGCAACACTCAAGATGCTGCGTTGTTACCATTGATTAGTTACCGCATTGCGCGTATTGAGACGGAAATGGGTAACTTCGACGCTGCAACGGCAGAGCTAAGTAACGTCACTGATACAGCATGGACAGGTCGTATTGCTGAACTTCGTGGCGATATTGCGATTCGCCAAGGTGATAAAGATGCTGCGTACGCTGCGTATACTGAAGCTCAGCAAGCGGCAGATGCAAGCCCGACACTACAAATGAAATTGGACGACCTGGCGAAATAAGGACCGCATTGGATGAAAAGAGTCTTTAAGAAAGCCTTGCTAGGGGCGTTAACAATGGGAGTACTTGCCGGTTGTGCAGGTGAGAAAGACACCATTGTAATGGCGCCACTACCTCAGGTAGACAGTCAGTTTACAACCAGTAGTGAGTGGAGCACGTCGGTTGGCGATGGTGTTGGTCATTACTTTTCAAAACTATCCCCTGTATTTGCGAATGATACGTTGTTCGTGGCAAGTCGTGATGGTTTAGTAAAAGCGCTGGATCCTGAGAATGGTAAACAACGTTGGCAAACGGACCTAGAAGAAGATGTCATTGCTCGTCTCTCTGGTGGTATCACAGCGGCATACGGAAACCTTTACATTGGCTCTGAGAATGGTGAAGTCATCTCTCTTGACCAAGAAACAGGTGAAATTGTTTGGCGTGTAAAAGTTGGTGGTGAGGTACTGGCAAAGCCAGTTGCAGATTCAGGCCTTATTATCATCAATACTAGCCGAGGCATGTTGATTGCCCTTAATGAGAGTACAGGTGAGCAACGCTGGGCATTGAGTACAGAAGTGCCGAACTTAACTTTACGTGGCGACAGTACTCCGACTGCAATTGGCGGCGGTGTATTTTGGGGAACGGCAAATGGCCGACTCGCAGCTGCTATCGTTGAGCGTGGTCAGTTGATTTGGCAACAGCCTGTTGGTACGCCAAAAGGCGCGACAGAAATTGATCGTTTGGTTGACGTTGATTCATCGCCAATTGTGCTAGGCGGTACTCTTTTCACCATTGGATACAATGGTCAACTTATCGCCATTGACTTGCGTTCAGCGAACCCGATTTGGAAGCGTAATTACTCATCTGCGACAGACATTTCTACAGATGGTAGTCGCATCTTTGTGATAACGGAAAAAGATCATGTTGTTGCCGTTGATTCACGAAGCGGGACTGAGTTGTGGGAAAACAGCTTGCTTGAGCACCGACAACTTACAGCGCCAGTTATTGTTGGCAATTATCTCGTTGTCGGTGACACGCTTGGTTACCTTCACTGGATGGATCGTTCAACGGGCGAATTTGTTGCGCAGCAGTTTGTCGATGATAGCGGCTTGGCAGTTGGCCCGACGTTATTGTCGGATGGTTATGTGATTACAACTCGCAACGGCGATGTAAAGAAACTAACCATTAACGAATAATATCGTGATATAATTCACATTCGGCTCCTGGCTGGTGACAGCTAGGAGCCGTTTTGTTGTTTGAATTTATTAACCCTGACGTGGTTATAGGTAAAAAGCTGGTTTGATTTGGCATCGAGCAAGTCGTTACCTATAACTACAGAAGAAAGATTATTGTAGAGGTTGTTATGGTACCTGTTGTAGCTCTAGTAGGGCGTCCGAACGTAGGTAAATCTACACTATTTAACCGATTGACTCGCACTCGTGACGCGTTGGTTGCGGACTTTCCAGGCCTAACGCGAGACCGTAAATATGGCCAGGCGAGACTTGGTGAAGAGCACGAATTCATTGTGATTGATACTGGTGGTATCGATGGCACAGAAGAAGGCGTGGAAACAAAGATGGCAGAACAGTCATTAGCCGCGATTGATGAGGCGGATGTTGTATTGTTCCTTGTTGACGGTCGTGCTGGTCTGACACCTTCAGATGAAGCAATTGCTGCGCATCTGCGTAAAATTGAAAAGCCAGCGATGCTGGTAGTAAACAAAATCGATGGTATTGATGCCGATGCGGCGTGTGCTGACTTTTGGCAGCTCGGCGTGGATGATATGTACCAGATTGCGGCCGCTCATGGCCGTGGTGTGACCGCTTTGCTTGAGCGTGCTTTATCTCCATTCTTTGATGATCTACTAACAAGTGAATCTGAAGAAGGTGAGATTGAAGACCTGACTGGATTCGAAGACGAAGAGCCTCTTGTTGAAGATTACACTGAAGAAGACGCAGAAGCAGAGTTCAAACGCCTTCAAGAGCAGCCGATTAAGCTGGCGATCATCGGTCGTCCTAACGTAGGTAAATCGACACTGACTAACCGTATTCTGGGTGAAGAACGTGTGGTTGTATACGATATGCCTGGTACAACGCGCGATTCTATCTACATCCCGATGGAGCGTGATGGACGCGAGTACGTACTAATTGATACCGCAGGTGTTCGTCGTCGTGGTCGTATCAATGAAACGGTTGAAAAGTTCTCTGTTGTTAAGACGCTGAAAGCGGTAGAAGATGCAAACGTCGTTCTACTGGTGATTGATGCACGTGAAAATATTTCAGACCAAGACCTAAGCTTGCTTGGTTTTGCACTGAATGCTGGCCGCTCAATTGTCATCGCCGTTAACAAGTGGGATGGTCTAGACAGTGACGTGAAAGAAAGCGTGAAGAAAGAACTGGACCGCCGTCTAGGATTCGTCGATTTCGCGCGTATCCACTTTATCTCTGCGCTGCACGGTACTGGCGTTGGTCACTTGTTTGAATCTATCCAAGAAGCATATAACTCGGCGACAACACGTGTAGGTACCTCAGTACTGACGCGTATCATGAAGATGGCAGTGGATGATCACCAGCCGCCAATGGTTCGTGGTCGTCGTATCAAACTCAAATACGCACACGCAGGTGGCTACAACCCACCGATCGTTGTTATCCACGGTAACATGGTTCGTGAATTGCCAGATTCGTATAAACGTTATCTGATGAACTACTTCCGTAAGTCTCTGGAAATTATGGGAACACCGATTCGCATTAACTTCCATAACAGTGATAACCCATACGAGAACCGTACGAATAAGCTTACGCTATCACAAGAGCGTAAACGTAAGCGTATGATGTCGATGGTGAAAAACCGCAATAAATAATGAAATTCGAATACCCAAGTTTCTACTTGGGTATTTTTTTATCAAAAGTAATCGTAAAAATGACTATCACAGCAACAAAGACTCGTTTTTGTCATCAAACATGGCAATTAGAAGCACAAATACAGCTCGTTCAATATACGGAAGAAGTGACTTACGTTATTACAGATGTCACGCCGTTCCATCCCGTTAGTCACATATGGCCGGATCACCCTGCAGACAAAGGAACGTTGAAGGTGAATGGGGCTGAGCATGATGTGGTAGATTGCCAAGTTGGGGCAGTGGAGCAGGAAAGTGGTTCTCTGTATGTGGGTAGTGACATCCCTGTAAAGCGTGATGCTGAAGGTTGGGTGTTTGTCGTCGTGCATGTTTTATCACGTACGGAATCATGTGCAATTAATGACTTGGTAACATTAGCGGTAGATAAAGACTATCAAAATGCTTTGAGTCGAGGCCACACTGCAGGACACTTAGCGTATTTGGCGTTGAATAAAGTACTATCGGAAGAATATTGGCGAAAAGACGCAGGCCGCAAAGACCCACATGGTTATTATGACTTTAATAGCTATGCGCAAGTTACTAGTTATGTCACTCCAGATAAGTGCCTCGATACGTACCGTTTAGGCAAAACACTCCGTAAAAGAGGATTAAACAGTGCAGATATGCTGAATGACCTCCAGGCGATTGCAGAAAAAGTGAATGGCCAACTGGTTGAATGGCTTCAAAGAGATGCGATGATCACCATGGAATGCCACGGCGATAGATTAACGGATTCTCGCTATTGGAAGTGCGATTTAGGGGAAGGTCAATTAGCGGTAATCCCTTGTGGTGGAACGCATGCGAGCCATTTAAATGAGTTTGCTTTTATCCAAGTTAAACTCGTTAAGCTCGACGCTCAAACTATCGAAATGCACACCAATGTAAGCACTGCTTTTTGAATAAGATCTTTTTATTAAATTCTGATTTTTAGTTTAATTAAATCTATCTAGGGTTTTTTATTCTGTCTTAAATTGGAATGCAGAATATGTAACTTATGCTTTCGGTGTGTGGTTATATAAATATTCTTTTAAGGGGTGATCGCTGATCAAGGAGTAAATATCAGACGATCAGTATAAGATCCTACGTATCAAGTATGGTTAACGCCTCGTGAAACTTGTTGGGGCGGTGATGAAGATCAACATACTTGTTCGTTATTTTGAGTAGCATGCGTTACTCGAAATTGCTTAGTTTAGAGAGGAACGGGATATGCAGCAGAACATTTGCCCGACTTGCAATGTCGAACTGGAATGGACAGGACAATACCACTGTGCACAGTGTGAATCGGATTTTAAAAAAGTAGGTTTTTGCCCTGATTGTGAGGCGGAGCTGGAGAAGCTGCAAGCATGCGGTGCTGCGAGTTACTTTTGCAATGTGTGTAATGAACTCAAGTCAAAATCACGTGTCCGATTTGAGTTCCAGAAAATCAGTTAACCAGAGTTTGTATTCAGTTAACGGTAGAACGAACGTCGCCTTCGGCTAACCGGGTAATCAATACATCTCCCGACTTAACATCTGAAGATTGCGTAATTACTTTACCTTGCTCAGTTTGAGTAATTGAGTAACCTCGTTTCAATGTCGCTAGTGGGCTGACGGTGTCCAACTTTTCTGCGGCAATCGCGAGTTGATGGCGCATAGTCAGTAACTTGCGATCCATTGCATCCATGAGCTTTTGCTCTACACGTTCTAGCTTCGACTTCTGCTCGGCAAGGCGTGTTACAGGAGAATTTAATTGCAGCCGATAATGTTGACGCTCGATTCGCTGTTGACGCAAGGCAATAAAACGACTCATCGCTCGCTGTAAGCGCATGTCCAACTCATCTAACTGTTGCGTCTGACGTTGCAAGCGATAGCTTGGGTGCTGTCTCTCTAGACGGTGCACTAATTGAGCAGATTGCTGCTTTTGTTGTGCTAGGTAGTAACGCATCGCGCTCGCTAACTTATGCTGGCGGGTAACTAAAGCTTGATCTTTGTGGCTGTTATCACGACTTACTAGCTCAGCGGCCGCTGATGGAGTAGGTGCGCGTACGTCGGCGACAAAATCTGCTATTGTCACGTCGACTTCATGTCCAACGGCGCTAATAATAGGAATTTGGCTTGCTGCAATCGTGCGAGCTAATATCTCGTTGTTAAAGCACCATAAGTCTTCTAATGAACCACCACCTCGGCCCACAATTAGCACATCACATTCATCACGGCTGTTAGCGCGACCAATGGCTTGTGCGATTTGAATGGCTGCGTCCTCACCTTGTACCACTGTCGGATAAATCACAACGGGTAGGGAAGGATCACGACGTTTCAATACGTCTAAGATATCGTAAAGCGCGGCACCAGTTTTCGATGTGATGACGCCAACACGTTTTGGGTGTTCAGGCAAAGGTTGCTTATTGGTTTGAGCGAACAACCCTTCTGCGGCAAGCTTCATTTTCAGCTCTTCAAACTCTTGCTGAAGACGGCCGTCACCTTCCGGTTGCATGCTTTCGATGATCAATTGGTAGTCACCGCGAGGCTCATAAAGAGAAAGACGAGCTTTTACTAGGACTTGATTACCGTTAGCGGGCTTGAAAGTAACGCGGCGATTGTTACCACGAAACATGGCACATTTAACTTGAGCGCGAGAGTCTTTAAGAGTGAGGTACCAGTGACCAGAGACAGGAGCTGAAAAGTTGGATATCTCTCCGACGAGCCAAACGATCCCCATTTCGTTTTCAAGGAGTAAACGAACTTCTGCGTTGAGACGAGAAACAGTAAAGATGTTTTGATTGGTCTTGGAGAGCACAGCTAATCTCTTAGACGTGAGTATGGAAATTAGCGGCAATATAATACATAGCAAGGGGGTAATTGCAAGAAAAAAATTAAAAAATTTGTGGTCAAGCGATTGCGTTAACCGTATAATCCCTCCGCAATATCTAATCCAAATGTAGCCAACAACCTAAAACTGGTTACCCTCATTATGCGAAACGATGAGATTGGATTGTCTTTTTACTCCTCTAATTGTGAGATATTGCAAATGCTAAGAATTGCCAAAGAAGCGCTGACATTCGATGACGTACTACTCGTGCCAGCTCACTCCACCGTTCTCCCAAACACAGCTGATCTTCGCACTCAGTTGACTAAGAACATCACCCTAAACATCCCAATGATTTCAGCGTCTATGGACACTGTTACTGAAGCTCGTCTAGCGATTGCGCTAGCGCAAGAGGGTGGCATTGGCTTTATCCACAAGAACATGTCTATTGAGCAGCAGGCAGCCGAAGTTCGTAAAGTTAAGAAGTTCGAAGCTGGTATGGTGACTGACGCGGTTACTGTAAACCCTGACGCGACCATCGCTGATGTTGTTGCACTCACTGAAAAGCATGGTTTTGCAGGTTTCCCTGTTGTCACTGAGAGCAATGAGCTTGTTGGTATTATCACTGGTCGTGACGTTCGTTTTGTGACGGACCTTTCTAAGAAAGTATCTTCAGTAATGACGCCAAAAGAGAAGTTGGCAGCAGTTAAAGAAGGTGCAACACGAGAAGAAGTGCAAGAGAAAATGCACGAAGCTCGTGTAGAGAAAGTATTGGTTGTGAATGATGAGTTCCAACTAACCGGTATGATTACTGCGAAAGACTTCCACAAAGCAGAACGTAAACCAAACGCATGTAAAGATGAGCGTGGTCGCCTACGTGTTGGCGCAGCCGTTGGTGCTGGCGCTGGTAACGAAGAGCGAGTTGCTGCATTAGTTGAAGCTGGCGTTGACGTTCTACTTATCGACTCTTCACACGGACATTCTGAAGGTGTTCTAAGCCGTATCCGCGAAACTCGCGCAGCATACCCAGATCTAGACATCATCGGTGGCAACGTAGCAACTGGTGCTGGTGCTAAAGCACTAATCGAAGCTGGCGTAAGCGCAGTGAAAGTTGGTATCGGCCCTGGTTCTATCTGTACAACTCGTATTGTAACGGGTGTGGGAGTTCCACAAATCACTGCAATCGCAGATGCGGCAGAAGTGGCTAATGATTATGGTATTCCGGTTATTGCTGACGGTGGTATCCGTTTCTCAGGTGATATCTGTAAAGCAATCGTAGCTGGCGCATCATGTGTGATGGTTGGTTCTATGTTTGCTGGTACTGAAGAAGCGCCGGGTGAAGTGATTCTATACAATGGCCGTTCTTACAAGTCTTACCGCGGCATGGGTTCTCTTGGTGCTATGTCTCAAGGTTCTTCTGACCGTTACTTCCAGTCTGACAACGCAGCGGACAAGCTAGTACCAGAAGGCATTGAAGGTCGTATCGCATACAAAGGCCGTCTAAAAGAGATCGTACACCAACAAATGGGTGGTCTACGTTCAAGCATGGGTCTAACTGGTTCTGCAACTATCGAAGATATGCGTACGAAAGCTGAATTTGTACGTATCTCTGGTGCAGGTATGCAAGAGTCTCATGTACACGATGTTCAAATTACTAAGGAAGCGCCGAACTACCGTCTAGGGAACTAATTACCTAACGGAAACGTTTGCTTTTTCCTTGAAGCATTAAGAAGAGGCGAGTACACTCGCCTCGGTTTTAATCACTTAGCCTTAAAAAGACTGCTCAAAATGACTAAAAATATCCATGACCAACGTATTCTGATCTTGGACTTCGGTTCTCAGTACACTCAATTAGTAGCACGCCGCGTACGTGAAATCGGCGTTTACTGTGAACTATGGAGCTGGGATGTAGAAGAAGCGGATATTCGCGAATTCAACCCAGATGGCATTATCCTATCTGGCGGTCCAGAAAGCGTAACGGAAGAGAACTCTCCACGCGCGCCTCAATATGTATTTGACTCTGGTGTTCCTTTACTTGGCGTATGTTACGGCATGCAAACTATGGCGGAACAACTAGGTGGCAAAGTAGCAGGCTCTAACGAACGTGAGTTTGGCTACGCTCAGGTTAAAGTTTCTGGTGAATGTGCCTTATTTAAAGATCTTGAAGCAACTCAAGACGTTTGGATGAGCCACGGCGACAAAGTAGTAGAGATCCCAGCCGATTTCGTAAAAGTTGGTGAGACAGACACTTGTCCTTACGCTGCGATGGCGAACGAAGAGAAGAAATACTACGGTGTTCAGTTCCACCCAGAAGTGACACACACAAAAGGTGGCCTACAAATGCTTGAGAACTTTGTTCTTGGCGTATGTGGCTGTGAGCGTCTATGGACTTCGGAATCTATCATCGAAGACGCGGTTGCTCGCATTAAAGAGCAAGTGGGTGACGACGAAGTTATCCTAGGTCTATCTGGTGGTGTTGATTCATCGGTAGTCGCGATGCTGGTTCACCGTGCAATCGGCGACAAGCTAACGTGTGTATTTGTTGATAACGGTTTACTTCGTCTAAACGAAGGTCAACAAGTAATGGATATGTTCGGCGACCAATTTGGTTTGAACATCATCAAAGTTGACGCTGAAGAACGCTTCCTAAAAGCACTTGAAGGCAAGTCTGACCCAGAAGAGAAGCGTAAGACTATCGGTCACGTATTCGTAGATGTATTCGATGAAGAGTCTAAGAAGCTGAAAAACGCGAAATGGCTAGCTCAAGGTACGATTTACCCTGATGTAATCGAGTCAGCTGCATCTAAGACTGGTAAAGCGCACGTGATCAAATCGCACCACAACGTGGGCGGTCTTCCAGATGACATGGAAATGGGTCTTGTTGAGCCACTACGTGAGCTGTTCAAAGATGAAGTTCGTAAGATTGGTCTAGAATTAGGCCTGCCTTACAACATGCTTTACCGCCACCCATTCCCAGGTCCTGGTCTAGGTGTTCGTGTTCTTGGTGAAATCAAGAAAGAGTACTGTGACTTGCTACGCCGTGCTGATGCTATCTTTATTGAAGAGCTGCACGCAGCTGATCTATACAACAAAGTATCTCAAGCGTTCACGGTATTCCTACCAGTACGTTCTGTTGGTGTAATGGGCGATGGCCGTAAATACGACTGGGTTGTATCACTGCGTGCAGTAGAAACCATCGACTTTATGACGGCACACTGGGCGCACCTACCATACGACTTCCTAGGTAAGGTATCTAACCGTATTATCAACGAAGTTGATGGCATTTCTCGTGTTGTTTACGACATTTCTGGTAAGCCACCAGCGACTATCGAGTGGGAATAATTTTCCTCTAGACAGTTGAGTTTATAAGAACCAGCCTTCGGGCTGGTTTTTTTGTACTTCAAGTTTGTGAAGAGGTGGCTCAACTTTTTTGTGAGAGATATATACATGCGGTTAAATTAAATATATATTCATTTTAATTGTTTAATTATCATAAATGGTATTGCTATGGAACAGGCTGACGTTACCTCTCTCATTCCCATCCTTATTACTCTTTTCCTCGCGCTGACCACAAGAAATGTCGTTGTTGGTTTATTCGCCGGTGTGGTGAGTGGTGTCGCTATGCTTGAAGGGACATTTGTCGAAAAAAGGCCACTAGACTCGTTTAGTGCATTGATGAAAAGCTATCTACTGCCGCAATTAACTGACAGCTACAATGCGGGCGTCATTTTGCTCTTGGTCTTTATTGGTGGCTTTGTTGCCTTGATGGAGAAATCTGGCGGTGGTGTGGCGTTTGCTAAAAAGGTCACTCAATGGGTGGCGAGTAAGTGCCAAGCTCAACTGTCCGCATGGTTCGGTGGTGTGGTTATTTTCTTCTCTGACCTTGGTACACCGTTGATTGTTGGTCCTGTTTTTCGCCCTTTATTTGATAAGTTAAAAGTATCACGCCAAAAATTAGCTTTTATTATCGACTCTACTTCCTCTCCCGTCGCAATCTTGATCCCTTTTATCGGATGGGGCGTTTACATCATGGGATTGATTCAAAAAGAGTTTACTGCCCTGAATGTCAGTATGAGTGATTGGGATGCTTTCATTGGCGCGATCCCGTATCAGTTTTACGCCTTTCTTGCGATCGCGATTGTGCCGATTGTCTCTTTCTTCAAATTAGATTTCGGACCGATGGCGAAGGCTGAGCAGTTAGCAGAACAGGGCTCCGACTTTGGGAACGTACAGGAGTCTATGAATGTGTTTACGCATAAAAATGCAAAATCCAGTTTTGTATGGGCGCCTTTGCTCGTTATGCTGGTGGTTCTATGTACCATCCTCGTGCCACACGGTTTTCCATTTCAAAAAGTGGCAGGATCAACGTTTAGGGCTGCACTTTCTTCTGCATATTTCTTCGCGGCCTTCACTTTAATTGCGCTGATGGCGTTTTATGGCGTAAGAAAGCTTTCGGATGGTATTCAGGTTTATCTGAAAGGGATGTCAAACATGATGTCAGTGGCGGTGATTCTGGTATTGGCTTGGGCGCTTAGCTCGGTTGGGAAAGAATTAGGTGCAGCTGCATACATTGCTGAACAAGCTCAAGCCGGTTTCCCTTACTGGTTATTGCCAGCGGTTGCGTTTTTACTGGCCGGTATTATCTCGTTCGCTACGGGATCATCTTGGGGGACGTTTGCCATCATGATGCCATTAGTGATCCCAACTGCCGTCGCGATTGATGCACCACTGTTGGTTTGTATTGGTGCGGTATTATCTGGTGGCTTGTTTGGCGATCACTGTTCTCCCATCTCTGAAACTACGATTTTGTCGTCGACAGGAGCGGGGTGTGAACAGTATGAGCACTTCCGTACACAATTGCCTTACGCATTACTCAATGGAATGATCGCATTGGGGTGTTTTCTTTTAGCTGGAATCAACGCCTCACCAGTGATTGTACTTGCCGCAATTATTTCTCAGTGTGTGGTTTATTTTGTGCTGTCTAAACAAAAGTCAACCGCGAAGCTAGAGGTGGTTTCGGCAGAACAATAAAGAGAGAAACATCACAAAGCGGAGGCTCACAGGGTCTCCGCTTTTCTTTTGAGTCAAGGTAACATTTTTCTTGTGACAAAATGTGTGTGAGGACCTATTTATTCATTTTGTCTCGCAGAATCAACGTACTTGGCTCGGTGTTTCGTATATATGATCCACTATATGTCTAGTTATTCCTCGTATATTGTATTGTTGAAATCCGGAGACTAGACATGTTTGCACTCAAACATCTTCCTCTTGCATTGAGTTGTGTCTTAGCTGCACAAGTGAATGCGAGTATGAATATTCAGCCCGATCCGCAAAATCCGAATGGTTATGTTATTGCTCGTGGTGACGTTCAAGCCGTAGAGCAAAGCAAAACTTCTGATCCTATGTATGCCATTTGGTCACAAGCATTAGAGACACGCCCGAACTCAGTGGTTGAAGCGATTGTTCCAGGGGCGACAACCAACCCAGAAAACGTGAAGCGTGTAGAGCGTGTATTCCCCGAAAGTGAGTGGGACTTCCTGACTCAAATGGCTGCACCTGAATACACTTACACGCGTTTCCTACGTGCAATTGGTAAGTTCCCTGCATTCTGTGGTGAGTACACAGACGGTCGTGATTCGGATGCAATTTGTAAAAAATCGATCGTGACAGCGTTTGCTCACTTTGCACAAGAAACCGGTGGCCATATTTCGATCGATAACGTATCGGATAATCCGCTAGGGTTGGAAGAGTGGCAGCAAGCTTTGGTTCATGTGCGAGAAATGGGATGGTCTGAAGGGCAAGAAGGTTACACAACAGGTTGTGGTCAAAATGACTGGCAAAACAAACGCTGGCCATGTGAACCTGGACAAGGTTACTTTGGACGTGGTGCAAAACAGCTTTCTTACCATTTTAACTATGGCGCGTTCTCTGAAGTGATGTTTGATGGTGATGCATCTGTATTGCTAAAAAATCCAGGCTTGGTTGCGGATTCGTGGCTGAACTTAGCATCGGCTATCTGGTTCTTCCTAACCCCACAAGCACCGAAACCTGCAATGCTACATGTGATTGACCGTACTTGGGTGCCTTCACAGCGTGAGCTTGATGCTGGCATTGGTTACGGCTTTGGTACCACCATCAACGTGATCAATGGTGGTATTGAGTGTGGTGAGCAAAACAAGGATAAAGGTCAACCTGTTAACCGTATTCGTTATTGGGAAGGTCTTGCCGCCCATTATCAAATTCCAATTGAAGCCGATGAGACCAATACCTGTTGGCAGCAGACGCCTTACGGTAGCTTAAATCTGAATGGTGCGACAGACGTGTTGTACACCAACTGGGATGGAAACTGGAAATACTACTCAGATCGTCCGGGAGGCCACTCTTTTGAATGTGAACTTGTTGGTTTCCAAACGGCTTACTCTGCGCTAGTTGCGGGTGATTATGAGAAATGTGTAACTAACTTCTACCAATCTCATGCGGGTTGGCCAGAAGTTCGTGTAGTTGACAAGTTAGATCCAGTGGATCCGGTCGATCCGCCTGTAGGTGGTGTGGCAGCTTGGGATTCTGGCAAAGTATATAACACGGGGGAACAAGTCTCTTACCAAGGTGCTGTTTACGAAGCGAAATGGTGGTCACAAGGTAATGAGCCAACGAAAGGAGACCCGTGGAAGCTGGTTTCAGGCACTCCTACGGAGCCGCCTACAACGGAACCTGAACCACCGGTGACTGAGCCAGAGCCGCCCGTCACAGAACCTGAGCCGCCAGTAACCGAGCCAGAACCACCAGTGACAGGCAATTTTATTCAGTGGGAGCCGGGTGTAACGCAAGTCGCTAACGGCGATAAAGTGACGTACCAAAACAAATGTTTTGTTGCGAAAAATGGCCCAGGAGTGTGGGAAAGCCCAACGCAAAGCAACTGGTTCTGGGACGAGATTTCTTGTCAGTGATCGAGTAAAAAACAACCTAACCATCTATAAAGACTCTGCTTTTTTGCAGGGTCTTTTTTTATATATGTAGTGGTTTATTTATGGAATCTAAGTTTTCAATAACAGCTTTTCTCTTTTGTTCTGGAGCCCATTAAAATTCGCGCGCATTTTTTATCAACATTTTTGAAAAAAGGTATTTGTACATGTCGACAAAACTGGCTAACCCAGCACCGCTAGGTCTAATGGGTTTCGGTATGACCACTATTCTGCTCAATATTCATAATGCAGGATTTTTCCCAATTGACTCTATGATTCTAGCGATGGGCATCTTTTACGGTGGCCTTAGCCAAGTAATCGTTGGCATCATGTGTTTTAAACGCGGTGATACGTTCGGCACAACTGCGTTTACTTCTTACGGTCTATTTTGGCTAACATTGGTTGGTCTAATCGTAATGCCTCACATGGGGCTTCCTGCAAGCCCTGCAAGCTTTATGGGTTGGTACCTAGCGCTTTGGGGCATCTTCACTGGTTTCATGTTCATTGGTTCTCTATGTTACCCAACAGCGAAGCAAGTGGTATTTGGTTCTCTAACTATCCTGTTCTTCTTGCTTGCTGCTCGTGATTTCACTGGTAGCGAAGTGATCGGTGCTATCGCTGGCTTCGAGGGTATCTTCTGTGGCGCAAGTGCAATTTACTTTGCAATGGCGCAAGTACTGAACAACGAATTTGGTCGTGAAGTGTTACCTGTCGGTAAAGCAAAAATCGCTCGTAAAGTTGAAGCGGTTATCGCCTAAGCTGTTACTCATAATGAAGAAAGGGGGATTAACCATTGGTTAATCCCCCTTTTTTATGTCCTCAATCGGACCACTGCTTTTTCTTATTTATGTGATAACGCTATGTTGATGGTTGCTCAACAGTTTCTGCGCTATTGCTGTCTGCCGTTGGAGCTTTACCCGTTTTACGTCGGTACTTATCTTCCCAGTAATCTGCGCCTTTAATGCCCAGTGCAACAGGGTTAAATGTAAAATCGGTCACACCACGTTTTTGTTGTTCTTCGTAGTCGTTCAGTGCTTTGAGTGCAGGCTTCGACATAAAGAAAATGATCAAAATACCGATGATGTTTAGCCACGCCATCAGTCCTACACCTACATCACCCATCGCCCATGCTAAGTTGGCGGTTTTCACGGTTCCGTAGAACACGGATGAAATAATGATGACTTTCAGAATAAACATCAGTCCATTTACTTTGAACGTACGACGAATGTAAGCAATGTTCGTTTCTGCAATGTAGTAGTAAGCCAGAATGGTCGTAAACGCGAAGAAGAATAGAGCGATTGCGATGAATGGTTTACCCACGCCAGGTAGTGCGCTTTCGATCGCCATCTGTGTAAACACAGGGCCATTTGCACCAATATCCGCTGGTAGGTTTTGAACCAGGAATGTACCTTCAATCGCACCATTTACGTTGTACGCGCCAGTGATAAGAATCATGAACGCGGTTGCTGAACACACAAGTAGTGTATCGATGTAAATAGAGAAAGATTGAACAAGACCTTGCTGAGCAGGGTGATCAACACTCGCTGCTGCTGCTGCGTGAGGACCAGTACCTTGACCTGCTTCGTTGGAGTAGACACCACGTTTTACACCCCAGCCGATTGCTGCACCAACGCCTGCCATTGGTGTGAACGCGTCACCAATGATCATGCCGAAAATGCGTGGAACCTCACCAATGTTTAGAAGGATGATGACAAACGCAGTAATGATGTAAGCTAACGCCATAAATGGCACAACGACTTGGGTAAAGTTCGCGATACGCTTTACGCCACCAAAAATGATGAAAGCCAAAATGACACAAACAACCGTACCAGTGAAAATTTTAGCAAAACTGAAGGTACCAATAGCGGTTTCAATCATGTCACCTGAGCCAAATGCGGCTTCTACTGCGTTACCGATACTGTTCGATTGAACGCCAGGAAGTAGAACACCACAAGCAAAGATGGTCGCGATAGCAAAGATCCAAGCGTACCATTTTTGTCCCATTGCTTTCTCAATATAGTAAGCAGGGCCACCACGGAACTCGCCTTCGTCTTCTTCTTTATAAATTTGTGCAAGTGTTGATTCTGCGTATGCGGTTGCAGCGCCAAAGAAGGCTACGACCCACATCCAGAATACGGCGCCTGGGCCACCGAAACCGATAGCAGCAGCAACACCAGCAATGTTACCTGTACCTACACGGCCAGACAGTGAAACGGCAAGTGCCTGAAATGATGATATCCCTTTTGTTGAACTCTTCCCTGAAAGTAATAAGCGCCACATCTCAAAGAAGTGACGAATTTGTACAAAACGCGTCATGATTGAATAGAACAAACCTGCGCCAAGGCACAAATAGATCAGTACCGGGCTCCAAATAATTCCATTCAGAAAATCAACTAATGACTGCATGAGTATTTTCCCTGTTAGTTGTGTTTGTGGTTGTTTTTCACACAATACATTACCCTTTATGTAATGCAATTGTTAACTTTTTTAGCTACAAATCCTTTGTAGCGTGATGATGAACACAGAATGGAGAGTGGTTGTTAAAATTTGGTTCTTGTTGCTTATTTGCTCCTTTTAGGTAGAAGATTTGCCTGATGATTAATTATGCAGCACATTGTCATTTAAATGTGCTGCGATTTTGATGAGTTAAAAATGCCAATGGTTATGCATTTTGTGGAGTAAGTGTCTGTCTGTCTGTTTTTTGTTCAGCCATGTCCTCAGGCGTAACGACAAAGGTTAAGCTCCGCATTATCCATCACTTTTGCTTTTTCACCTTTCATTACGCTTGCTAGCAATTGACCTGAACCACAAGCCATCGTCCAGCCCAGAGTTCCGTGTCCGGTGTTAGTAAAAAGGTTATCGTATTTAGTCGCGCCGATAATTGGTGTGCCATCAGGCGTCATTGGCCTAAAGCCGCTCCAAAACTCAGCTTGGCTGAAGTCACCACAACGAGGAAAAAGATCACGGATGACCATTTCGATGGTGTTTTTGCGCTTTTGTGGAAGGGAAGCATCAAACCCTGCTAATTCTGCGGTGCCAGCTACGCGAATTCTGTCATCAAATCGAGTCATAGCGACTTTATAGGTTTCATCCATCACAGTAGATCGAGGAGAGAAGTGTTCATCTTCCATCGGGATGGTGAGTGAATAGCCTTTGACAGGGTAGACCGGAATATCAATATCGAGTTGCTTGAGTAGCGCTGTAGAGTAGCTGCCAGAGGCCACCACATATTGGTCTGCTTTAAATTGTCCTCGGTTCGTTTGGACACCTATGATCTTTTTGCCTACTGTAACCCAATTGCTTACTTCAGTATCGAACTCAAATCGGACACCGTGTGCCTTAGCAAGCTCCGTTAGTTGTTGGCAAAATTGATGGCAATCGCCCGTTTCGTCATCAGGTAGATGCAAGCCACCAACCAGTTTGTCTTTCACAAGTGCAAGCCCTGGCTCTTGTTCAATACATTGTTCGACGTCCATTAGCTCAAATCGAGTTCCACTTTGTTCAAGGAGCTGCATGTCCTTTTCAATAGCTTGCAGCTGTTGATGTGTTCGGAATACTTGCAAGGTCCCAAACTGACGCCCTTGATACTCAATGGCGTGTTCTTGGCGTAACTGTTCTAAGCAAATACGGCTGTGGTTGGCGATAGAAAGCATGCGAGCCTTGTTAACTTGATAGCGAGGTAGGGTGCAGTTCGCGACCATTTTACTCGCCCAGCGGATCATGTCGGCATTCAGAGTGGGTTTGATTTTAAGTGGAGCATGCTCCTCCATTAACCACTTAATGGCTTTAACAGGAACACCAGGCGCAGCCCAAGGCGAAGAATAGCCGTATGAAATCTGCCCGGCATTGGCGAAGCTCGTTTCCATGGCACTGCTTGCTTGGCGGTCAATGACGGTAACTTGATAGCCTGCTTGAGATAAATACCAAGCAGAGGTTAAGCCGATAACGCCGCTGCCTAATACGATGACTTCCATTGATGCACTCCACACATTTATCAGAGTGCTCAGTTTCTTTTCTTTACCTTTTGTTAACAATCGATATAAATTACACATAGCGTTTAGAAAAACTATAGGCTCAAGGATGAAAAGTAATCTGATAAGTGGTTTGTGTTTATTTAGCCAAGTCGCGGAGTACAACAGCTTTACTGGCGCCGCAAGACATTTACACCTCACCACTGGTGCCATAAGCCAACAAATTATTCATTTGGAAGCGTTATTAGGTTTTACTTTATTTGAACGCCACTCTCGCGGTATTCGTTTAACCGTAAAAGGCACTCAGTTACACCAAGCGACGCAGTTTCACTTTTCGGAACTGAGCAAATTGCTTGATGAGCTCAAAGTAGAAAAGCAAACCAATGAAATTCGTTTGAAGTTGACGCCTTCTTTTGCTTTCAAATGGTTAGTCCCAAAGCTCGAAAGCTTCCATCATGATAATCCGGATATCCAAGTACAAATCTTTGCGGAAGGTGCGCTGGTAAATAGTGAGATAAAAGACTATGACGTCGCAATTGACTATGGTCTTCATCCTTATAGAAATGCTAACGCGGAGCTGATTTTGGATGAGCATCTGCTACCGGTGATGAGTCCAAAATACCTTGAGGATCATGGCTGGCTAAAAACGTTGTTTGGTGAGCAAAAAAACTCAATGCCAGTGAAGCAATGGCGAGAGGCGACGCTACTACACGATGCGATGCCATGGGAAAAAGCGACGCGTGACTATGAGTGGCTATATTGGGCGTCAGCGATGGGGTTGGATTTTAAAACCGATGTCGGACACTTTTTTAATCGAACGGATATGGCGATGTCTGCAGCCGAAGCAGGCGTTGGGATTGCGATGGCTCGAATGGCATTGATTGAGGATGAATTGACGACAGAGCGTTTGGTTTCTCCATTCAAACCGATTCCTGCCAATGCAGGGTATTACTTGATCATGAACACACGTACGAATGCGACAGAAACGTTTCGTCACTGGTTACTTGGACAGTTGAATTAGCGTTTTATCTCTGTGATTCATCCCTACGTTATTTGTTGAAAAATTGGGCAATATAAGTTTTAAGCAAGGTAAGTGCTTTGCTTGCCGCTATTTGAGTGATGAAAGACAGGGAAGAACATGAAAGACGAAACGCTATCCATCCATTTTGGTTACGAAACTGACCCGACCACTAAATCTGTCGCGACGCCGATTTATCAAACGGTCGCGTACGAGTTTGATAACGCGCAGCATGGTGCTGATCTGTTTAACTTGGAAGTGCCGGGGAATATCTACACTCGCATCATGAATCCGACTAATGACGTGCTGGAAAAACGCATGGCAGCGTTAGAAGGCGGCATTGCTGGATTGGTCGTGAGTGCGGGGAGTGCAGCGATTAACTATGCGATTCTGACGTTAGCGCAAGCGGGCGATAACATCGTTTCTACGCCGCAACTTTATGGCGGTACTTATACCTTGTTTGCGCACATGCTCCCAAATCAAGGTATTCAGGTGAAGTTTGCTAAAGATGACAAGCCAGAAAGTTTGGCCGAATTAATTGATGAAAATACCAAAGCGGTGTACTGCGAGAGCATTGGGAACCCTGCGGGCAATATCATCGATTTAGAACGTGTGGCGGAGCTTGCTCATGCACAAGGCGTACCTGTGATTGTGGATAACACCGTTGCGACGCCAGTGCTTTGCAAACCCATCGAATTTGGTGCGGATATCGTAGTTCACTCTCTCACTAAATACGTTGGTGGGCATGGCACCACATTAGGTGGCGTGATTGTGGATTCCGGTAAATTCCCTTGGGCACAGCACAAAGACCGCTTTCCTGTTTTCAACCAACCAGAACCTTCTTACCACGGCGTGGTGTATACCGAAGCGTTTGGTGAGGCGGCATTTATCGGGCGTGCGCGTACCGTACCACTGCGTAATACCGGAGCAGCATTATCACCGATGAATGCATTTATGCTTATGCAAGGGTTAGAAACGTTACCGCTGCGTATGGAGCGCCATACCGAGAACACACTCAAAGTGGCTGAATTCTTGGAACAGAATGACAAAGTCAGTTGGGTAAGTTATGCCGGATTGCCAAGTTCTGAACACTTCCATCTCGCCGAAAAATACATGAAAGGTAAGCCTTCTGCGATTTTGTCGTTTGGTTTAAAAGATGGTTATGACGCAGGTGTGCGTTTTTATGATGCTTTGAAAATCTTTAAGCGTTTGGTGAACATTGGCGATGCAAAATCATTGGCTTGCCATCCTGCATCGACGACTCATCGTCAATTGAGCGAAGCAGAACAAAAACAAGCTGGTGTGTCTCCAGAGATGATTCGTTTATCGGTGGGTATTGAACATATTGACGATATTCTAGCCGATTTAGAACAGGCACTAAACGCGTAAAACGATTCTGTTTTTAGCTTTGGGTTACCCATAGGTCAGCCTTTAAAAAAGCTGGCCTATTTTTATTTTATTGTTTAAATATCAAGGGTTTTGGTGTTTTTGGTTTGTGGCATTCCAAAAGCTCATAGAGGGTGAGATTTATTCTCTTGTCACGTTTGGGTTTGTTCCTGATTATGTGTGCAAGTATTACACATTGGAAGGGACTCAAATGTCTTACGTATTTCACCGTCATTGCCATGCCACGCTACCAATCATCGATAGAGGTGAAGGTGTTTATCTATTCGATAAGCATGGAAAGCAGTATCTCGATGCTTGTGGTGGTGCTGCAGTATCAAACCTTGGCCACAGTCATCACGCCGTTAAAAAAGCCATGTTGGAACAGATCGAGCGAGTGCCATTTGCTCATACTGGATTTTTTACTAGTGACAACAGTGAGCGCCTAGCAGAATTGATTTGTCAGCACATGCCTGAACAGTTCAACCATGTGTATTTAGTCAGTGGCGGATCAGAAGCGGTGGAGTCGGCACTAAAAATGGCGCGGCAGTATTTCGTGGAATCAGGTAAGCCAGAGAAAAAGCAATTCATCGCGCGTCAGCAAAGTTATCACGGTAATACCTTGGGGGCTCTGGCTGTCGGAGGTAATGAATGGCGACGTGAACCGTTCAAACCCATCTTACACCCGAGCCATCATATCGCCCCTTGCTATGCTTATCGTTATCAGCAGAGTCATGAGTCGGAATTGGATTACTCATTGCGAGCGGCGAATGAGCTAGAGGCAAAAATTCTTGAGTTGGGGGCTGATAATGTCATGGCTTTTGTCGCCGAGCCCATTGTGGGTGCCACAGCTGGAGCTGTGCCTGCAACGCAAGGCTATTTCAAGCGTATTCGCGAAATATGCGACCAATACGATGTGTTATTGATCTTGGATGAAGTCATGTGTGGCGTTGGACGCAGTGGCAGTTTTTTTGCGTTTGAGCAAGAAGAGGCAGAACCCGATCTGGTGTGTATAGCTAAAGGGCTTGGTGCGGGTTATCAACCTATTGGCGCGGTGGTTGCGAATGATCGAGTCTATCAAGCTATTGCTGATGGAAGCGGTTTTTTCCAACATGGTCATACCTTTATGGCGCACCCTGTGGCGTGCGCTGCTGCCGTGGCGACCATTCAAACCATCTTCCAAGATGATTTATTAACGGCGGTGAATCAGCAAAGTGCTTTGCTGCGTAATGAGCTTACTTCTGCATTGGCCCATTTACCGTATATTGGCGACATTCGTGGTAAAGGCTTGTTTTTTGGCATTGAGCTGGTGGCGGATAAAGAAAGCAAGGCGCCTCTGAGTAAAGCCACATTGGCAGACAAACGCATCAAACAGCGAGCAATGGAAAATGGCTTAATGTGCTATCCAATGGGCGGAACGATTGATGGCGTTAATGGGCACCATATCTTGCTTGCGCCGCCATTCATTATTCAGCCTCACCATATTGATGAGCTAGTTGGCAAACTCTCATTAACGCTAAAAGAGGTAGCGAAGGAATGGAATTAGAAAATCGATGTATACGAGAGCCTATCGCTATTATCGTGGCCCCAAACGGTGCAAGAAAAACTAAGCACGATCACGCCAGCTTACCCATGACAACAGACGAACTGGTTGCAGAGGCTATCGCTTGTCAAACGGTAGGGGCTGCCATGATCCATTTGCATGCTAGAGACGCCAACGGACGTCATTCATTAGACATCGACGACAACATGGCAATTTACCATGCCGTGAAAGAAGCGGTGGGACAAAACATGATGGTACAGCTCACCACAGAGGCGGTGGGCTTGTATTCTCCGCCACAACAGATGGCGTTAGTTAAAGCTGTGAAACCAGAAGCGGCTTCTTTTGCATTGAGGGAGTTAATCCCTGATCGCGCAAGTGAGAAAGAAGGGCATGCCTTTTTCCATTGGGTGGCAGAACACAACATCGTGAGCCAAATTATTCTCTACGATGCAACCGACATTGAACGTTATTTCCAACTGCGTGATGCGGGCGTGTTACCTAAAACGCATCAGCATGCATTAGTGGTGTTAGGGCGTTATCACCAAGCTCAACAGTCTTCGCCATGGGATTTACGAGGTTTGAATTTGGCGCATTTTGTCGAGGAAGAAATTCGATGTGCCATTTGTGCTTTTGGCGCGCGAGAGCAAGACTGTTTAGCGAGTGCGATGTTACTTGGATTCGATGTGAGAGTGGGGTTTGAGAATAACCACGTCGATGTGGCAGGCGAATTAGCAATCAGTAACGCGACTCAGGTGGAAGCTCTACGCGATGTGGCGCATCGCTTTGCGATTCCTTTACACAGTGCGCAAAGTTTGCGTTCAGCTTTGAAGTAAATCTGCTCGCGGAAAAGAAAAAAAGAAGAAAGGAAAGTAAAAAGGCTCCATCGGAGCCTTTTCGATATTTGTCGTTAGTTCTCAGTTTGCGCTACAGGTTGACGAGCGGGATGTTTGATAAACACCGCGACAACAGCCGCTATCGCTAATGCAAAACAGTAGTAAGAATTGGCAACTACTTCAAGTGGCGATAGGTTGAATACGGAACCTAGCAGCAGTACTTGAGCACCGTAAGGCAACACGCCTTGCACCACGCATGAGAAAATGTCTAACAAGCTTGCTGAGCGGCGAGGAGAGACATTATTCTCTTCCGCCAGTTGGCGAGCAACGCTGCCCGATACAATGATGGCTACGGTGTTGTTTGCCGTACAGCCATTGACCATTGATACCAAACCTGCAATACCTAGCTCGCTTGCACGACTGTTCGCATGCTTAGAGTGACTAGAGCCAAACGCGTGGATAAGGCTACTAACGAAATTTGTTAGAAAAGCAAGACCACCTTGGCGACGCATCAGTTCACTCAAACCACCAATCAGCATGGATAACAAGAAGATCTCTTGCATGTTACCAAAGCCTTTGTAAACGTCTTGGGCTAGATTAGTCAGTCCGTAATTGTCAATCGATGCCAAGCTCACGCCGCCAGCCAAAAGAATGCCAATCGACAGAACCACAAACACATTCACACCAGATACCGCTAGGATCAAAATAGTGATGTACGGCAAGACTTTTAGCCACTCAATATCGCCAGTTTCAGGCACTTGAGTCGCGGTACTGTTGAAAGCGAACACTGCAATCGCGATCAACGCCGCAGGTAAAGCAATACGAATGTTCTCTTTAAACTTGTCTTTCATCTCACAACCTTGAGAGCGTGTCGCCGCGATGGTGGTGTCAGAGATGATAGAAAGGTTATCACCAAACATAGCGCCGCTCAGTACAACGCCTGCGGTTAACGGTAAGCTCATTCCTGCTGATTCAGCAATACCCAACGCTACGGGGGCAACGGCTGCGATGGTACCCATCGAAGTCCCCATTGCTGTTGCGATAAAAGCAGAAATCAGAAAAATGCCCGGTAAAATCATGCTGGTTGGAATAGCGGATAAACCAAGGTTTACTGTTGCATCAACACCGCCAGAGGCTTTTGCTACCGCAGCAAAGGCACCTGCAAGCAGATAGATCATACACATTGCGATGATGTCTGGGTGGCCAACACCACGCATGAAGTGTTCGATTGAGCGGTTAAGCCTCTCTTTACTTAAAAGAAACGCAATGATGATGGCTGGTAATACCGCGATGGGTGCAGGCAGCTGGTAGAAGGCAAATTCCACGCCTTGCAAAGATAAGTAAGTGCCTACGCCAATAAACAGCGCAAGGAATACAATCAATGGGATCAGTGCGACCGCAGAAGGTGCAACTGTTTTAGTAGTTTGTTGGGAACCGGACATGTAAACGACAATGTTAATGATAAGAGAGAAGAGCAGACTAATATCACATTTCTACATTGTCAACGTCTAGACGTCTAAATGGCTGTTTAAATTTTACACGTAAAGAAAAAGATAAAAGCTCGTGTTGCGTATCTCACTGATACCACGAGCTTTAGTTATGCGCTAATGAAGAGACTGTCGTTATTGCATTGATTTGGCTTTTTTGCGTTTAACAATACCTAAAACCATCCACGTAAATAAGACAGCAGCAAGTGCCCATACCAGATATTTGTATTCTGTGTACAGGTTGCTCAACACGCTTAAATGTTCAAATGCAAAGTGAGTTAACAAGCTGAATGCCAATACCCAAACCGTCGCCGCGAGGGCGTTACCGAGCAAAAACTCTCTACGTGGCATTTTCGCGATACCGCATGCAAGAGGCATAAATTGCTTCATTCCTTCAATAAAGCGGCTGACGACCAAGCACGTAGGGCCGTATTTCTGGATCGTCAATTGAAGCGTTTGCATCTTCGGGCCGGAAATGTAGCCTTTTTTATCTAACCACCCCTCAAAGTAATAACCGATTAAGTAGCCACAGGTATTACCAAAAAAGCAGCTCAGCCACGATACCATCATTACCATACTTAGGTTCATGACTTGTTCTGACGAGAGCAAAGATGCCGCGATCATCAGTGATTGACCAGGCATCGGGATACCTATCCCTTCTAGAAATATGCTGACAATCAGCGCAACGTAGCCATATTGCTCAAGCAAAGGCTTCATTGACATGAGAAGTTCGTTAATATGTTCCAAAAGCTTTCCCCTAATAAAAGCGGAATGAAGTTGGAGTGATACTCCGAATGTCCTATTGGGTCAATTCTTGTTTCTCACCGTTGAGAAAAACTGACATGCCTCTGATAATTGCGCAGAATCAACCTGCAGCTGGCTTTACTCGCCGCCACGCTCTTTGGTAGCGGCGAACTAGGGAGATCCTTATGACTCTTTGGCTTTGGTGAATGCGCCATACAAATCAAGGCGGCGATGACGTAAGTTGGTGACAGAGCCTTCGGTATTAAGCTGTTTCAACTTAGTCAAATCAACATCAGCGAAGATTATCATTTCGGTGTTGGCGCTTGCTTCTGTCAAGGTCGCATCGTGTGGAAAATAGATATCCGACGGTGAAAATACGGCAGATTGTGCGTACTGGATATCGACATTATCAACACGAGGTAAGTTGCCGACACTGCCCCCAATTGCAACGTAGCATTCGTTTTCGATGGCTCGTGATTGGGAACAGATTCGTACTCGTTGGTAGCCATTTTTTGTGTCTGTCCAGAAAGGAACGAACACAATTTGTGCGCCTTGCTCGGCGAGCATTCTTCCCAACTCAGGGAACTCGCTGTCATAACAAATCAGTATGCCGACTTTGCCTGCATCGGTTTCGAACACTTGAACATTGTCACCACCGTCGATCACCCAGTCTTTTTGCTCATGGGGCGTGATGTGGATCTTATATTGAGCGTTTATTTCACCATCTCGTTGCAGCAAGTAGGCCACATTATACAACTTGCCATCCTCGATGACGGGCATACTGCCTGCAATAATGTTGATGTTGTAGGTGACGGCCATCTGCGAGAAGCGGTTTTTGATCTCTTCTGTAAAGCTAGCCAAAAAGCGAATTGCTTCGACGGAATTTTGGTCGTTTTGCAATCCCATCAGCGGCGCGTTAAAGAATTCAGGGAATAGGGCGAAATCGGCTTTGTAGTTCGCAAGAGAAGAAATGAAGAACTCAGCCTGATCGAGCAAGTCTTCTAAGTCATTCATAGCACGCATTTGCCACTGCACAACACCAATACGAATCAGCGTTTTTTCTACATCATGGACGGATTGAATATCCTCTTCGTAGAAAAAGTTATCCCACTCCAGTAGAGTTGCGTAGCCTTTAGAAGCACTATCCTCTGGCAAGTAACCACGCATAATACGCTTTACATCGAAGTCATTTGCAAGCTGAAAAGACAAAATAGGATCGTGAAGCTCACGGCGTTTTATCTTGTCGATGTATTCAGCCACGCTCAATTCGTCAGCATATTTGTGGTAATTCGGGATGCGGCCACCGGCTAAAATTGCTTTGAAGTTCTTACTACGGCAAAGCTCTTTACGCGCATCATACAAACGTCGACCTAAACGTAGCCCTCGATAGTCCGGGTGGACAAATACATCGAGACCATACATGGCGTCACCGGTCACTTGGTTTTGGATGACGTTGTTCTCGGTGATGATGTCGGTGTACAGGTGAGGAAGTGAAAATCGGTTGTAGTCCACTTTGATTGTTAGCGCTGCGCCGACAATTTTTCCGTTATCCTCAATACAGATTTGTCCATCAGGAAACTGATGAATAAGATCCATGATGGTCAGGCGTGGCCATGAGCCACCAACATCAGGAAAAACAAGGTCCATTAATTCCGCGAGCTCTGGGTAATCGGTCGGCTCAATGGTGCGTAAAGAGAGTCTTGGCGTGTTGCTGTCCATATCCTACTATCCATTTATCCTTTTTAAATAGTATGGATGAGAATGCCATAAATTTGAGCAGACAGATACCGAAGTCTTTGAGTTGTTTTGGTTTACCTAAACGAGTTTAAAGAAACAACATTAACTTAGCTTGCTCTTCAGCCATTCGTGAAATGCCACTACTTTTTTAGCTGAAAGTCGATAATTTGGAATCATCACGTAATAACCATAACCGCTCTGTAAAGAGAGGTTGAGAACATGCTGAATGTCCCCTCTTAAAATCGAATACTGCGCCATAAAATCGGGAAGCAAGGCGAGCCCTTTTCCCATTCTGACAGCTTCGCAAGCTAGGTAAAAATGTTCGACGCCTACAGGTTGATAGGTAACGGGAGATTCTACAGTGTAGACAGCTTTAAATTGCTCCCATAGCTGAGGGCGAGTGATTTGAGGTATAAAAGGATAATTGCTAACAGCGTGCACACTCTCAATTGCAGGAGCATTTGTGCAACCGACTAATAACAATGTTTCTTCGCACAGTAAGTTGCTGTATTCATAATGTGTGGATAATGGAAGGCAGCGAATATGTAAGTCACTTTCGTTGCTCGAATCTTTGACGTTCCCATCCCCGGTACAGACTCTTACTCGGATGTTAGGATGTTGCTGGTGGAAGTCATCAATATTAGGTATCAACCAAAGGCTGGCAAAAGAAGGGGTTACGTCCACGGTGAGTAATTCTTGCTTTGAATCTGACTGGATTAAGTTGGCAGTTGCATGCTGAATAAGCTCCAAAGCTTCTGTGACTTGCGGCAGATAACGCTTGCCTTCTTCGGTTAACTCAATACCACTCGTCCCTCTTTGTATTAAAGGTAAACCCACCAATTGCTCCAGCGATGCGATTTGTTTGCTCACTGCGCTTTGCGTAATACATAGGGCATCCGCTGCTTTAGAGAAACTGAGGTAATTAGAGACCGCGACAAACGTCCTTAATGCTCGAATAGAAGGGTATTCACTGCCTTTTAACATACTTCAGTTCCATTAAACTCTGCTTAGGCAAAGAGTAGAGTATTCACGGCTTGAAGCAAAGTAAGATGCAACGTATGTGTGATTAGCTTCCTTTCTTATAAAAACTAGCTAAGCGTTTTTTGACGGATTAATCTACAAGAGTATTTTAGATGTTTATTTAATTTCTTTGAAAAATCTACAAATTAACAAGAATCTTTTTCACATCAGTGATTAACCTCAATTTAGTATTGTTTATATAAAGTAAACAGACAGCTCTTTTTTTCTGTTTTTGTTCGGCGTTCTTTAGAGGATTGTCAGTATTCTATAAAATTAAATATATTTTTCATTAATTTAAAGTTGGCATTGCGTTTGCTCTTTACTATTCGAACCTTCAATGGAACTTATATTAGGAGAACGAAATGAAAAGCAATGTTGTTACTTTGATTAGCCTTTTTTCTTTAGCAACGTTTAGTACTTTATCACATGCTGCGGACTCCAACGATCATGGTGTATATGTTGGCGCCAACTACGGTTACTTAAAAGTTGATGGACAAGATGACTTTGATGATGACAGCGATGTTATTCAAGGTTTAGTTGGTTACCGTTTTAATCCTTACTTAGCGTTGGAAGGTGGTTACATTGATTTCGGTAGCTATGGTAATAACCTAGCAAATGCCGAAACGGACGGCTATACAGCAGCTCTAAAAGTTACCGCTCCCATTGCTGATCGTGTCGACCTTTACGCAAAAGGCGGTCAAATGTGGTACTCGACGGATTACAACGTTGCTGGCTTCCAAGGCAACAAAGATGATGAAGGTGTATTCGCTGGTGCCGGTGTTGGTTTTAAAATTACTGATAACTTCTTAGTTAACGCAGAATATATGTGGTACGACGTAGAACTCAATGCGGAGAATGTCGCGAACGGTGCAAACACGGAAACAGACTTTAACCAAGCATCACTAGGTGTGGAATATAGATTTTAATATTGTTAACAACTCTAAGCCCTAATAAAAAGCGAAGCCTAAATAGCTTCGCTTTTTCTGAACTCAATCTAGTTGAGGATAATAGAGCGTTTTTTAGAATAATTGTTCGTGCCTTTTACTGTCACTCTACTATATTTAGAGCATTTCTAACATGACTATCTAACCTTCTTACTAGTCTCGAAAAACAAATTTTTATCACTCTATAAGTAATACTCGATAGGTCGATCGCTGCGCTACCTGACATTACATTCATGTGACCTAAAATACCGCGAACGTGTTCTGTATACTCGTTTTTTAGTTTTGAGATGTACGCCATAGCTTTAGCTAGTTGATCCCAAGCAGTAAGGCCTACAGTTGCTATTTGTTGTATTATATGACCCAGACCTGAAATTCTTAATAAGGTCAAAATTGAAGAGACTATTTTACTTACCCAACCATCAGTCATCCGAGCATTATATCTATTGTTGAAGTCAAGAAATACGTTGCGTTCTAGGTAAGCTTGAGATTTGGGTTGTAGTGCCGACCACTCATTACTTGTAGCGGTATTGACATAACCCGGAACAGATTTTTTTCCTAGTCCATGAGCGCAGAAGTAGATGCCAGAACTTCCATCTAGCCGATACTCAATACCACCGTGAGTAAATGGCCAAAGAGGAGACATAGGAACTGGATCTGCGCCATGAGTGCAGCGATAGGAAGAATCTAACTCCCTTCTTGCGTATGGTTTAAAGCCAACTTTTGGTGCGCCAAAAGTATATAGGTGTACACTATAGCCGTACTGACTCTTCACCCAATCTGCCGCTAATGAAGCAAGAGCACCACCTAAACTATGACCTACACAGTGTATTGCCTTCGGTGCTTTCATGTTCTTTTTCGAATAACCAGCGATGTATGCTGCAAGTTGTGGCTTTATCGTATTGAAGAGATTTACAAAACCTGCATGTACCCTGTAACCGGATGAGGTACCTGATATCCCAATGTTTCCATCGGTCATAATGTCGCCGATGTTTACTTGAGTGCCACGGAAGGAAAATACCAAAGTATCGGCAAACTCGCCCTTACCTCGACCTATCGCTACAAAATCTGATGTCATTCCACCAAATCCCATAAAGCCACTTGTCGTTCCTTTTTTGACATCATTCCTTAGATCAAATGTAAAAAACTTTGCTATATAACCACTAACGTTACGAACATTAGTTGCGAATACAGAATAAGGGATTTCTGCGATTCTAGATGATAGTTTTGGTGAGAGTGATTGCATTCTTTAATTTCCATATAAGTCAGAGTCAATATATCCAAATAAATCACATTGACTATTTACGTAGTAGTCATCGTTTTCGTCATCATCAATTGAAAAAGCAAAGTACTTAAGAGGGTTTGCTGCATCACAGACTAGATTAGCCATATTGTTTTTTACGTAATCCTCTATTTCATAGCCATCGAACGAACCTTCCCAAATAATAACGCTTTCATCAATATCTAGTTCTGTGGTTAAAACAATAGTTACATAATGTTCAATAAGCGGGATCTTAACGCTCTCTTTGTTCTCATACACAGGAGAAAATTCAAACCGACCATTGCTGTCAGTAAATGTTGATAAGTCTATTGATTTTCCTGAAGCGCTTAAACCAATACTAAGACTAACCTTTTGGTTATTAATCGGCTTCCCTTTTTTTGTTATCACACCATTGATTTGTGGTGTGTATTGGTTAACTTTATCGTTATTCAATATACTCTCTCCAAAACTCATATTAATGCTCAACAATATGATTGTAATAAATCCAAATAAGTAATTTCTCACATCGACTTTTTTCATTTTAAAAATCTATAAATCTATATGTATTGTGTATTTTTACAATATTTAATTTTAACTATGTGATTCATATTGCATTGCTCTGTAACTTGTGAATTTGAAAATTACATTTTTAGATTTATGTTTATCTATTTGACCGATTTTTATTAGAATTAATAAAGTTTAAATCTGGAACACTCAGTCTGCGCTAATCTTAGGTAGTTATATTGTATTGGATTTTTTAGGCTTTCATCAGGTAATGTGAAAGCAAAATAAACGAGAGCTACCGAATGATAAAAACTCTATAAATACTAGGTTTCAGACAATGAAATCGTATTGAAAACAGTTAATTATTCGCTTGGTCAAGAGGTATTTTTATTGCTTTACATCGTAATGCTAGATTGACTTGATAATTTATTTTTCCGCCAATTGTGATAACCAAGAGCAAAAGAAAAGGCTTATTTAGTATCTTTTGATGGTTAGTGATAAACCCAAATTGTTCTACTTTAACCCATCATAATTCTATAACTTAGATTTAGCACTCGTAGTTGTTGATAACTCAAAAACTTAGAACACTTTAAATCGAAGAGCATATAGACACACTTTTGTCCTTGGATGAGTTCTTCTGAACTTCCGTGTAGTTTTGGTGGTGTATTTATGAGCGTATCGTCTGTTACTTAATACTCAACGAGTTTTTAAATCGGCGTACGTTCAGAGTTATGCAGTAATGCTCGTGAAAAGTTATCAGGTAGCATGAGTGCGTGAGAAAAGAAGACAATGTGGATAGTGGGTTGTTGATACAAAAAAGGCCACCCGAGGGTGGCCTTTTCCAAATGTTTGGTGGGCTGGCGGGAGTTGAAAAGATTTCTCAATCTTCGTAAATTCAGTGGCTTATATCGATGTTACCAATTTGGTGTTGCATCAAATGTTACATCAATTTCCTGCTTAAAAAGGAACTGAACCCGCGTCCATGTATTCCTAAATCATTTAAAAATACTAGCTTGTTATAGCAATTCAATCTAAATAAATAGGGCTGATACTGAGCATTTTACCCATCCTCACCATCCATTAATAGCGATTTTAACGCATCGGGAGAAGAAGGGAGTAGTCCGACTTTTAAGCCAAATGGTTTGAATACCTTGTTGAGAATCTCTGTATTGTAGCTGCCCCGATCATTCTCTATATCTGAGAGTGTTTTTCTTGAAACACCGACGAGTTTTGCGAACACATCCTGTTTGAGTCCCAGTATATTAATACGTAAATATTTCAACGCTTGACCTTGCGTAAGTTTACCAAGCAAGAGTTGCTTGATGGTTTTGCTTGCCTCGGTTTTGCGTTCTGATGGACGAGTGGAGGGGGCGATTTTTGAGACTCTCTGATTTATTGAAGTTTTGGGCGATGTATTAACGACATATCTCTCTGATATCTCGTGAGGTGCATCTCGATTGGCCCTTAAACGAGCTATGACTTCTTCTACAGCCTCTCTTTTTTCTGGATCACTTTTATGCATAGCAGCCTCGCTTCATCAGATCCTCTAAAGCTTATGAATTAGTTATTAATGTTATGAGTAAAAAATTACTCATAACATTGATTCTTAGATGTTAATGAGTATTTTCTTACTCACTTAGCTTTTATCTAGATCTCTGAGGTGATCAAGTAAGTATTCGGTGTAGTAAAGCGGCATAACGATGTGCTCTTTCTCTGTTGCTGGAGAGCCTTGAGTGCCTGTAAGTTTGATTGTCTTGTAGGGCTTGCACTTCTCGATGTAGGATTGCAATGATTTCGCACGGGTTCGCTTACCGCTTTTTACTTCTACAGGTACGATACGACCTAGGTCATCAGCGATAATGAACTCTATCTCTGCTCTTGCGTCTCCCCAAGAGAAACTTGGTTCAATGCCTAGCGCAGCGATTTCCTGTTGAACATAGTTTTCAGCGACATATCCCTTGTATTCATAGCCTTGCTGTTTGATTTCACGGTAACCAGTCCCGAGCATATGGTTCAATAGCCCTACATCAAAGAGAAATAGTTTAACTGTATTTTCCTTCTGATAAGCAGCTAAAGGAGAACGAGGCTGTCCTTCAATAGGATGGTTTTTTAAAGCAAGCCGACACTTGTGAAGCCATGTGATCGCACTTTCATATTCAGCATAGCGAGACTTGCGTTCGTGAACTCCCTTGAATTTAAACCGTTTAACGGAGTCGTCGAATACCGAAGATAGTTGAGCGGGAATGCTTCGAAATACAGATTCGATTAGCTGTGCGTCCACTTTTCCAGAGTACTTTCCGAAATCACGCATGTAGCCCTCAATTAAGTTCCTATGGACTTCAGATACGGCTTCAATGCGTTCAATAATACTGAGTTCTGAGTTTTCGAACCATGAGTTTACGGCTTCAGGCATGCCGCCAACAAAATAATAATCGGTCAGTAGTTCGATTAATTTTGTATGAGCCGCTGAAGAGTTCAGCTTTTGGTCAAATGCTTTTTGAAGTACTTTTTCTCCAGATGCCCACAAGAACTCCCTGAAAGTCAGTGGCCTTAAGTTGTGCTGCTCAACTTTTCCAACGGGAAAGGACGTGAGCAATCCGATATTTGAACCACTGGCCGCAACATAAGCTTTGGGAGCCTTTTCTGCAAAGTACTTAAGAGAGGTGACCGCTCTTGGACATTCACCAATTTCATCTAAAATAAGGAGATCTGTCGATGGTTCGAAGATTTCTCCTGTTAAGAGTTCAATGTTGGTGATGATGTCATCAGGGTTTAGAGAGCCTGAAAAGGCTTCCATTAACTCAGGGCTTTCTAGAAAATCGATTCTTAGGACATTTTCGAATGTACTTCCTAATAGTTCCTGCAATAGGAATGTTTTACCAGTTTGTCTAGCACCGTCAATCAGCAAAGGCTTCCTTGTCGGCTTGTCTTTCCAGGTGAGTAGGTTTTCAAGTAGTGTTCGTTTCATCTAGCCACCTCAGTTAAAGTGCTTATCTGGTCGATTGTTTATTACACAAAAATGCGCAATAAAATGCAAGCATTAACATTTAAATGCGCATAAAAATGTATTAAATAACACTTTTATGCGCGTAAAAGTGTTATGTGTGTATTTGTGCGAATGATAGTGTTGGGATTGTGAAGGGAGGTGATGAATCTATGCATCATTTCTGATTGGTTGCTTGGCAAGGTGCTCAATTATCGCAGCGAGAAAGCCCTAACGGACTTTCAGATGCCGAAGTTTCTTGCTGTCTAGCTCTTATAGGTAATAAGCTTTATTAGTAAGTATTCCACTGGTTAAGCAGACAGAACCCTTGGGGTTACAAATAAATGTGGTCTTACCGCCAGCAATGACTTTCTCTACAGCATCATGTTGATGCCCTGCCACCCAATACCTAGCTCTTGAGATCAACTCATTACTCAACCCTGCATGATAATACGGAGCATAATCGCTGCTGGCATTTTGCTCGAAAGCAAAAGCTTCTTTAGATGGAAGGTGGTGAGATATTGCTATATCAACTTTCTCTGGAAAGTTGTTAATGAATGCTTTGTGCTGCTCTTCAATCATTTGATGGCTGATGTACTTTGTATCATTCATCAGTTCTGAGTACGCATCAATCAGTGTAGACGAGTATGTGTGAATAGGAAACCAAAGAGTTCCCCCATAAATGCTATATCCATCTAAATCAACTGACTCATTATTCAAAAAGAACAGGTTTTCAGTTGTATCACTATGAGCCTTAAGCTTGGCTAGTACGGAACCACTAGAATCTTTGAGAACGTCAGAGTTAGCACTAGATTTGCACCCAACGGACGTACTTCTATGGCGGTAGGATTTACTCTTATTGCTATACCATTCATGGTTTCCTGCAATCATTATCACAGTCTTAAAGTGGCGGCAAAGTACATTCTTCACATACGCCATGCATGAGAGGCCGTTCGCTGTGTCACCAGCAACGACCAATGTGGCTTCTTTATCGAAGTCATGCCAAAAGTCGCGGCGTATTCCGTGAGTGTCCAGGTGTAGGTCAGAAACAACGTAAAACTTCAAACTATTATAACCTTAAGATTGATTGACTATCCGATGGTACATCGGTTATTTGGCTTAGAGAAGTGAGCATATACGCTAAGCACTTCTACTCAAGTTACTTGAAGGGTACTTCTGTACACGGTAATTATTGGACGTGTTGTTTAATTTTTCGGCACTAAGATTTAGACACTAACTTTTAGTGTCTAAATCTTAGTTGTCTTTAACTGTATGAAATTATTTGTTTTTTACTGTTTTTGGTAAAGGTGTTTTGATGAGGCAACCTCTCTGAAGCTGGCGAGAGTGTAATTGTACTATCATGATTAAGGCATTTTTATGAGCAAGCCGACTTAAATGATAGTGACGTTGCGCTAAATGGGATTATTGACTTGCTCGATTACGATATCTCTACCAACACAGGCAAGGTAGTTTGAAGTAACTGAAGCCCTCACAGAGCAGCTGGAAGAGATCATTGGTGACGAGCAGGTTGACCTAGACGGAAAGTATTAAGAATAACCCCTATTTGAGGCTGCACAGCATAAAGCTGTGCTTTTTAAGCGGCATGCGCCGCAGTAACGAGTGATGGACATCATGCACAATAGCTTTCTTGCAGTGTATTCTCTAATTCTTTGCCGAGAATAATCTCAAAGTCAGTAAATACAGCAATAGGGCGGCAAGCGCTGCCTTTTTCCTCGAACTGGATGAATCCTTTTGATGATAAGTCGTCGAGTGTTCGTGAGAGTTCGCGGATATGATGGTCGCTAATCTCCGCAAGCTCAGCTAGGCTTTCAGGCTTTTCTCTACTGATCAGAAGCATTAGTTCGATATTCTCATTACATAGTAGCTTTGAAGCTTCATTTAGTGACGTGAACCAAAATGTGGGGAGATGCTTGCTATGATTAATGTTGCCTGCGGCCAAATTAATCATGTGCCTACGAATGAGATCTTCCGATGTAACCCCAATGCGAGCTTTCATGAGTCTATCCTTCTCAGAACGAAGTAATAGAATCCTAGTGTATACGATGCTGTTCTGAAAGGAAAAGTGGATAGATATCCTTTCATTGTTTTAGTGATCGTGTGCATATCCACTTAGGGCATACTAAGTGTAAGATTAAAGATTAAAGATTTCAGAACATAAAAGGAATAGTTATGGCTTTTAAAAAGCGTGGGGCGCGTCATGTAGCCTCGTTAAGCCCTGACCAGTTATTTAGGGAGCTACCTCGACGCAAATATCCAGATGTTCTTCCTCATCAGCAGTTGATGATGCAAAGATATGCAGAAGAAGCTGAAAATCACCGTGATGTCGCTTTACAGTTACCAACAGGCAGCGGAAAAACATTAGTAGGTTTATTAATCGCTGAATGGCGTCGTCGAAAGAATAACGAGAAAATTGTCTATCTCTGCCCAACTAAACAATTAGTAAATCAAGTTGTCGAACAAGCAGAAACCAAGTATGGGTTGTCCGTTTTAGGCTTTACTGGCAAAAAGGCAAATTATGATCCTAGTTCTGTCGCAAAATACAAGCAGGGAATGGCAGTTGCTGTTACAACATACAGTAGCGTTTTCAACACTAATCCATTTTTTGAAGACCCTGATATCATAATTGTTGATGATGCACATGCGGCAGAAAACTATGTTTCAAAGCTATGGTCATTAGAGGTTGAAAGGTTTAATGATGACCACAAAGTTGTTCACGAAGCTTTATGTTCGCTAGTTCGGCCTTATTTAGATGGTACAAGCTATTCAAGGTTAGCTGGTAGTTGGGAAAGCCCTTATGATCAGGGTTGGGTTGATAAGTTACCAACGCCTATCCTACATAAAATCAAGGATGATTTGGTAGATGTTCTGGATGAGCACACGGACGGCACGAAGCTAAAATACTCCTGGTCAATGCTTAGGGCAAATGTTCATGCGTGCCATCTATATATGTCGTCTAAGGGGTTCTTGCTTCGCCCTTTGATTGCGCCGACCTGGGTTCACCCTGCATTTGATAATGCTAAACAACGTATATTTATGTCAGCGACATTAGGTGAAGGAGGTGACCTAGAGAGGCTCTTAGGACGAAAAAATATTTATCGACTAGCTACTCCTGAAGGCTGGGATACTCAAGGTGTTGGTCGTCGGTTTTTTATTTTTCCATCACTTTCTTTAGCTGAAGATGATTGTTTGAAGTTTGATTTGGAATTACTCAAGAAAACTGAACGCAGTTTGGTCTTAGTACCAAGTGAAGTACAAGCAAAGGTGATAAAAGACACCGTTAATGACCAAACCACGCTAAAAGTCTTTGAAGCTAGTGATATAGAAGACTCAAAGAGTATTTTTATTAGCAGTAAAAGTGCAACAGCTGTCGTTGCTAATCGATATGATGGTATTGATTTTCCAGGAGATGAATGTCGCTTATTAGTTATTGAAGGGCTGCCGAAAACTGTAAACTTGCAAGAGCAGTTCTTGATGTCCAGGATTGGTGCTAACGTTCTCTTCAATGAGAGAATACAAACTAGAGTGATTCAGGCTATTGGTCGATGCACCCGATCATTGGAAGATTACTCAGCAGTTGTTGTGAATGGGTCTGAACTTGTAGACTTTTTGGCTGATCCTGCTCGCCGACATTACTTTCATCCAGAACTTCAAGCTGAGTTAGAGTTCGGTGTCGAGCAATCGATAGATAGCACTTTTGGCGACCTAGTCGAAAACTTTTCAATTTTTATTGAGAATGGTGAGGATTGGGAAGAAGTAAACGGTGAAATCGTTGAACTCAGAGCTTCTAAATCGAAAACCAACTTCCCTGGAATTGCTGAGTTGGCAAGTAGCGTCCCTTCGGAAATCGAATATGTTAAAGCTCTTTGGTCATATGATTACGAAGAAGCATTGAACCAAGCGGAAAGAATACTGGGTACTCTAGCTTCGGGAAATTTGCGAGGTTATAGAGCTTTGTGGGAATACTTGGCTGGTTCAGCTGCATACCTTGCTAATGAACATGGGTATTCTGACGCGCAAATTAAAGCGCGAGAGCACTTTGTACGAGCGAAAAAAGCGGCAAAAGACATCCCTTGGCTAGTTGGTTTAAGTCGATATACAAATACTGTCGAAGGGGCAGCCGATGAAGCTAAGAACTTGTTAATTATGAAGCAAGTTGAGAATATAGAGTCATTATTACATTCTTTTGGGTGTATGCATGATAGAAAGTTGTCTCAAAGGGAAAAACAAATTAGGGAAGGTTTGAACTCTGACAGAGAGTTTGAAGAAGCACATAGGTTGCTAGGTGAGCACATTGGGTTTGATGCTCATAAAGTCGAGGTCGATGCGTCCCCTGACCCATGGTGGCAGTTAGCTGATTTGTGTTTTGTGTTTGAAGACCACGCCAATGCTGAAAGTGATACATTAAATGCGACTAAGGCAAGGCAAGTAGCAACTCATCCCAACTGGATAAGATCGAACGTTGATTCATGTAGTTCAGATAAGGTAGAAATCATTCCAATATTACTGTCTCCAGTAACAAAAGTGAAAAGTGGTGGGCATCCTCATTTGGCAGAAGTCATGTATTGGAGCTTAAGTGATTTTAAAGATTGGTCTAGAAAGGTCTTAGATGTAATCAGAAGGCTAAGGACTTCCTTTCAGGAGCCAGGTGACTTGGTGTGGAGATCTGAAGCTGCTGATATCTTGATAACTGAACAACTTGATGTAGAAAGCATCAAAAAAATGCTTATGAGTCAAAATGCTTCGAAGATACTTGAAGTAGTTGTTTAGTCAATGTTTGTTCATATTTTGTCTGTAGTTGTTAGCACTAATATTAATAGAATGGGCTAGATTTTGTACTCTAGCTCGTTTCTATCCAGAGAGAGGCGTGCCAGGACGATCACTGCTAGCACACTGGTGCCCCATAACAAGTTTGAGATACCAGACAACATACTTAGTTTTAGTAATGCTAAAGTGGGCAAAAATCAGTGGCGCTTGATGCAGTATGGTAATGTTGCGCATGGTTTTGTTCTAGTTTTTCCTAGCGCAATTGATTAGATCAAACAGCACTATGCGCGTCTACATATTGATTGTATGAGAAATTATCTGGGGATTCCCTAGAGTTAAGTGTTAACTGTAAAGTAGGCCTTTTTTGTAAGCTTTTGCTGGCGAACTTTAGCTGTTGACTCAAATCAAGAATAACATGGACGTTTAAATGAATGTAAGTGGTTTCATCGTTAATGAAGATTTGTGGCAAAGTCTGAGACACTGCCAGCAAGAAAGTATTCAAACGGCGTTAAGTTACTTAAAAAAGCCGTTAAATGAATATGCGAACTCTTGCCTTATTAGCTTGCCAACGGGTGCAGGTAAGTCGGGTGTAATTAGTATTGTCTCTCACAAAGCAACCCAAAAGCGGGTGCTGGTTTTATGTCATCGACGTGCTGTATGTGATCAACTCTTTAAAGAAATAGATGGGAAGTTCTTTAGTGATCGTGTTGAAGGTGAGGTTATCAAGCGCAAGGCTGTTTATAGTGATGTAAATGATACCTCTAAAAACGGCGTTTATGTTTCCACCTTCCAGAAACTACAAACTTTCGATAGTACTCAGCTTGAGCGGTTAAAGAAAGATGTTGATCTTATTATTATTGATGAGGGGCACGCTGAACCTTCTCCCGTATGGAGCACATTGGTACGCGGTATTGATGCTCATAAAGTCGTTATAACAGCGACCCCGTACAGGAATGACTTGTATCAATTCGACGTTACCGAAGACGCTAGCTATATTTATACCTTTGAAAGAGCACTTGCAGATGGTGTTTTAAAAGAACCAACTTTTGAGTCAATTACTTTAGATGAATTAAGTGGGAAAATCACTGACTTCTTAGACGCTAATGATGGCACAAAGTGCATTATCAAATGTGAAAAGTTCGAAGATATTAAAAGCTATTACGATTTGCTAAACGATGACTTTTCGGTATTAGCAATACATGAACAATTTACTAAAGATGAACGAGATAATGTAAAAGTTTCCGTGCCAGCGAACCTTAAAGGTTCTGATTACCAAGTCATTATTCACCAGCGGAAACTAGATGAAGGTGTCGATATTCCAGAAGCGAAGTTATTGGTTTTAGCCTATGCAGTTAATAGTGGTCGGGAACTAGTTCAAACCATCGGAAGAGTAGTTCGTCTACACGGTGATATTGAGCCTAAGATTTTGGAGATTGAAAACGATGCAAATAGCCAAATGTGGCAGAACTACAGAAAATTTGATCGTTCACTAGATAGTGCTGATTCAGTTAAAAGATTCATAGCATCACTAGACAGTAATAAGTTGATTGAGCGTTACTTAGAAGCATTTCCTGATGTTAGTTATTACGGCAACCGCTTTGTTAGTAAGTTTGACCTTAATACGTTTGAACCTGAGCGCTCTCTTAATATCCCTACGGCATCAATTTGTTTTTTAAATCAGTCGCAAGGCTTCAGTATTCAGCTTTTATCAGACCATCTATACTGGCGCTGCAACAATGCTGGTGAACTCGCGAGAGTCTTTTCTACAGAATCTGGTATTCATGGTGTTATCTCAATCGCGTTCAATAAGTCTCGGTTTTTAACAGACCAGTTTTTCTTTGAGCCTTCATTAGAAATAACATTGTATAAACAGCTCTCAAATAACGTTGTTGCAATTTATGATAGCCGAGGACGCAGGTTTAATGGTGAGAAAGATTTGAAACTCGGCTCTGCTGTGTCTCTCGATAAATTGCTTAAGGTAATGTCATTAGGTGAATCAGCCTCAACGAAAGAAGCGAGTAGTAAATCGATTAGTTCTGCTAGAAAACGTCCTGAAAGCATTGCGGTAAAAGGACGAAACTTAGATCAAATGGCTGACATGCAAGCTAATGCTTCGTATCGGTTAGCCACAATGCGTTGTGATATCTATGACCAACTCAATAAAAAGAAAGGTAGTTATTATGTAGGTGCAGATTCTGGGCGAATCTCAGATCAAAAAGAGTCATCGTTTACTTTGGGTGATCTGAATGATTGGCTTACAGATATAGATAACGTCATATCTGCAAATATTAATATAAAGAACGCCTTAGTGCATTCATATGCAAAGCCAATATCTGTTGATGAAAATTTTGAAGCTTGCAGTTTGATTTTTGATTTTACAGAGTTTGAGTTTCCGATAAGTATTTTTATAGCAGGGGAACAATATACACTCGACAATTCGTTTTTGTATTTAATTTATGACAACGGAACTTTGCTTGTTGATGGTGTTGAGGAAAGTAAAATCTTAGTCAACTTTAATCAAGAAGAACCCTATCTAGAAATTGCACCAGAAACGGAAATAACATATTTACTTGAAGGTGGAGAACAGCAAGACATAACTGATTTTCTCAACGAGCACTTACATAAAGCTCTTTTAGCTAATGGGATAAGTTATTCAAATTGTAAGTTCTATCAATTAACGCTTCCAGTGGCTGATAGTTTTGATTTAGGTGCTTCCAACCTTGCCAATGTTGTTATCGGGCTAGAGTCTCTTGTTGGCGCAAACTTAGATGAGAAAGGATATAAAGATGGTGCTCATCAGGTTGTCGATGGAGGCTTTAGTAGTGATTCGGTTTTCTATTTAGTGGATCAATTAAAAGCTAATGGCTTGGCTAACCCAACAAAAAGCGAACTAGGTCCATTTGCTCCCTACATACCTGATGCAGACTTGCTGATTAACACGGATATGGGAACCGAACCTGCTGACTTTATTGTATCGTCAAAAAACAAGTTAGCATTTGTTCATGTTAAATGTGGCAGTGCAATAAACCCGCGTTCATCAGCAGGAGCACTTGCTGAAGTAGGGGCGCAAGCCATAAAAAATATTGAAATGCTAATTAGTGGAGATACTGAACTGAAGCCTTCAAATTGGAATAGGCTTCATACGGCTTGGCCTACTCCTGAATCTGCTCAAAATATCGCTGAAAGAATTAGAGTTTTCCAAGGGGTTATTTTTACGGCTCAAAACGAGCAAGAAAGATTAGAAAAACTAAATGAGCTGTGGGATACCGTTGCAATGAGAAGACGCTCAACAGCAGTAAAAAAGGAAATTTGGATTGTTGCTGCCAATAGCTTTTCGGCTGCCCATTTTGAGCAACAATTAAAGTTAGGCTCAGAGGCAAATGGCGAAACCTTACAAGCTTTTCAATTATTAAATAGTTGGCTAGCGACTGCGCATGATAATGATGTTGAGTTGAAAGTTTTTGTTTCACCATAGTTTAAGGCAAGAGCTAAGGAATAAATGATGATAGGTGGCCAAATTGCCTAGAGATTTTACAAAATATTATTTTAACAGGCAGACTCTTGGTAACGGACGTTTGGTTTTAGCTGTAGTAAAAGAGTGAAATTGCACCCAAAGATAATCCTCTTCACTCCCTGATTTGCACCGAGGACTGATCCGAATTTGGTTTTTTGATATACGAGAAGTTATCTGAAACCTAGAAACAAGTTGGTGGTAGTAACTCACTTTTGTCCAAAAGTGAGTTGTGTGGTTTTTGGGAGTGCCAGCATCTGCCTAATCGTGATCCGTTACAATCAAGTGCGTGTTTCTGCCAACCCTTTTCAAATCTCGAATCGCAGCTTCTTTTTTCGCAATTCGCAGGGGGCGATCTGAAGTTATAGTATTGTTGATAATATCAATAGCATCACGCTTCGTATGTGTGAACTCTATAACGCCGTAAGGGGTCCTAAACTCTCCCTTGCGTCCAGTCGTCATGATCGTAATTCTATCTATCATCACTTGAGAAATGACACTGTATTCTGAAACCGCCGATTCTAGAGAGATGTAGTTGTACTCTCCTCGTCGCAAGCATTTAGCAATGTATTCAATGGTATAACCGCCCTTATGACGGCTGTATGAGAATACATAAACACCGTTACACGCCCGTTCTAGTACACCAGCTTCTACCAAACGGGGCAAGCTTTGCTGGAATGCAGTAAGTGAATCATCAAAAAATAACCTTCTGAGATCACTCTTCCGATAAACGTGTATACCTTGCCTGTCAAACTTATGCAGTCGTTCTACTGCAGTCTCGATTCTCACTTCAATACTCATAAGTGGTCACAAAAAGTAAGTATGACATATATTTTTGTCCACTTGTGATTGAAGGTAACAAGTGGTGATCGCTAATACCTTTCATGATCCCTGATTGGTTTTTCCGAGTTAGGATCCTAACGTGGAATACGTAGTGATGAATGTGGTTGCTTTGAGGTGAGGAAATGGCAACACTAATCGTCAGATGCGATGTTCATTCTCGGTTAGGATCCTAACTCGGAATTTATGGGGATGAATATGGTTACTATGAGGTGGGGAAATGGCAGCACTAATCGTCAGATGCGATGTTCATTCTCGGTTAGGATCCTAACTCGGAATTTATGGGGATGAATATGGTTTCTATGAGGCTAGGGGAAATAGCAGTACTAATCGTAGCTAGAATCCGATGTTCTTTCTCGGTTAGGATCCTAACCGAGAATTCATGGTGATGAATATGTGGTTCTTTGAGGAGAGAAATCGCATCACTAATAGCCCAGAATCTGATCATTTTCATTTTTAGGTAGAAGCTTAACTAATTATTATTTTTCTAATTTAATAATTAAAAAACCAAACGGTTTTTATTTAATAATTAAATGTTAATGTGATTTTTAAAATAGTGATTAAAGGTCCTTTACAAAGATAATATTACTTGATAAATATAATAGTCATTGAATTTATCTATATATATCAAAAGGGTTGTCGATATGTCTCAAGTTTTGGTTTATTCTAAACGTAATCGTGAAATGAGTTATCTATCTACAAAAGAAGAACGTGAAACTAAGTTGAATAGATTTCAAGTCGTTTATAACGACATTTCCGATGAAGAAGCATTGCGTAGAGCAAATTCTATTAATTTAGATGAAAATAACAGTGTTCCCCAAGTTCGTTCAAAAATACAATCTATTAAAGAAAAAAAAGAATGCCGAGTGCCTGGTTTGTATGGTTGTAATCGTTATAAGTCAAGAAAAAATGAGATATTCAACGTATTCTAATGCAGTTCTTTTTTTGCACAACGTTAAAGCCTATTGAATTGTGTTAGGCAAGTGATAAAAGCCTTGGAAATTCCGTAATTAAAGATGTTGGCAAGAGAATTTGCCAATATTGGCAATCAATGTGTCAATGCAGGCATTGAAAGTGCCAGTAGTGGCAGAAGAATTTTCCCCAAATTTTGATGAATTTATCCGATGAACTTCGTTTTTTAAAGTTCAAGCGTTATAGTAAGTCATAACTTTATAATAGTTATAACAGTTATAATAGTTATAACATGAAAAATTAATAAAATAAAATTTATTTTTTATGTGTTAATTTTATTGCCAAGGAAAATTAATAGTAACTTTGTTTTTATTATAGATGAATTAAATTTAGAGTAATGTTTGTTACTCACGGATATTCATTTATTTTCTAGGTTTTCTTAAGGCAAAGTTACTTTGTCAAAATTATCGACTTAAGTAGTCAACTTTAGCGAGATGTAAACATATCTGTAGTATCAACAAGCATCCGTTTTCTGATACCAGACGGGAATGAAGTGTTTACGGTCTCATAAAGTAGTGTTCGGATTTTTATGACACCTAATCGATTGATGATACCAATTGTGATGCCAAAAGGAGTGAGTAGTGGATAGTATGGGACGGACATTAGCTTATTGTCGTGTATCGACTAGTGAGCAAACTGTGTCAAATCAGATCTTAGCTATCAGAAATGCTGGCTACGATATTCAAGAACACCGAATTGTACATGAAACAGTTTCTGGTAGTGTGCCTGCAACAGAACGACGTGAGTTCAAAATGTTGATTGAGCATAAACTAGAGCCTGGGGACAAACTGGTGGTACTAAAGCTTGATCGACTTGGAAGAGATAACATCGATGTTCAGCATACGATCAGTATGCTGTTAGAGAAGGGCGTTACGCCAATATCTCTTGATCTGCCGACCGCTGATCTAAGCTCAGCAGAGGGACGATTGATGCTACAAATGTTCTCAGCATTTGCTGAGTTTGAGCGAAACCGTATTCGGGAACGGACGTTGGAAGGGCAGGCTAGGGCTAAATCTGAGGGTAAGCGGATTGGCCGACCAGAAGCTATCAGTACAACTCAAAAAGTCCAAGAATGCAGGGCAAGAGGGCTGAGTCAATCTAAGACAGCAAATGCTCTTGGCATCTCCGTCCCCACGGTCAAGCGGCATTGGAACAAGCGGTTAACTGAAAGTATTCAATGAAGAACAATGTTCCATGATACCGAGAGGCGGAGATCTACCAGTAGTAGTTATTAGCTAAGAGGTTTTAACGATATTGCAAGAACCTTGTTCTTGCTTAGAGCAAGGCTACTAAGATATCACGCTGATATTTGATACAAGAACATTGTTCTGACTGGAAAATCGGATAACCTTTCTGCTAGGAAACGACGCTGATAGAAAGGGATGCTTGTGGGCTTATTCATCAATACTCAAAAACTAACGGTAGCAAAAGAGGATCACTTAACTGAATTCTTCGCTGCTGCGTTGAGGTCTTCAGAACGTTTCAATCGAGCATTTGTTAGGTTGATATTTGGAGACCAAGATAGCAGGTTGATCAGCAAGGTCGAAACACAAGTTATCTATCCAGGATGCCGACCAGACATGCGTCTGATATTGGATGATGGTTCAATTGCTCTCTGTGAGAATAAACTCGATGCAGCCGAAACGATCGGTAATGTTGAGAGTGGCAACCTCTTTCAATTGGAGCGATATCTACAACTGCCTGTTGATCACGTGATTTATATTCGCTCTGAGTTACTGCCGCCTTCATACCAAGTTATGAGTCACTCTAAGTATCTATCGCCGATAGAGAGGCCGCATTATTTGTGGCGTGATATTTACCCTTTGTTATGCGAAGACTCCAATCCAATTATCAAAGAACTACGAGATGGTTTTATGAACATGGGATTTGTTCCTGCTCACCCAGTGATTGGCGATCTGACACGCAATGCGCCTAGAGCACAAAGAGAGAATTTCTCTAAATTTTGGATGCCGATAACGACTGCGGCCATTCAACAAGGTTGGAAGGTAGCAACTGGAGATGTAGTCGAACGATACTTTTACCACGAAACAGCAGAGCTAGCTCGGGAAGTGTTCGTAAGCCCAATAAACCTTACCCGATTTCTGATTCGTTACACACCGCAAATATCTCAATGTGACGCTCTATTAAGTGCACTCGATGCCGTTGAAAGTGAAGCCGAAGCACTGGTAGTGGTAACGAAAAAAACGGTACCACGAGCGAGTGGATTGGTCACTGTTATAGATGTTGAAACTCCTATGAACAATGTTCTACCAGATCAACTAAAAACAGTGGAACAGATAGAGTCTAAGCTCAAAGCGTATGTATTGCCTTATCTCACGCTAGCTTTTAAGTAACACCTGTTTTGATATGAGCGACCATCTCGATAGTGTACTGAACTGTACTTGGAACAGTGTTCTTATCCCAATATTAAAATAGTAAAGATTAGGTATTTGATTAATCAATAAAAAACTATGTGGAAGAACAATGTTCCGAATGATAAGTAGGGGGATCTTACTTTTAATAAGCTAGGCTTACAGAGTTAATCATTAAAACTAAAGGGATAATCTTCTAAAAATAGAATTAATTTAAAGTTCTGATAACAGTATTACAATTAATAATAAAAAAGGCCGAAATAAATTCGACCTTTTTATCCAACGCTTAACCGCCAGTTGGCGCGGAAGTGTAACCATCTATTAGTGGATAAAATAGTGATACATTTACTTGTATTAAAACTAATTTTTCTTTAAGCCACCAGTGAGGTGGAAGAAATTACTTTTACTTTTGAAGTTAAGTAATATTAGTTTAAATATATCTTTAAGCCACTTTCTAGATAGAAGCTCTGCTTCTTGTTACGTGATTTAATATAGAAGATTGTTTTTTCTTAATCAAGAGTTTTTTCAACTTGACTCAAAAGTTTTTTATGTATAATAAAAAACTATATTTTTAAATTTTTAATTGGGTGGCTCGTAATTAATATGATTATACTATGAGCTTATTTAGCACAAAGTTGTATTGACTCAAGGCTTTATTCAACCCCTGATTTTATAGATCCTATAGCAGTGAGATTCTCAACTTAGAACAATGTTCTCTGAGTCGCGAGTGTCGCAAACGGTATTGGTGAGCTGGCTATTGATACTGCGAGAACACTGTTCTCGCTTAAATTATCAAAACCTAAAGATTGCGTATTTGATTAACAAATAAAAAATGCTTCGAGGAGAACGATGTTCTACTCAAAGCTTGATACTTGGAATTTTGACTAACAGAATCAGTCTGCTTTTTCTACAACCATGCCACTTTGCTCTGCAAAGAGAATCAATCGAGTGATATTGCTTAGGCTCCACTGGTTGGTGATGGCTATCACCTCGTCGTTAGGCAGCGTAATCAGCGCGTCCTCATCGCTGTGGAAACGGCGAATTCTACCTTGAGGTATATCATCCGCTAGGATGGCAATGCGTCGTCTTACTGGCTCGTTAAATGCGTTGAGTACATCATTCAAGCTTTGTGGCTGATGCTTCTCGATCCAGTCAGTGACTAACGCTAGGGCTAGGTGACGCTTTTTATAGGTATGACCGTTATAGCGATACTCTGAGTAATCTTTTTCGCCTTTTTGAACGCTTGTGCGCTGCTCGGCACGCTTCTCGCGGAACTTCACCTGGTACTCTTCTACCTCGGGTACAGGGATGATCTGTTCGGCATTGATCAGTACATCTTCTTTGTAGCGATAGGGCGTGAGGCGCACACAACTGATATCGATGCCTTTGTCACGCAGCCACAATACAGAAGTGGTGAGTTCTTTACCGAAATCTGCTGAGGCTAAAACGATTCGAACATCGTTACCAAAGTCATCCAAGCTGTTTTCATCAAGATCGACAAACTCTAGAATGGCTTCACGGGCCTCAATCTCTTGGCCTTCTTTCTTCAGGTATTGGGCATAGTAGTCACACGCTTTATCGAACGTCATGGTAGAGATCATTGCGGCATAGCGTAGAGCTTGAAGTTCCATATGCGCACCGATTTCATCCCGCTTAAGCTCAATGACCACTAAGTTGGCATTTTTATCGATGGCTAACAGGTCAATACGGCGACGGCTGTCTTCCCAGTCTGAAAACTCTTCTGATATCACCAAACAATCAGGTGCGATGGCATCAATACAGCCTTTCAGCGCTTCTTGTAAATCGTGCCGTTCTTGCAGCCCTTCGGCTGCAAAAGTGGTTGGTGTCAGTGCGGTGAGGTTTTTATTGGCGATATTGTATAGGCTCATGGTTATACTGCTTGTTCGACAATCGCGTCAGTCAGATGAAACTGAGTTACTTGGCTTTCTTGGATCTGTAGTTTTAGACTTTCACATATTGCAAGTAGCTGATTTATTTTTAATACAATTCTATTTTGTTCTTCTAATGGGGGCATAGTGAATGGAAATTTACTAATCTCCGATAAGTAGAGGCATGGTTGAGCACCACCTCTTTTGTTGTTATGAATAGAGTCCTGCAATAGTTTTGAGTCCATTGCATGCTTTAAATATTCAGAATTAAATTTCAATGGTTTTATCAATGCCACGCTACGAACCAGAGCGAAATCAGATTTTTTGGGGACTAAACTACTTCGTCCAATAGTACCGCCGACCGACACAATAAGTAGATCATTATGTTCAGGAAGACAGCGCTCACGTGATTTCATATAGTCCTCTTCAGAGATAAAATCAGTAGTTGAAAAGTCAATAAAACCATCGCGAACATTTTTGGCAGATAAGAGAGTATAGCCAGTTTCAATCCTTGGTGGTGTTTTATGATCACCGTCAGTTATTTTGCTCGTTATATCTTGAAGCCTACACCACACCCATCCACTCGGCAGTTCAAACGGCTTTTCATCCTCACTAATCGGCGGTAGAGCCTTTTGCTTTTTGATTTTTTTCTCTTTGACTAACTGTGCTTTTTCTTCCGCTATTCTTTTCAGTAACTCAGCAGCAGGTTCATCACTTGGGTCTTGTGGAACTAGTTTACCCATCACCGCCAGTTGCAGAATAGTTTGCTTAAGTTGGTCGATACTCTCTTCGGTGGTGAATAAGGTATCGAAATGCTCACTGATTCGCGTCCAGTTTTGCATCAACTCGTTAGCATCGGCAGAGTTGGTGAGCGTGTCCAACAAAGTTGTTACCAGCACCTGATGTGCTTCAATACTGGCTTCGGTTTGTTGCTCAAGCTGGTCACAGAGCGTCATTAGCTCATTTACTTTGGCGACGATACGGTATTGTTCCTCAAGAGGAGCAATAGGTACTAATAGCTCTTCCCATTTTCTTCTATTAATAATTGGTGTAGCAGACCCTGTAGCTTTTTTGAGTAGTTCCTGAAGGAACGAATCTGTTGATAAGGAGGTATAGAGATAAGCCGATGGCATTTGTAACGCTCTTATCGCATTGATTTGCTGATTAAAACCAACTGTTTGACGTGCTATTGCAGCCTTACCAATCGAGCCTCCAATACAGACCATCAAAATGTCACCCTCAATTGCTTCGGTACTATTTAACAAACCTTCACAACTCAAGAACTTTTCAGGTGCTAAAATTTCCCCATTCTGATTAATCTGACCAGGCCCAATAAAAGGTATCGAGCCTTCGAAAAAAATTGACTGCTTGGTGCTTGGTGTTTTCCCTGTAGCTCCAATACCAATGCTCCCTAACCTTTCCCATACCCAACCTTTAGGCAATACGAATGGTTGTTCTTTTTTAGAAACTACAGGTAGAGATTTTGACTTTCTGATTATTTTTTCTTTCACTAACTCTGCTTTCTCTGCCGCAATGCGTTCAAGCAACACTGAAGCAGGCTCGTCATTAGGATCTTGAGGAACAAGCTTACCTCGCACAGCTAACTCCAGAATTAGCTCACGTAGCTTCTTAACACCATAAAGCTCTAGCTTTTTGCTGCTGCCACGACCAGAGGTCGATTTGGTCTTTACTGCCGAAGTCCAAATATCAATATGCTCGGTAATTAGGTTCTCTACAGCCATTATTGCTCTCCACCTTGCTTTTTACCTTGAATGGTAGAGCTAAGCGCATCTCCGAGAATGCCTTTCAGTTGGTCACGTAGTGCTTTGATGTCTTGTTGCTGTTGTTGATAGCTCGCCAGCAACTCTTCAGGGTCATGGCTGACTACTTCGTCCTGATATGGGTTTTTAATATCAAGGTTGAAGTTGCGTTCGATAATATCTTCAATCGATACCTTCCAAGCTTGCTTGGTCTCGATACGGCTAGCGAATCCATCGGCCTCGTTACCCCACCAATCGATCTCTTGCTGGAACTCTTCAAACTTCATCGGTTTGGTTTTGCTGTAGTTCTTCACGCCTTCTGGGTAAGGGTGCTCATAGAACCACACTTGTTTGGTCGGTTGGCCTTTGGTAAAGAACAGAATGTTGGTCTTAATACCTGTGTATGGATTGAACACGCCATTAGGTAAGCGAACAATCGTGTGCAGGTTACACACTTCCGTCAGCATCTTTTTGATTTTGGTTTTTACACCTTCACCAAACAAGGTGCCATCAGGCAACACTACACCTGCGCGACCATCTTTATCCAATACTTCGACAATAAGCTGCAAGAACAAATCGGCGGTTTCGCGGGTTTGCATTTCGGCAGGGAAGTTCTTTTCAATCCCGTCTTCTTCTGTGCCGCCAAACGGTGGGTTAGTCGCAATCACATTGATATTGCTATCCCAGTTTGAAAGCGGCTTGTTAAGCGTGTTGCCGTGCTTGATCTGTACAGGGACTTCGATGCCGTGGAGCATCATATTGGTGATACACAGCAAATGTGGCAGTTGTTTCTTCTCTACACCATGGATTTGCTTTTGCAGCGTTTGGTGGTCGGCTGCGCTTGTCACGTAGTTCTCTTTGACGTGATCGAACGAGCAAGCCAGGAATCCACCCGTGCCGCAGGCGGGATCCATAATTTGCTCGCCTAGTTTAGGGTCAAGACGATTGACGATAAAACGAGTCACCGCGCGAGGGGTGTAGAACTCACCCGCATTACCTGCACTTTGTAGGTCGCGTAGGATCTGTTCGTAGATATCACCAAACAGGTGACGTTCTTTAGAATCAGTAAAGTCGATCTCGTTGAGCTTGTTAATCACTTGGCGCAGCAGTGTGCCATTTTTCATATAGTTGAAAGCGTCACTAAAGGCTTCTTTCACTACAAAACCACGTGGGTTGGTGTCTTTCGGTGCGGTTAGGTTTTTTAACGTCGGGAATAGGTCATCATTGATGAATTCCAGCAGCTCATCACCTGTAATGCCTTGGTTATCTGCCGCCCAGTTACGCCATAGGTACTTGGCTGGGATGGGTTCGCGGTAATCGTCTAACTCGAACTCTAGCTCTTCTTCTTGAGCATCAAACACTTTAAGGAACAAAAGCCACGACATCTGGCCTAGACGCTGCGCGTCACCATCAACACCCGCATCTTTACGCATGATGTCTTGAATAGACTTGATAACTGAACTGATTGACATGGAGTTCTACTACTAACTGACTGAAAAATTGGGGCAGATTATAGCAGAATTGACATGAAAAACGTGAATTAGTGCATATGCAAAAGGGTGGTTATTTGTGGCTCAATAAACAATAATCAAGTGAATATTAAATTAATAAATTGATCAGTAGGTTGTCTAGGTTTCATGAAAATAGAATGCCCACATTGTCAGACCGACAATGATATCGAGTTTGCGGAAAATATTGCTTGTAAAAAGTGTGAGAAGAGCTTCAAAGGTTTCAAGTTCAGCAAACGTAAACTTGTGTCCGCGAGTACCGCTTTGTTCGTTGGCGCGATCGGTGGATACAAGGTTAACGCTGCTTTAGATGAAGAGCGTTACCCACTCGAAGTGGAGTATGCCATCGTTGATACCTGCATAAACTCAGCAAAGAATATGGTGTCGGTAAGTTGGTATGAAAGTAAGCGAGAAACGTGTTTATGCGCTCTTGCAGAAACGGAAAAGTCTGTACCGTATTCAGACTATAAATCGGATCAACAGTTGTTTTTAAGCAATTTTAAGTTGAACGCCAAAGGGTGTTCATAGATAGGAAATGAGGCAGTGATGACTGCCTCAAAATATTGCTAGCGTTTAGGTGTATTACCACGACCTTTGCCAGAAGGCTCGCCAGTTTTGCTTGGGTAGTTAGGATTTTCTTTGCTCATGTTTATCTCCTTACTTACCTTGTTTTTTGGTTGTGGGCGGCAGCTCGTTGGGCACGGCCTGTAAAAGTGCCTTTTTCGACTTTTCCGCCATTATTCTTCGCTTCATGTGATTGAATGCGAGCAGCGGCTTCAGTGGTCATTGGTGTTTTGTTTTTAGTCATAATATTTTCCTTTTCGTTAATTGAATGCTTGTCTCCGCTGAGACCATTGCATAGTAACTAGTAGGGTAGGGACAAATGGGGACAGCCCAAAAACAACAGCAAATTCGAACCATGTTGGATGCGTTAGGTTGGAGCCATAAGCAACTGGCAGATGTTCTTTACGAAGGACTTCAGTGTTCTGAATATGAAGATATAGAAGATGCTTCCCCTGACGAAATTCGTAAGTTCAGAGAGGCTCTCAAGAAGCATTTGCAAAGAGAATCAACACCAGAGAGTCGGCTTGAACAGTACGTGAAAATCATTTCGGATCACCCAGATTTTGTTGCATTGGGGTTGCATGTCGTGGTTCCAAAATACGTTAACCATAGATGCTTGAATGAGGATTCGCTTGCAGGTTTAGCAGAGATATCCAGTTGGCTGGATGAAGATAAGAGCCGTTAAAGACGGATGCGTTTGACGTAGAATTATTTTTTCTGACTTTTACTAATAAATTATCGTTATTAAGAGGAGGGCAGGATGTACAAGGGGCATTGGTATGATGTTGTCGGTAAAGAGAGGACAGATCTCCGAGCAATGAGTCTCGACTTCGAGTCATTAAAGTTGGCTATAGATGAAGCAATGAGCGTTTTGCCTGATACACGACTAATCGTAATGAATGAGAATTTAGATTGGGGTCTTATTGCTATTGAAGAAAGTAAGAGAATGCTTATTTGTAAGGACTAGAAAGCCAACCTGTTACGCACACTAAAACGAACTTTGTTGCTTACCTCACGGTACTTTTGAAATGCAGTTAGTATCATATCTTCTATCTGTGATGCTAAAGAGGAGCTGTCCATGAAGTGCCATTGTTGCAACATACGTTTGAACGTAGGGATGATACACAAAAGAGATCCCCATACAGGCCAAAAATTTAAGTCTTGTCCACATTGTTCTGATGCAAATGGAGGAGAGCACGTTTTTCATCCATATCCATCGTCCTTTGGTAAAACACCTGCTAGAGTGACTGCTCGAAACCCTGAAGGATACCAAAGCTACTGTATAGATTGTCGTCACCTGGATAAAGGAGTGCAGTCTCAAACCTATATGAATGGGAAAACATGCAGTAGTCTTATCGAATAGGACTCTGATGAACTTATTTCAAGAAGATGCAGTAAAATGGTTGTCAACGCTCGATGCTGCGAGCGTTGATCTATTAATTACCGACCCTCCCTATGAGTCTTTAGAAAAACACCGAAAAATTGGGACAACCACTCGGCTTAAGGTGAGCAAAGCGTCAAGCAATCAATGGTTTAAGATCTTCCCTAACGATAGATTTGAAGCGTTACTCAGTGAGGTCTATCGTGTGCTCAAGAACCACTCCCACTTCTACCTATTCTGTGATCAAGAAACGATGTTTGTCATTAAGCCGATAGCGGAGAAAGTCGGCTTCAAATTCTGGAAACCTATTGTATGGGACAAAGTGAGTATTGGTATGGGCTACCACTACCGTGCTCGACATGAATACATACTGTTTTTTGAAAAGGGTAAGAGGAAGCTCAATGATTTGGGTATACCTGACATACTGACCCATAAACGAGTCTATAGAGGGTATCCAACTGAAAAGCCAGTAAGTCTCTTGCAAGTTCTGGTCGCTCAAAGTAGCAGAGAAGGCGAGCTAGTTGTTGATCCGTTTTTTGGCTCAGGCTCGACCTTGGTTGCAGCTAAAAACTTGAATCGTCGGTTTAAAGGGAACGATATTTCCCCGTCTGCCCATGAACACATCCGCCAGCGTATGGATTTTGGAACTTAAAAGGCGAATACAGTTAACGGCTACCTGAAGGTAGCCGAGTAGCAATGCGGGGTAGTGGTGATTAGGCTGATTGATAAATCTCAGCTTCCAATTCAGAAATCGCTTCTAAGTATTGCTCTTTACCACCAAAGCACTTTTTGACGATTTCAGCAGGGCGTCCCATCTCGTCAAAAGGCTTAACTTTGAGTACATGAATATTCTCAATCTCTTGAACGCCTTCGTCTGCGTACTTGTCCAGTAAGTTGCTCAACACCTGCTGCGCTGTTTCACCGTACTTAGTGAAGTAGTTGCGCTTTTTGACGTTGTCAGCGCGTTCTTTTCTGGTGAGTGCTGGTTGGTCATATACGACATGACAAATCATGTCGAATGGGTCGAGATCTTTGCCGACTTCCAGCTCTAATGCTTCCCAGATGATGCCTTCCTCTGCCAGTTCATCGATGATTGCTTGCTTTTTATCGGCATCTTGCCAGCGCTTAACAAAGTCATCCATTGAGGTGAACTGTTTTGCCATCGTTTTGCGGGTATAGTCTTTGAACGACTCGGTTACGAGTTTACCGTCGGAATCGTAGTATTGAACACGTTCGGCAATGGCTTTCACCGTTACACCGTTGACATGGAACTTTCTAACTCGGTTTTCATCCTGCCAATCATCATCGGAATTACTACCGTCAGAAGGAGATGAACCTGAGTCGTATGAAGCCTCTGGTTCATGAATGCTTTCAGGGTCGATATCTTCCCCTTCAAATGGATCATCCTGTTCAAGTTCATCCTCACCATCGATGATCTCATCGAGTCCATCATCGGTGTCGAAGTCTTCTGGTTTTGTCTCTTTAACTCGCTCAGGGACACCATCAAAGCGCTCATCAGCGAACAGTTCAGTCGCCTTTTTGAAGTCGAGAATGGTAAACCATAGCTTTCCGTAACGATCATCAATACGAGTACCACGACCGATGATCTGCTTAAACTTGGTCATCGACTTAATGCCCTGGTCAAGAACAACCAGTTTACAAGTTTTTGCATCGACACCTGTTGTCATGAGTTCTGAGGTGGTCGCGATAACAGGGTAAGCCTTTTTGGGGTTGATGAAGTTATCAAGCTGAGCTTTGCCGATTTCATCATCACCTGTAATTTTCATTACGTACTTTTCATTCTTAGCAACTTGCTCAGGGTTGCAGTTGATTAGTGCTCGACGCATACGCTCTGCATGGTCAATGTCATTACAGAACACAATGGTCTTTGCCATGGGGTCGGTGCGCTTGAGATAGCTGGTGATGGTCTGTGCAACCAGTTCTGTTCGTTCATCAATGACCATAGTTCTGTCGAAGTCTTTCTGGTTATAGATCCTGTCTTCGATGACTTCACCATGTTTATCGACTTGTCCTTTGGTTGGTCGCCAACCTTGTAAATCTACATCGATATCTACACGCACAACTTTGTAAGGGGCTAAGAAACCGTCTTCAATACCTTGCTTTAGAGAGTAGGTATATATGGCATCGTGAAAGTACTCGGTGTTAGACACGATATCGGTTTCTTTCGGTGTCGCGGTTAGCCCTATTTGAGTCGCTGAACCGAAATACTCAAGAATCTCACGCCATGCGCTGTCCTCAGCGGCACTGCCACGGTGACACTCGTCAACAACAATAAGGTCAAAGAAATCAGGATCGACTTGTTTGTATGCTTTTTGGTGCTCTTCTGACCCTGTAAGAGCTTGATACAGAGCTAGGTGGATTTCGTAAGCGGGATCGACTGTTCGACCAGTGACTTTGGTCATAGCGGTGCCAAACGGCTGGAAGTCGTTGGTCTTAGTTTGATCGACCAGAATGTTTCTGTCCGCTAAAAACAGGATGCGTTTTTTGGCTCGGGACTTCCATAGTCGCCAAATAATCTGGAATGCAGTGTAAGTTTTGCCCGTCCCCGTTGCCATAACCAGTAGCACACGGTTTTGTCCTGCGGCTACCGCTTCTACGGTTTTGTTTATCGCTTGTAGCTGATAGTAGCGCGGAGACTTACCGCTACCATCATCATGGTAATCTTGAGTAATGACTGGAAGGTGCTCGGTTTTGTAACCTTTCCAAACGCAGTATTTGTCCCATAGTTGCTGAGGTGTTGGGAAGTCTTCAAGTCGAATTTCGGTTTCGAGTTGAGCTGGGTTGGTTTTGTCGTGGAAGATAAAACCGTCACCATTTGAGGCAAAGATAAAAGGGACTTCAAGTAAGCTGGCGTAGTCTAGTCCTTGTTGCATACCTTTGCCGATTTCATGCTTATTCGCTTTTGCTTCGACAACGGCTAGAGGCATGCTCGGTTTATGGTAAAGGACGATGTCCGCAGATTTTACCTTTTTCCTCGCCGCTGCCTGACCACGAACAATGACTTTACCATCACGTAGTTTTACTTCTTGGCGAATCTGCGACATATCATCCCATCCCGCACCTTTGATAGCAGGAAGAATGAATTTCGTGATGATGTCGGTTTCAGATAGCTTTGATTTATTGATTGTCGATTCCATGCGATTAGCCAGCTCAGTACAAATGCATTTCATGACTATACCAAAGGATGCATAAAAGCAGAAAAGATACTGACTTATCAGTGAAGTGGGTAACGGTATGTATGAAATACCAGAGGCCATTCGTGGAAATAGCTATCCCGTTATGCAATAGAGCATAACGGGAAGTCAGCTAAGCAACGATATCTAGAGACTCGGTACTTGATCTAGTGTAGCTACGCGCCCTTTGAGTCAGAGAGATTTTCGCTTTATTTGTTGTTCCGCTAAATCTACCGATTTCAAAACCCAGAGACTTCATGAGTTGCCCAAAATACAGCATCTTTTTATTTGTCGTGCTGTTGGTGTTGAGTGATAGGGGGATGTGAGTATCTTTGTGCAGGGTCCAATTGACTAAGTCCCGATTTTCGATCATCAGATTAACAAACCCTAAAATCTGCTCCCTATGGATCATGATAGAAGATGATTGAGCACTGAACTGGTGCCCTTTGAACAGACTCTCGCTGATTAAATTCGCCAAGCGGCGATATTTTGAGTTTTTGCTGTCATCTTCGTTTGGCGCTGGAACAGAAAACAACTTGTCGAAGAGCTTTCTGTTCTTGGAAAACAGGAAATGAAACTCGATATCTTCTTTTGTGACTTCAGTCAGGTGATAGTAGTTTTTGATTGTATGCTTCGAGATGGCTGCGTTGTCACTGGCTGTGCGCTTATCAGCCATCATAAGCCGCTTCACGTCATGCTGGGTTAAATCGACAGCTTGCATAATGGCGTTGACCAACGCCTCTCTGTAAGCTTTTAAATATTGCTTGTTCGTTTTAGACCCACAGCTCTGTGAGTACACTGAGGATGGTAGCGAATCAACATGAAAGCCGAGTTCCTTCAATGTGATCCATAGATGTAGCCCCAGAGGTGTGGTGAACTGTGATTTCACGTTACAGAATGCAATCTCTAGGTGGTCTGTTGGCGCTGAGTGAATATTCGCATTGTAGACTCTTGCCCTTGTCGGGCGGCAGAAGAAGTCTTGATGGGCATCTACGGTGAACCAAATCTCCTTTGCTTTACGGAATCGACGTGCGAAGTTAACTAGTTCAAATGGATTTAGTGTTTTGTCACAGAATACGACGACTCTATTGGCAAAGTTTTTGACGATTGAGAAGCCTGACCCTAGACAGGGAGAAGCGATAATCGCTTTGTATTTGGAGATTTCTTCATTCGGGTTAGCCAGAAAAGCACGTTGTGCGTCCATTCCTTTATTCTCCCCGTGAATGACTAGCACACCGTCGTTTAGAGCCGCAGTCTCACTATCTAAACCTTGTTTGTCCTCATAACCAAGTTGTTTAACTACTCCTCGAAGTGTCACTAGCGAGTCAAAGAGAAACACCTTGTCCTCCAACAATTTTGACTTGAGATCATCCTGACTATAAAGATACTGATTTTTATCTGTGATAACTGCTTCAATTCCCAGATATGGGTTTTTGTCGCACTGGATTAAAGTCACGTCACCTCGTAAATCCTTCAAAAAGCCTAAACTAATATCGGAAAGATCAGCATCGCCCACAATGACTTGTGGAATGGAGCGAATAATCTCAGACAAGCAATGAAAGACGCGTTGTTTTGGCATTTGTAGTGAATGCTCCGAACACACGACAGTTGAAATTACTTTCTCAAACTCATCAATAATCAAGGTATCAGCATTGTGGCAATATGCTTGGATATGTGCTTTCCACACACTATTGACGACTAATCCCATCGCTTTCGACTGTTCAAGCTGCGTTAAGTTTTGAGTGGTATAGCTGACCGCATGATTTTGAATGCAGTATTGTTCTACTAAAGCCATCAGGTGAGAAAGATATACCACGGATTTATTGTTTTGCTCAGCTAGCTGAGTAATAGGGCCAAAGACGTGTTTCGTTTTACCAGTCCCTGTTGCAGATTTAATCGCAAGGGTTCGCTCATTGGCTAGCGCTTCACACACTTCTGGACAGTCGAGAGTTGAAGTACGGATTGTTTTCGTCGGCGTTCTAAGCTTCATAAAATCTTGAACTGACGAATGATAGTGGTGTAGCTTTAGTTCAAGGCAATCTAAAACTTTGCTTAGGAAATTATTGTCTTTGTGGAGATAGAAACGGTAAGTTCTCAAGCATGATTTAGCATCGGAACAGATCAGAGGAATTGTACGGACTAGTTTTTTAGCTAGCCAGTCAATGATTTCGTCACCCCGCATGCCGCAATTCGTCAACTGATAGCAAAGAGATAGATACTGGATTGTATCGTTGTAGTCTTTCAGACAGTAGAGTCGCTTTGACGCTAAATCATAAAGATCACACCTAGCGTGGCGATAATTAATCATCATGAAATCTACAGCTTGATCAGGGAGCTTTTTTGAATCAATGATTAACTTGATGCTATTGAAGCCAGCATCACGGTAATAGCGGATAACTTCAGCCAGGTTGTTTTTGTCGTTGCGAACAGCAACGACCCTGTACTTGTCATGATCGAAGCTTAGAGACTCGCCGCTAAGAATAGCGACTGAGCAGGACTCTGTTGAACGAACCAGTGTATGTTCTGAAGCTTGAGATTGCGCGATAACGTTCATTTATTCTTATTCCTAGTAGAACGTAAAAGTGCAAAGTTTCTAAGTAATATATATAACTAAAGAACTCTGCACTTTTACCAGCATGCTAAAGCATGCAGTAAACAATTGATTTATTTGTGCTTAGTGAGAGTTTTAGTTATGCGGCTAGTGCATAGAGACTGTTGTCGAAAAGAGACTGTCTTTGCTCAACAAGATGAGAAACGGTTTGCTGTAGATCTTTGCCTAGTGCCATGGCTGCGATAATGGCATCGACCTCATGAGACAAGAAACCAACAGAGTTTGCACCAAGGGGAATTGAAGGTGGGAATGTTCCATCGTTAATTTTGCGGTGGAGAGTCGCTCTTGAGAAGGGTACGCGTTGTAGAACGTCAGATTTACGTACGATTTTTAGAAGAGGAGTTGTATTTACAGACATAACGATAACCTATGTTAATTCATGTCTAGCACCGCCTTCATATTCTAATACTTACACTGATCCACTGAAATTTAACTTCAGCAAAGCAATAATAACCTAGGACTGAAACCTTTATGTTGGTAACAGCCTCACCCTTCGCAACAGGAGGGAAGGTGTTGTGTATGTAATAAAATAAAGAAGTCTTAAAAAAAGACTCAGAAAATTAAGTTAGTGCTAAAACAATAAAAAATAGTTAAACCGAAGTTTAACGAGCATAAGGCTGTTGCCGCGGAGCGGACTTTAAATGTCTGTTTCCTATGTAAAAATTAAATATTTAGACGCGATTTAAAATAATGCGGGTGATTCTCATCGTCAATACAAAAACACCCGCATCTTATTTAAAATGTGACTCGTATCACTTATTTTGATGGTTTTGCTATTGTGTTGGTGTTTTTAGAAGCATCAAGTATGAAATTACTCCACCAATCCATGATTTTTCGTCGCTCTTCCAGATATTCAGCATTGTTGTAGATGTCACGAATCGTGTTCTTGTCTACGTGTGCTAGACACAGCTCAATAGCATCTTTGTTGAAGCCCTGTTCGTTGAGCGCTGTACTGCCGATGGAACGCATACCGTGACTTACCAGCTTTCCTTTCATTCCTGCACGTTTTAGAGCTGCGTTGACGCTCTGACTGTTCATGTGCTGGTCAACTGACTTTGAACTGGGGAAGACATAGCGTTGTCCGTAGGAGATGGGCTTCATAAAGTTTAAAAGCTGAATAGAAGCATCTGAAAGAGGGATTTTGTGGTCGCGCTTCATTTTCATTTTCTCTTTGCCAATGACCCAAAGTTTGTTTTCGAAATCAATTTCACTCCATTCAGCAGCGGCACACTCAACAGGACGGGTGAGTGTGTGGAGTTGGAATTCAAAAGCGCAGCGGGTAGCAAGCTTAATATTGGCTAAGGACATCGCTTGCATAAGAGTATGAAGTTCGTCTGGGCTGATAGTACTCATGTGATCAGCTTTCGACTTTTTAAATGCATGCTTTATCCCGAATAATGGGTTGGACTGAATCTTTCCGCAATTCACTGCGTAGTTCATCACTTCATTTATTCGCTGACATACTCGTTTAACTGTCTCTAATGCGCCCTTTGCTTCTACTGGTCGTAAAACTTGAATCACAATTGGGGCAGTTAGCTCACTTATCGGCATGTTACCGAGGTTGGGAAAGATATGTAGTTCCAGAGATCGCCAGATATCGTTGGCATAGTCTTCCGAAACGTCATGCTTTTTTACTTCAAACCATTCTTCGGCAACTGATTTAAGAGTTGATGACTGAGCTATCTGTGCGGTAATGAGTTGGTTATCCCTGTGAGTTTTTGGATCAATACCTTCAGCGACCTGTTGGCGCATCTCTCTTGTTTTTTCTCTCGCGGACGCGAGAGTTATGTCGGGAAATGCACCAAGGCTGATGTTCTTACGTTTTTTAGTTGTTGGGTGGATGTAGTTGAAAATCCAAAGTTTTGCGCCATTGGGCTTTATACGTAAGTACAGACCGTTGCCATCGGCAAGCGAATATTCTTTCTCTAAGGGCTTAGCTTTGGTTACTTGAGTTGGTGATAAAGGCTTGATTTGCTTAGCCATTTTAATGGTTCCTTTCTGATGTAACACCAATTTGTGTTGTTATTGGTTAGTGTTACGCAGAATGTTACTAAATGACTGAGATTAAGTGAATCTTGATGAGACGCCCTGAACCACTTAAAGCTAGATAGAACAAGGGTTTAGAAAAGAAAACGGGACGTCCTGAGACGTCCCGTTACTAGTGATTGGTGGAGCTGGCGGGAGTTGAACCCGCGTCCGAAAACCGTTCATCATTGGTACTACATGCTTAGTCGATCTTTAATTTCGCCATCCACCTGCGAACCGACACGCTAATGAATGACTAGCCTGAATTAAAATTCGCCGTTCATCTCTCAGGCGGGAGAATCCGGGCTAGCGCGTTTGGGTTTGATCCCTCGTTATTCCCCGTCTTACGTGCGGAAGCTAGGGCGAGAGAGCTCTTAGCAGGTTATTAAGCTGCTAGTGCGTAGTTTTCGTCGTTTGCGACTATTTTTTTGCGGTTTGTTAACGAGGCCTACCGCACCTCGGCATGCACCTCAGACTTCTGAATTCCCGTCGAATCCTAAATCAGCCCCAGGTAATATTCGCATAGTAACAGAAAAGCATTGGCTGTCCAGTACTATGCGTTTAAGTGGTCAAGATTAACGCAGCGCGCTCTTCATTACGCGTGCTTTTTCTCTTGCCCAGTCTTTTTCTTTTAGATCCGTACGTTTATCGTGCAGCTTTTTACCTTTTGCTACGCCAATTTTTAGTTTCACCCAAGAGCGAGACCAGTACAGTGAGAGGGCCGTTAATGTCATACCTTCACGGTTTACACGTCCGAATAGGTTATCCAGCTCACGACGACTCATTAGTAGTTTACGCACACGTGTAGGGTTCGCCACAACGTGTGTCGATGCCTGATTTAAAGGAGTGATTGTCATGCCACTCACAAAGGCTTCACCGTCACGCATAAATACGTAACTTTCAGAAATATTGGCTTTACCTTGGCGAAGGGCTTTCACTTCCCAACCTTGGAGCTCCAAGCCAGCTTCGATTTCATCATCGATGAAATACTCGTGGCGAGCTTTTTTATTCAGCGCGATAGTATTGCTACCCGCTTTTTGTTTCGTTTTTTTCTTTGCCATAATAGCGTCATTATACGGGTTGGATATCGGATAGGAAATCCTTTTATTTGCGCAATCGTGGAATAAAAGTAAAATTGGCGAGTAGCTTTAAATCTGTACATGTATCGATAGGAGTATGTATGAAGCAAGTCAGCCGTTCTGCGCTTGTGTCTTTTAGCGCCGAACAGATGTTCAATCTGGTTAATGATGTTGCTAAATACCCTGAATTTCTGCCTGGTTGCTCGGGCTCTAGAATCATTGAGTCTTCGGGGAATGGTATGGTGGCTTCTGTCGATGTGGCGAAGGCTGGAATCAGCAAAACGTTTACGACTTCAAATGAGTTGATCCCCGGTCAGGCAATTATGATGAACTTGGTGGATGGCCCGTTTAAGACGTTGCGTGGTGGTTGGATTTTTACCGCGTTAGATGAGCAAGCTTGCAAGGTTGAACTAAAGCTTGAGTTTGAATTCTCGAGTAAAATGATTGAGATGGCCTTCGGTAAGATTTTTAACGAGCTTACTAGTAATATGGTAAATGCATTTACTAAACGCGCAAAACAGGTCTACGAGTGTTATGAGTATTGAGTCAGATATGATTCACGTTGAGGTTGTCTATGCTCTTCCTCATGAACAGCGTGTATTTAACTTAGTGGTAAATAATCACGCAACGGTAGAAGAGATCATTCGACAATCCGGTGTATTGGAGTTGTACCCTGAAATTGATTTGTCCAAGAACAAAGTGGGTGTGTTTAGTCGTAACGTGAAGTTAGATGCGACTGTTCGAGATCGAGATCGAATAGAGATTTATCGTCCGTTACTCGCCGATCCGAAAGAGATTCGCCGTAAGCGGGCGGAGCAGGCTAAAACCGAGGGGAGTGCAGACCCAGTCACCGGTGGCAAGCCTAGTTCTGTACGTAAAAATAAGCAGGATTAATATTAACCCAATAGCTCATGTGAGTTACTCAAAGTTTGACTAACATGATTTCTATATAATAAAAAACCTCCCAAACGGGAGGTTTTTTTGCAAAAGTCAGTTTACTGAATTTGCTCGTAAAATGCGTCACTTTTTGGAAAGTCACCACTGATGTCTGCGAGTGTGCCTTGGTCATTAAAGTTTACAATCAGATCTTTCTGTACTGGTTCGCCATGGCCAGGAGTATGATGATAGATGTAATACCAAGTGTTTGGATAGCCGTTTTCAATAAGCATTGGCGACCCTAATACGAAGCGAACCTGTGCTTTAGTCATCCCAAACTTTAATTTATCAACCGCACTTTGTTCTACATAGTTGCCTTGGTTGATATCAATACGATAAACCAGTCTTTCCAATACCGAACATCCTGTCAGCAATGTCATTGCTAATGGTACGGCAACTAACCACTTCTTTAATTGCATAATAATTTCTTAGTAACCTTTAAAATACTGCGCTGATAATAAACAAGCTCGACGCAGATGTAAAAAGCTATGCGTCGTATGGTAGACAATCTGACAACGAATTTTGAGTTGAGTTGCATTTATTCACCGATATTAGGCGGTAAATGTCACCACATGACGTATTAGTTAGGTGACGAAGAGCACATTTCAATCGGAGGTAGGGTGATGGACGCTTTCAGCGGTGAGCCAAGCCTAGTGACTCGTTAGTCGGTTTTGGCGAATTCGCGTAATGCATCACCTGAAAAACGATAATACTCTTTTTCATGAATTAGTGTTGCACCAATTGAGCGGTAAAACTGACCTGCGGTAGGGTTACTACTTTCAGCTGTCCAGTCCAACCTTTGGCATCCACACTTGATCGCCAAAGATGCCAGATACTTCATTAACTTGAGACCAACCCCTTTTCCTCGAACCTTCGAAGATACGAACAGATCTTTTAAGTACATCTGTCCTGAGAGTTTTGGGGCAGGGAGCATGACGGTATAAGATGCAAAGCCTACGACGTCATCATTATCGTAAACCGCAATGATATTAACACCAGAATGTTCAGAAAAGACTTGGCTCTTTAGATAATGGACCAGATCGTGTTTTGATGAAGCTTTTTCTTTGAAGTAGTAATGTTCTAACTCAATAAAAATAGGGATGAGATCTAAGCAGTTGGTTTTGTGTATTGCTCTGATATCCATATCTCATCCCTTGTCGATTTATTAAGCGGCGATAAGCAGTTCTTTTGCGTTTGCCAACGTTGAGTCGGTTATTTGACTACCACCAAGTAAGCGAGCTAATTCTGCCACACGTTGTTGTTCATCTAATGCGTGCATTTGGGTTTCGGTTTGGCCTGCTTTGGTTTGCTTAGCAACAAACATTTGTTGATGGCCGCATCCGGCAACTTGAGGGAGGTGAGTGACACACAATACTTGAGTAGATTCGCCAAGCTTGCGTAGCATTTTGCCCACTACGGCAGCTGTTGGGCCACTAATACCTACGTCCACTTCATCGAAGATTAAACTTGGTGTATCTACTTTCTGAGCGGTGATCACTTGGATCGCTAGAGAGATGCGTGATAGCTCACCGCCTGACGCAACTTTTGCTATAGGTTGTAATGGTTGTCCCGGGTTGGTCGATACTAAGAAGCACACGCTGTCCATGCCAAGCGGCGATGGGTGCGTGTTGTCATTGCTAACTTCGATACTGAATACTGCTTTCTCCATGCTCAATTCGTGCATGCTTTGTGTGATCAGTTTGTTCAGTTCTTTTGCGTAACGGCTGCGTGATTTGTGCAGTTTTTCTGCTTGTGTTAGAAAGCTTTGGTACTTGTGTTCTACTTCTTGAGCAAGCTCATCTAAACGTTCATCGGAGCAATCTAACGCTTCTACTTGGGCCAGAAGATCTTGATGATGCTGGTAGAGTTCTTCTGGCATTACGTGGTGTTTACGAGCTACAGACATCACTTTAGAAAAACGTTCTTCTACATAAGCCATACGAGCTGGATCAACATCGATGCCGTCTAAGTAGCTGCGTAATTCATTCTTCGTTTCTTCAAGTTGAATCATCGCTTCTGACAGCATGTTAGGTAGCTCAGATAGCTTTTCATCTAATTCGGCTAATTGAATTAGGGAGTGATTGGCCGATTGCAAAATACCAAGCGCATTGACTTCTTCACCTTCGTAAATAAGTTCGATGGCTTGCTGACAGGTAGTGGCGAGTTCACCACTGTTGGATAGTCGTTTGTGCTCTTGCTCGAGCTCTGCAAATTCTTCTTCACCTAGCGATAACTCATTTAGTTCTTTGATTTGGTATTCAAGCAATTGTTTTTGCGCCTGGTTTTGCTGGCTATTTTCTTTTAGTTGCTTGAGGTTATTGTCTGCCTGACGCCAATGCTGGTAAGCACTTCGTGTGCTTTTTAGTAGGTTTAAATGCCCAGCATATTGGTCGAGCATGGCCATTTGGTGCTCACTTTTCATCAATTGATGATGAGCGTGCTGCCCATGGATATTGATAAGTAGCTGCCCTAGAGATTTGAGTTGTGATAGTGGAACAGGGCTGCCATTAATGAAGGCTCTTGAGCGGCCTTCTTTTGTGATAATACGACGCAAAATACACTCACTACCATCTAGCAGATCGTTATCTTCTAACCAACGTGTTGCATGTAAGTTGTTGTCCAATAAAAAAGCGGCGCTAACTTCGGTTTTCTCTTCACCTTGTCGCACCATGCCGGCATCGGCTCGTCCGCCTAAGCAGAGCCCTAAAGCATCGATAGCAATGGATTTACCCGCGCCTGTTTCACCTGTAATGGTGGTCATGCCCTTAGAAAGCTCGAGTTGTAAAGACTTAACAATCGCAAAATTATTAACACTTAGATGAGCCAGCATTTTATTTACCTGTATAACTGAACAATACTGTATAAGAGAACAGTATATACTGTTTCTTTATACAGTAAAGTCAGGTGAGGAAAATTTTCTTTGTAGGCTGTTTTTTTGTGATGAAGTGGGAAAAATGAGCCGATGTGATTACAACGACTCATTAAAATTGAACAGGTTACGGACGAGTTGGGTTAATCGTTAGTGGTTCTAGTGTGACGACTGCATTCACACCTGCACCTGGGTGATCTACGTATGAAGTATCTTGCATTAGAGTGTAGTAAACGTCGACGAAGTCATCATCATTCGTGAGTACACCATCGGGGATAGTGTCGATGATCTTGTTCGTGATTTGCGGAATAATCGCGTAAGCCTGAACTTCTGGATCTGGAATCGCTTTCAATACTTCTTCGGCAACTTGAACAAGGAGTTTTGCCAATTGTTTATAGTCTGTGCCGTCATCTTGCTCCATGAGCACAATGTCTGCCGCACCCCAGCGGTAACGAGACCAGTGAATAATGATCTGATTTGGATAGTAATCTTGGTTATCGTAGTCTAAGTATGGAAGCTCCACCAAATCGAGAGTAGGTTCATCACGACTTGGATTGACGCCCGTTACGATAGCGTAGATTTCTGCCTTGCCAGAGATCCAAGGTTCTTTGTCATCGGCTAGACGGATCTTTTTCAACTGCGTGGTTTGAATTGGAGCCGCTTCGCCCACTGCGCTACTTGACAATAACGGTGTATTTTGGCGTTGTTCATCAGCAATATATGGTTGAACTAAAGCTGGTTGACCGAGTTTTTTCATCTCAGCTTGCATAGCTTGCAAGCCTGCTTTTAGCTCTGCAGAGCTATTGTTATCAACGACAAGTACAGGTACCTCAGGGAGCTGGTAAACATCGAGTTGATGGATGTTGCCATAAACATCAAATGCTTCGATGTATTGCCAATTCTCATCATCACCACTTGGTTCAAACGCAAATAATGGCTCGACCTCGCCACTTTGCCATGCTGTTATCATGGCTTCATTTGCCAAGCGAACTTCTAACAACTGATCTGAGTATTCAGAAATACCTTTCCAGCTACGAATTTGAGTGTCAGCTTGTACAAGCTGGCGGCTGAACTCTGAGTTAGGGTTTTGCTTAACAAATGCTGATACAGACACGTTAGTCTGTTGCGGAGTAATATCTCTTCTCAACATGGGTTCAATGGCAGCATAGTTCTCACTCAATTGTTGAGCTAGGGCACGCTTCGTCTTAGTGATATCTTCCGCTTTTGCGTTGGATACACTGTTGACTTGCGTTTCCTCTGATTGGCAGCCAATAAGTGCTAATGTACTGAGAACAGACAGAATGATGGTTTTCTTCATAATATGTCCTTTATTGATTGTATGAAATAGAGTTAATACTCTATTCATGGTGAGAATATCACCGGACATAGATCATTGAATTTGCTTTTCTATCTTTTGTGTAAAGTTTGCCCACAGGATCAAAATTTATAAGCTTCTCTTTAATGATGACAAATATCGTGTCGCCTCACTACTTTGTGTCTATTTCTTGTCTAAGAAAGCCAAAAGCCAGTAGCAATTGAGCTGCTGGCTTTTTTATTGAAGTTATTACCCTGAGTAACAAGTGTTAGAACAATTTACTAGACCAGCCAAGCTTATTCCGTAAGACGTGATAGTAGCTGTAGTCTTTTGGATGGATGAGCTTTAGTACATTTGGACTTTGATAGATGTGAATTTCGTCGCCAGGGGTAACTGGAAGTGAGACTTGTCCATCACAGCTAACTTCTTGTGTTCCACGGTTTTCTGGTGATACCACCAATTTAATTCGACGTTTTCCATCAACCACCAAAGGTCGACTCGACAATGTATGCGGGAACATTGGCACGAGTGAAATGGCATTCAAGCTAGGAGAAAGAATTGGGCCGCCGCCAGAAAGTGAATATGCCGTCGAGCCAGTCGGAGTGGAGACAATCAAACCGTCGGCCCGTAAAGAGAAGGCGAAGCTTTCATCTATGTACACTTCAAATTCAATCATATGGGCAATTTGCCCTGGGTGAAGTACGGCTTCGTTTAGCGCAGCGTTATGACTCTTTATTTGTCCGTGGCGGTGTACTTCCGCCTCTAAAAGAAAACGCTCCTCTTCAATATACTCACCGTCGAGTACCGCTTGCAGAGACGCTTGGAAGTCGTCTGGGTTCAAGTCAGTTAAGAAGCCCAGATTTCCACGGTTCACGCCTATAACTGGTACATCAAATCGGGATAAAATTCTTGCTGCACCTAGCATGTTGCCATCGCCACCAACCACAATGGCTAGATCGGCATTTTTTCCTAGTTCAACTAAGCTAGCAAACTGACTCTGTGGGATATCATCCAGTATTGCGGCAAGGCGATCGTCAATGAATACTTTATAGCCCTCAGAGGTCAACCATTGGTACAACTCTTTATGAGTTTGAATTGCTTGTTGATCTCTTGGTTTTCCGATAATCGCGATCACGTTACATGGATTTTTCATAGCATTTCCGCATTAAAGAGGCTTGAATCAGGAATCTTCATCCCCATAATAATGGCAAGTCACCTAAATATGCGAATTTTTATGTGGTTAAAGCCCGCAAAAACGCGCATGGCTTTAAGGGCATTATGTTGAATTCTGGAGATATCATGAGCAACGAAGAAAACAAAGTTACAGAAGAAGAGCTTGATCAAATCATCGAAGAGGCTGAAAAAGTAGAAGCTGAAGCACAAGAAGTTGAAGCTGAGCTTGAAGAGCTTGGTGATGAGACAGACGCTAAGATTGCTCAACTAGAAGCGGCACTATTGTCTAGCGAGGCAAAAGTAAAAGAGCAACAAGATGCGGTGTTGCGTTCTAAAGCTGAAGTAGAAAACATGCGTCGTCGCACTGAGCAAGAGATCGATAAAGCACGTAAGTTTGCGTTGAACAAGTTTGCAGAAGAGCTGCTTCCTGTTATTGATAACCTAGAGCGTGCAATTCAAGCGGCAGATACAGAGAATGAAACTGTGAAGCCGTTCCTAGAAGGCGTTGAACTAACCCATAAAACGTTTGTAGACGTTGTAGCGAAATTTGGCTTGAAAGCAATCAACCCTGAAGGTGAAGCATTCAATCCAGAGTTCCATCAAGCGATGTCGATTCAGGAGAGCCCTGATCATGAATCAAACACTGTTATGTTTGTTATGCAAAAAGGTTACGAACTAAACGGCCGTGTGATTCGTCCGGCAATGGTAATGGTTGCTAAGTAACTTTAACTACCTGTTTTTTAAGTATAAAAGCGCCCATCATTTTTGATGGGCGCTTTTTTGTTTTAAACATAAATGACTGCATCGAACTTCGTTGTATATCGATAAATGAAAATTTGATCCCCTTCATATTTTTTCCTATTGGTTAATTATTTTCCTATAGGAGATTTTCTCTCATCTCGCTGCGTGTTTATTAATGGGAAGGGCTATAAGTGATTGTAATCATTCGTTGTGTGAATGTTTGTTCTGCATAGGAATGTAAATATAGTCATTTTTTCTAAAACAATTTCGTTAACAAAAATGTAAATTATCACTTTATTTTGTAACTTCGGTGTGTATGATTTGCGACTAATGCTTTAAAAGTAAGCATATATAACTACAAAAATGTAAATAGCAAACACAACATATCGGAGATTTATAATGGATAAATCGCTTTCTAGTAAGATTTTTATAGGCTTGTTTGCCGGCCTTGTGCTGGGGACAGCAATTCAGTACTTATTTAGCGGTATTGCGATTTTTGATACATACCTACTTGGAGCAGCAGAAGGTGTTGGCGGCATGTTCGTCTCACTGATCAAATTACTTGTTGTTCCTTTAGTTTACGTTTCAATCGTATGCGGCATTGTTGACTTGAAAGACATCAGTGCATTTGGTCGTCTTGGTGGAAAAACCTTTACCCTTTACATTCTTAACACCATCATTGCGATTACGGCGGCTTTGACTGTCGGCTTGATCTTCCAGCCAGGAGCGGGCGCTAATCTAGCAGGAACGGTATCTGAGGCTGTGCAACTGACAACGACAGAGACGCCGGACATTTTCTCTTTAGTTGTTAACATTGTTCCTAGCAACCCTGTACAAGCGTTTGCTAGCGGCGACATGCTGCAAATCATCTTTATGGCAATTTTGACGGGGCTTGCAATTCAAGCTTTGGATTCTCGTGGTGGCCCAGCTATTCGCACATTCAAAATGGCAAATGAAATCATGATGAAATTGGTTGGATTAGTGATGAGTCTTGCACCATATGGTGTGTTCGCACTAATGATTCAACTAGGTGCAACGCTAAACGCCAATACATTAATGTCCGTTGCCGGTTACGTGGCTTTGGTGGTTGCGATGTTGGTGTTCTGGATCTTCTTCTTCTACCCAATGGCAGTGAGTATTGCGACAGGAACCTCTCCAAAGACTTTCCTACGTGCAACTCGTGAGCAGATTCTTTTCTCTCTATCTACCGCGAGCTCAAACGCGACTATCCCGGTAACGATGCGCACACTGACAGAAAAGCTTCAGGTCTCTAAATCGGTTGCTGGCTTCGGTGTACCACTGGGCGCAACGATGAATATGTCTGGTGTGTCTATCTATATTGCTCTAGCAACGATGTTTGTTGCGAACGCTTTTGGCCAGCCAATTAACACCGCAGACATCTTCACACTTGGCTTAACTATTCTTCTGTTATCTATTGGTGCGGGCGGCGTTCCTGGGGGTGGCGTGGTAATGGTAGGCGTTTTGCTTCACCAGCTAGGTTTACCACCTGAAGGTTTAGCAATCATTGCAGCGGTCGACCGTATCAATGATATGTTCTGTACATCATCTAACGTTGTCGGCGATACGGCAGTGAACACCATTGTTGCAAAAACAGAAGGTGAGATAGGTAAAGAAGAAGGTGTTGATGCTGAGCCTGCTCAAGCGAACGCCTAATACCTTGAATAATTTATTTTAACCCTAATATTGAAGCGAGCTCTTATGAGCTCGTTTTTTATTTAGGAAGAGTCGGGCATAAATAAATTTATCTGGGAAATGACGTTTTGTTGCGCTACAGCAGTGTGACGAGTTCCCAACTAATCAGAAAGAAACACATAAATTTCGAAAAAAGACGCTTTTTTTTAATTCTGCCCTTGAAAAGCATTTTGCCGCCCTTATCTATGTGGCATAGAGAAGCAAACATTGATTATTTTTGTTTGTGAGCAAGGGTTGAAACCCGATTCTCCTCCCCCCACATTGGGGTTATAACCAAACGAAAATAGAATTTATTCGGAGATAGCCAGATGGGTAAAATCATTGGTATTGACTTAGGTACTACTAACTCATGTGTTGCTGTATTAGACGGCGACAAACCACGTGTAATTGAAAACGCAGAGGGCGAACGTACTACTGCATCGGTTATTGCTTACACTGACGGTGAGACGCTAGTAGGTCAACCAGCGAAACGTCAAGCAGTAACTAACCCAGAAAACACGCTATTTGCAATTAAGCGTCTAATCGGTCGTCGTTTTGAAGACGAAGAAGTTCAGCGTGACATCGAAATCATGCCTTACAAAATCGTTAAGGCTGACAACGGTGATGCTTGGGTAGAAGCGAAAGGCCAAAAAATGGCAGCTCCTCAGGTTTCTGCTGAAGTTCTTAAGAAAATGAAGAAAACTGCTGAAGACTTCCTTGGTGAGGAAGTAACTGGCGCAGTTATCACAGTACCTGCTTACTTTAACGATGCTCAGCGTCAAGCGACAAAAGATGCTGGCCGTATCGCAGGTCTAGAAGTTAAACGTATCATCAACGAACCAACGGCAGCTGCGCTAGCTTACGGTCTTGATAAGAAAGGCGGCGATCGCACTATCGCGGTATACGACCTTGGTGGTGGTACATTCGATATTTCAATCATCGAAATCGATGAAGTTGAAGGCGAGAAAACATTCGAAGTTCTAGCAACTAACGGTGATACTCACCTAGGTGGTGAAGACTTTGATAACCGTCTAATCAACTACTTGGTTGATGAGTTCAACAAAGAGCAAGGCATCAACCTTAAGAACGACCCACTAGCAATGCAGCGTGTTAAAGAAGCAGCAGAGAAAGCGAAAATCGAGCTTTCTTCTACTTCTCAAACAGACGTAAACCTACCTTACGTTACTGCAGATGCAACTGGTCCTAAGCACATGAACATTAAAGTGACTCGTGCAAAACTAGAATCTCTAGTTGAAGACCTAGTACAACGCTCTCTTGAGCCATTAAAAGTAGCTCTAGCTGACGCTGACCTATCAGTAAACGACATCACTGACGTAATCCTAGTTGGTGGTCAGACTCGTATGCCAATGGTTCAAGCGAAAGTTGCTGAGTTCTTTGGTAAAGAAGCGCGCCGTGACGTAAACCCTGACGAAGCAGTAGCAATGGGTGCTGCAGTTCAAGGTGGTGTACTTGCTGGTGACGTTAAAGACGTACTACTACTAGACGTAACTCCACTGTCTCTAGGTATCGAGACAATGGGTGGCGTGATGACTAAGTTAGTTGAGAAGAACACAACTATCCCAACTAAAGCGAACCAAGTTTTCTCTACAGCGGAAGACAACCAGAGCGCGGTAACTATCCACGTTCTACAAGGTGAGCGTAAGCAAGCGATGTACAACAAGTCTCTAGGCCAATTTAACCTAGAAGGCATCCAGCCTGCACCACGTGGTATGCCACAAATCGAGGTTACTTTTGACCTTGATGCGGATGGTATCCTACACGTGTCTGCGAAAGACAAGCAGACTGGTAAAGAGCAGAAGATCACTATCCAAGCTTCTGGCGGTCTAAGCGATGAAGACATCGAGAAAATGGTTCAAGAAGCAGAAGCTAACAAAGAAGCGGACAAGAAGTTCGAAGAGCTAGCGACTGCACGTAACCAAGCTGACCAAATGATTCACGGTACTCGTAAGCAAGTAGAAGAAGCTGGTGAAGCTCTACCTGCAGAAGAGAAAGAGAAGATTGAAGCAGCAATTTCTGAGCTAGAAACAGCACGTAAAGGCGAAGACAAAGAAGCTATCGATGCTAAAGTTCAAGCACTAATGACTGCTTCTCAAAAGCTGATGGAAATCGCTCAACAACAAGCTCAAGCGCAGCAAGCACAAGGTGCTGACGCAGGTGCACAGTCTAAAGAAGACGACGTTGTAGATGCTGAGTTCGAAGAAGTTAAAGACGACAAGAAATAATATTTCTTAACCAGATGGCTGCATAGCCATCTGGGGTCGATAAGACTTCGTTTGCGGGCGTTTGGGGCAACTCTTACGCCCGTCTGTTTGTAAACGCTGTCTTTCTAGTTAAGTATGTTGCAGACAAGTGCACTTACCTAGAACGATACAAACACCAAGCGGTGAATCGATGCCGTTTGTAGTAATTAACTGGTGACGAAGAACATGTCAAAACGTGATTTTTACGAAGTATTAGGCGTAAGCCGTGATGCCTCAGAGCGCGATATCAAAAAGGCGTATAAGCGTCTAGCGATGAAATTCCACCCAGACCGAAACCAGGGTGATGATTCTGCGGCGGACAAGTTTAAAGAAGTAAAAGAAGCGTACGAAGTTCTGACCGACCCTCAAAAGAAAGCGGCGTACGACCAATACGGTCATGCTGCTTTTGAACAAGGCGGCGGTGGTTTCGGTAGCGGCGGCTTTGGCGGCGGCGGTGCTGATTTCGGCGACATCTTTGGCGATGTATTCGGTGACATCTTTGGTGGTGGTCGTCGTGGCGGTGGTGGCCACCGTGCCCAGCGAGGTGCTGACCTACGTTACAACATGGAATTAACGCTAGAAGAAGCAGTTCGTGGTGTAACGAAAGAGATCGAAGTACCGACACTAGTACACTGTGATACTTGTGATGGTAGTGGCGCGAAGAAAGGTTCATCTGCTGAAACATGTGGTACCTGTCATGGTCATGGTCAAGTACAGATGCGCCAAGGCTTCTTCGCAGTGCAGCAAACCTGTCCTACCTGTCACGGTAAAGGTAAAATCATTAAAGACCCTTGTAATGAGTGTCATGGTCAAGGTCGTAAGCAGAAAACAAAAACACTTAATGTTAAGATCCCTGCAGGTGTTGATACTGGCGACCGTATTCGTCTATCTGGCGAAGGTGAAGCGGGAGAAATGGGAGCACCTGCTGGCGACTTGTATGTACAAGTGCACGTGAAAGAGCACCATATCTTCGAGCGTGATGGCAACAACCTATACTGTGAAGTGCCAGTAAGCTTTGCGATGGCAGCTCTAGGTGGTGAAGTTGAAGTACCAACCCTAGATGGTCGCGTAAGCCTAAAAGTGCCTTCAGAAACGCAAACAGGTCGTATGTTCCGTATGCGTGGTAAAGGTGTGAAAGGCGTTCGCGGTGGCGGTGTTGGTGATCTTATTGTTAAGTTGGTTGTTGAAACACCAGTAAACCTAAGCTCACGCCAAAAAGAACTGCTCAAAGAGTTTGAAGAGTCTTGTGGTGGTGAAGCGGCAACTAAGCACAAGCCTAAATCAGAAGGCTTTTTCAACGGTGTGAAAAAGTTCTTTGATGATTTAACCAGCTAAGACGTTAGTGAAAAGCACAAATACAAAGGCCTGCTAAAATGCAGGCCTTTTTGCATCTCGGTGTTCTTCTAATTCCAGCAATCACTTGGTTCTTCGACATTTGTTGACGTTAAAGTAATCGTTTTAGCGCCAGTCAAGCACTCGTCGTCGTCTTGTCCCAGAGCCGATTTTGCTGTTGCTGTAATGGTATAGGCCGTACTTGCAGAGCTCGCAATATTGAAAGAAAATCTATCTGTGTCTGAATCGCATAGAGTGCATGTGCCTCCAGAGATAATATGACTCCAGTCGTACCCACCATCATAAGATGTCTCTAGCTCTAGCTGAATTCGACTAAGATCGCTCAAGGCAACCGTCCTATGAGACTTGAGCACATGATTGGTGTAAGAAGGGTAGGCGACAGCCGCAATGATCCCGACAATCACTACAGCTACCAGTAATTCGATCAATGTCATCCCTCTCAATCCTTTTTTGTAGCCGTTACAACGAGAAATTCGAATCATCACGAGTAGTTTCCTTTTCACTTTTCCGCCTATTTTTGGCAGGTGATAGCATCTGTGCAAGATGAATTACGGCCCTTTTGCCGTTTACATAGGAATTTGGGAAATGCCTCGCGGGTTTACGTTGTTGGAGCTTCTTATTACTGTTGCTGTCTTGTCAGTACTACTACTTTTTGTCGCCCCAAGTTTTTCAAAAGTTAGCCAACACATGAAAATAGTGAATTTAGCCAACGAATTACAGGGTTTTTTGATCCAAGCGAAATCGGAATCGGTGATGAGAAATCAAGATTTTTGGGTTCATATTCAAGGCTTGCCTTCATCCACCGGAAGCTGGAAGCTCACACTCTCGAGTGTATCGAATGTCACTGACATTACTTCAATGAATACTGTTGCTGAGCTGCAAGGTCATCTATATCGGGGTCTGGTGGTGTCGAGTAATATAACTAGCGTCAAGTTTGATCGTGTTATGGGGAATCCCAAAAATGCGGGAAGTATTCACCTGAAGAAATCTCAAGCGGATACCAGTCCGATAAAAGTAACTGTTCATAACGGAGCAGGGCGAGTAAAAGTGTGCGCTATGAATAAGGCAAAATATGGCTTTGAACAATGCTAAACAGCAGGGTAGTACACTTGTTGAGTTTATGATTGCTGCGTTGTTAGGACTTGTCGCTTTGGGCATTGTTGGTGCAGTGTTTCTTTCTAACCAAAAAACAGCTGTGCAGCGAAGCAAGGAAATAATGCTACTTCAGCAGATGAGTAGTGTAATTCAACAAGTGAAAGAGGATATTCAGCGAGCAGGGTTTGATGGTATTACGACAAAATCAATGATGCTTTCCGGTTCTCCTAGCGTTCTATATCAACAATCCGAAAAAATCGGTTATGTTTATCGAAACACAGCAAGCTCTGTGAGTAATACGATATATCGGTTAAAGGATAATATGTTGGAATATTGCCAGGATGATTCACCATCACCTTTAAGTGTCGTGTCTGCTGCTAGTGGATGTTTTGATCTTTTTGATCCTAAGCAAATTAAAGTAACTCAATTTGGTGTTAGTCGAACATTACTATCAGGTTCGTCAATAGAGAGTGCGTTTATTTCTATTTCAATGGCCGCTGAATTAAAAAATGATCCGGCAATTTCTCACGCCATTTTATTACAAGTTCAGCAAAGGAATTGGCAATGATACGTAAGCATCAACAAGGAGTGGCCACGTTACTTATTACTTCCATACTGCTCTCTGTCGCTTTGGTTGTGACGTTAGGCTCATATAAGAATCTATTTTATCAAATTAAGCGTGCGCAGAATGAAGTTAGTTCTCGGCAACAGCACTGGGAAGCGGAAGGAGGGCTTGAGTGTCTATTTGCTTATGTCACAGATGATGTATCCATAGTGAACGAGCTCATCCCAATTAATCACAATAATTTAAATACCTTATGTAAGAGGGAATTAAACCTTAGCCAGCTGAACGTTACTGATATAGGGGCAGGAGTCTATCGTATTAATTCTATATCTCACAATGGTTGGGCCCAGCTCAATAAAACTTTCAGTACACTAAGTAATCGTGGAAAAGGAGCGATACAAACCACATCCAAGTTAACTACTTATGGTGATTTAAAGGTTCATCCAGATGCGAAAGGTGATCTTAATTCTGATAATCTGTATGAATGCATATCACTGACTTATCGGTATAGTTATACCATGGAAGGCGGAAGCACAGGATCAAAATATAATACGGCATCAATAAGAGCGAATAGCTTATATGATGCTTCTCCTGCTGGAGGGTGTACCGCTGCAACGACAACCAATGTTACAGTAAAAGCTGGGAATGCAATTACGAAAACTAATAAACCTGAAACTTCTGATCCGCAGCTAAAAGGCGATTTTGTTTATGACTCTGAAGTCGATCCATTCCAAACCTTTTTTGATTACAAAAAAACACCGGAAAATATTGATAAAGTCAAAGCTTCATTTCCGAAAGCTGGGAAAATCAATTTGTCAAATGCGACACAGTGTAAATCAGCTATCGAAAATGCTTTTAAGGAAGTAGATAAGGTTTGGATTACTGGTGACTGCGCCATTCACGGGAATTTAGCACTTCAAGGCAACCATGAGAAATATACGTTAGTTATTCAAGATGGTATTTTTATCAATACTGGTTCAACAACATTTCAGGGTTCGCTTTTTCATTTAGTCGATAAAACTAAACCACAGTTTGCTCCTGATGAGTTAAAAAGCTATTGGGAAAGTTTGTTCTCGAATGCTGATGGCTCACCGACTAATTTTACCATTGGTAAACAATATACTGATCTTACACAAACTGTTTATGTTGATGCAGGGGCATTTCACGCAACGGGTGGTTATGGTTTTGATACTGATGGGTTAAAAACCTCAATTGCGGGCTCAATGGAGTTACTATTTGATTCCAGCAAAAGACCTACAACAGGGAGAAATGATGTTCGTTGGCAAGAGGGAAGTTGGAATGCCAAGTAAACAACATGGTTTTAGTTTAATTGAAATAATGATTTCTTTTATTTTAATTGGTGTCGGTGCTCTTGGATTGGTTAAGTTGCAAGCTTACATTGAGCTGCGGGCAGATTATGCGATGCATAGCATTGAAGCGCTAAATCTTGCTGAGCAGAAATTAGAGTGGTTTCGTACGCGTGGGGCTCTTTCTGCAGTCCCCTCGATGCCCGCCGCTAATTTTGATACAAATATTGTCTCTGGGGAAGATACTAAGCACCCCTTGTATACTTTATCTTGGTCTGTGCCAACGGCAACTCTGTCGGGCGCACTTAAAACGATACATATGGAAGCTCTATGGCAAGATCGCCACGGTAAAATACAATCGGTAGAGCTGAAAACCATGATCTCTAAACATAGCGAATTTGATTAAATAGTCTAGGTTCCTGTTTTATGCCGATTCAATCAAAACCGATTGGAGTTCTTTGGATAAGGTGTTCACTGTCCGCGTAGCCCTTTTTTATATTGAAGAGAATTATTTCTTGCTTCTCATCACGTATAGTTTCTTTTCTTAAAACTATCTATTCATCGCTCTATGCAACCTTTGTTTTTACCAGCTCGTTTACTAAATGTATATGTTGATTTTTCCATAATGTTTCAGGCTTGTATCTTTGGTTTTGTTTTTTTGCAAAATATGTCTCCAATTATGAAAAAAAATCTAGAACCTTGTGCTTTCCCCATTAGTGTTTACTAGAATACTCGTTGGATAGTAGGTCGTTATAATTATTCAAATAGGCCTTGGCACCAACATCATTCACTATGGAGTTACCATGAGTAACCAAGCTGTAAATAAGGCACCATCATCGAAGCCGAGCGGGATGGAGCGCTTTTTAAACTTTATCGAGAGGACAGGTAACAAAATTCCTGATCCTGCGATTTTGTTCTTCTGGGCATTGATCATTACTTGGGCGGCGTCAGCACTTTTGTCGAATGTATCATTCGATCTTCCAAACCCTCGAACGGGCGAAGCTCTTACTATCACCAACTTACTTACGGGCGAAGCGCTAGCAAGTTTCCTTGCTAACATGGTGACGACGTTTACTGGCTTTGCGCCACTGGGTATCGTACTTGTCGCAATGCTAGGTGTGGGTGTTGCAGATTCTTCGGGTTTTATTACGACGGGTCTTAAAAAGATGCTGAACTTCACGCCAGCTAAGCTTCTTACTCCAATGCTTATTTTGGTTGCCATTGTATCGCATACTGCGGCAGATGCAGGCTATGTTCTGGTTATTCCTCTTGGCGGTATTATCTTCCATGCGGCAGGTCGTCACCCTTTAGCAGGTATTGCGGCAGCATTTGCAGGTGTATCTGGTGGCTTCTCTGCAAACTTTATCCCTTCAGGTATCGATCCACTACTAGCAGGCTTTACGCAAACCGCGGCGCAGGTTCTTGATCCTGAATATGTGGTTAACCCATTAGCGAACATCTTCTTCACTGGCCTATCCTCCATCATTATTGTGGGGATTGGTTGGTACGTGACAGAGAAAATCATCGAGCCTCGTTTATCAAAAATGCCAATTGATGAGGATGCGGAAACCGCGCCAAACCTAGGTTCATTTACTGAACTGGAATCAAAAGCATTCCGTTATGCAGGTTGGGCAATGATGGCGGGTATTGCTTTACTTGTTGCAGCGTTAATTCCAGAAACATCAGCACTTCGCTCGCCTGAAGGTGAAATTACTGCCTTCTCAGCACCGATAATGAAGTCTATCGTGCCGTTGATCTTTATTCTGTTTATCATTCCTGGTTACGTTTACGGTAAAGTGTCTGGAACGTTCAAGACCAGCAACGACATTATCAAAGCGATGGCTGATACTATGTCAACCATGGGCGCATACATTGTTATGTCGTTCTTCTGTGCTCAGTTCCTATCTGCATTTGCTCAGTCAAACATCGGTACGATGCTAGCGTTGTATGGCGCAGAAGGCTTAAAAGCGATGAACCTACCAGGTGAAGTGACCATCATCGGTATGATCCTTCTAACCGCGTCTGTAAACCTACTTATTGGTTCGGCATCGGCAAAATGGGCTTTAATTGGTCCAATCCTAGTGCCAATGCTAATGGCGGTTGGTATCTCGCCTGAGCTGTCTCAGGCGGCTTACCGTGTGGGTGACTCTGTATCGAACATCATTTCGCCTCTAATGGTATTTTTCCCTCTTGTAGTGGTTTACTGTCAGCGTTATGTGAAGTCGGCTGGTATCGGTACGCTTGCGTCACTAATGATGCCATTCTCGATCGCAATGCTGATCGGTTGGTCTATCTTCCTAGTTGCTTATTGGATGGTAGGTATCCCGCTAGGCATTCAAGCTCCTTACACTTACATAATGTAAAAACGTGTAGGGTGTGAAAGCCGCTAATTGGCAGCCAAAAAGCGCAGGTCTTCGATCTGCGTTTTTTTGTTCTCGTAAAACGAACATCGATAGGTCTTGTAACTAGTTTTTTGGAGTTGCAGACTTTGTCCCGTGATGTGTTGCTGTAGTGAAACCGAAGTTGGTGATAAAATTCCTGACTTCAATCGTTTTTTGTTTCTTTGGAGCCTCCTTTGTCTAACCATCCGTTTTCCCCTCAAGATGAATTGTTTATGCGCAGAGCGATGGAGCTTGCTGAGCAAGCAGAAGCTGAGGGGGAAGTACCTGTTGGCGCAGTGCTTGTCAAAGATGGTGAAATTATCGCTGAGGGGTGGAATCGCTCTATTGGTACTAATGACGCTACCGCACATGCTGAGATCCAAACGCTGCGTAAAGCAGGCCAAAAGCTAGAAAATTACCGCCTTCTGGATACGACGTTATATGTAACACTTGAGCCATGCCCAATGTGTGCCGGAGCCTTATTGCATAGCCGCGTTAAGCGGGTTGTTTTTGGAGCGCCAGATTTAAAAGCTGGAGCAGCAGGAACAGTGCTTAATTTGTTTGAAAGTCAAGCCGCTTACCATTACGCCTTAGTTGAAAAGGGGCTGCTAGAAGATGAGTGCCGTACTCAGCTACAAGCGTTTTTTAAGCGCCGCCGAAAGGAAATTAAAGCGAAGAAGCAAGCACAAAAAGCATTAGAAAATGGAGAGAGCGAACAAGGTAGTAGGAGTAGTGAGGGCTAGCAAACACCTACAACGTGGTAGATGTTTGCTTGGACGCACTAGTGATTGACTAAATGTACAAAAACACGATTACGTGAACTTACTTTCTTTTTCATACATGTCAGTTTACGTTTACGTCGGATAGCAGCTACTGTGTTACTTAAACGCTTTGACTGCACTCTACGTCTTCTCATATTCAAAACCTCCTGCAGACAAGACTTTTACCAGTAAAGTGCGGCTCATCGATGCTTGGCAATAGGCTCGATAATCGCACTAAACATTGTATGGTTTAAACGTTCTTCATTTGACTTCTGCATTGCACAGAGCCAGCAAACAATTTCAATACGATGCTTAATAATAGGAGTGACGTTATTTCGGCAGAGTGTAGCCGAAAGCGCCGCTTCATCAAGTGAGCTAAACCATGTGGTTGTAAAGTAATCTGTTACAAAGCAATCAGTTTTACTAACGATGAAGAAAAGGCGACCAACCAAAGGAATGGTTGAGTGTGGTTAGTGTCACTCAGAATATTGGATTCTAGATAAGTTTTCGTTAGGACTCAATAAAAATGACGAGCTTCATAGGCTCGTCATTTTTTAGTTTACCGCGGGTTTATTCTTCAATGCTTTCTTGTTCGGTGTCTTCTTCAACCGTGACGTCAGAAGCGCCAGAGACTTGTTCTACGACGGTCTCTACTGCGCCCGATATCAAAATGTCGGGGTTGAGCGGCGGAATCACTTGCAAGTCATCGCTATTCTCATCAATCGCTGGCTGTTGGCTGACATGACCAATGATGGATTGGTAGTAACGTCGAATATTTTCTACGTAATTACGCGCTTCATCGCCTCTGGCGTACCCATAGCGAGTTTGGCTGTAATAGCGCTTCTGACGCAGTAAAGGCAGCCTATCTTTTACATCGGCCCAAGAGTTCGGATCGCCACCTTGTGCTTTGGTGAGTCGTCGTGCGTCCATCATGTGGCCGTAACCAATATTGTATGAAGCTAACGCAAACCATATTTTTTCATGCTCGTTGATGCTATCAGGCACGCGACCTACAATGCGACGTAAGTACTCGACACCACCACGAACAGATTGCTCAGGGTCTAAACGGTTTGTTACCCCGACGCTTTTCGCCGTTGGCAGAGTCAGCATCATCATCCCCCTAACACCCGTTGGCGATTTTGCTGTTGGTTTCCAGTGTGACTCTTGATAAGCCAATGCTGCAATTAATCGCCAGTCGAACTCTTCGCTGTATTTTTGGAATAAAGGTGCCCATTTAGGCAATTTGTCATCCAGAGCTCGAATGAATGCGCGAGTATCAACGTAGTCAAATGCTTCAATATGACCAATGTACTTTTCTTCGAGAGTGGACAGTTCTCCTGATTGTTTGATGTTACCGAAAAACTCTATCAGCATCGCATACAAACTTTCGTCTTCAGAACGTCGAGTAAACCAAGACACTGGTTGATCTTCTGTAAGTTCAAACGCGAGCGCAAGATCGGGGTAAAGGCGTTGAGCTAGGGAAAGTTCCACCGAATCAGTCACAGTAAAACGTAACTCACCCGTCGATACGTATTTGAGTAAGTCTCTCGTGTCAGCATCACCAACAATTTCAAACTGCAGTTCTGGATGCTGCTTCTTTAACGCTGTTAGGGTCGGAACATATTGCGATTGTTCAACGATCTTTAATGTTTGAGCGCCTGCATTTGTATCTTCGTCGGACTCGTCGTCTTTCGAGGCTTGGTATTCAATGAGTTGTTCGATATCTCGTGGTCGAAGTTGCCCTTTTTTATATACCACTTGTTGGCTTACATAATAATAGGCCGGGCCTGGTCTAAATCGTTTGACTGCTTGTGACGTTTGATTTAAACCCGTAGCGATGATATCGATATCTCCTTTCTTAAGAGCAGGAAAAAGCTCAGCCTGGCGAAAGGCTGGTTTAATCTCGAGTTTGACGCCGAGCTGCTCCGCAAACTGACGCGCCAATTCGTAATCCAACCCTGCGGGACCATCGGGACCTATGTAGTAGGAAAGCTGATTGTTTAGCGTGCCAACACGAAGCACACCACGTTCTTGAATTTTTTCAAATTCACTTTTGGGCTCCGACTCAATCTGGCAAGCAGAGAGCAAAAGAACAGAAACTAAAATTAGAGCACTGCGCTTGAGCCGGTTGAAGTGACTTATTTGCATTAATAGGTACATCTTGGAAAATTTCTATTTGCCTTTATATCAAAGCGAGCTCATGGGGCAAAGTGAATCACACACTTATAACGTGACATTGTGTGTTTTATCGACATTTTAGTTGTAATTCAAATTTGACAAAAAAAATGACGCAAACGGTTGCTTTTGGTGTTACATCACAAAAACAATTACTATATAATGCGCTCGCAATGACGAGGTGGAATCGGCATAGGTTCGACAGGGCTTATTTTAAGTGTCTGAATTTATTCCAATATCACCTTAATCAATTGCATAAGAGACCTAAGCACATGAGAATTTTGCGTGGCTCCCCAGCTCTTTCTGAGTTTCGTGTTAATAAACTACTGGAACTTTGTCGTGAACAAGATCTGCCTGTAACTGGCATTTATGCCGAGTTTATGCACTTTGCCGATCTAAAGTCAGACCTTGATGACCAAGAGTTAGAAAAACTTGAAAAGTTACTAACTTACGGCCCAACCATCGAAGAGCATGAGCCTGAAGGTCTTCTACTTCTTGTCACGCCTCGTCCTGGCACTATCTCGCCTTGGTCTTCTAAATCTACCGATATCGCTGTTAACTGTGGTCTGGATAAAGTGAAACGTCTAGAGCGTGGTACGGCTTATTATGTCGAATCTGCAGTTGTTCTATCAGAAGCTCAAGCTGACGCTGTTAAAGCGTTAATTCACGACCGCATGATGGAAACAGTATTCACAGAATTTGAAGCCGCATCAGCATTATTTACTGTTGCAGAGCCTAAGCCTGTCGCACATGTTGATATCTTAGCTGGCGGTCGTCTTGCGCTTGAAGAGGCAAACGTTTCCCTTGGCTTGGCACTCGCAGAAGATGAAATTGATTACTTGGTAGAGAACTTTACTAAGCTTGGGCGTAACCCAAACGACATTGAATTGATGATGTTTGCTCAGGCGAACTCAGAGCATTGTCGCCACAAAATTTTTAACGCAGATTGGACTATCGACGGGGTAGATCAACCTAAGTCTTTGTTCAAAATGATCAAAAACACTTTTGAAACGACACCTGACTATGTGCTGTCTGCATACAAAGACAACGCAGCCGTTATGACAGGTTCTAAAGCGGGGCGTTTCTTCCCTGACCCTAAATCTCGTCAATACACGTACCACCATGAAGATACGCACATCTTGATGAAGGTAGAAACGCACAACCACCCAACGGCAATCTCTCCGTGGCCGGGCGCATCGACTGGCTCAGGCGGTGAAATCCGTGACGAAGGAGCGACGGGTATCGGCGGTAAGCCAAAAGCGGGTCTGGTTGGTTTTACAACCTCTAACTTACGTATTCCTGGTTTTGAACAGCCATGGGAAACCGACTTCGGCAAGCCGGGTCGTATTGTGAATGCGTTAGACATCATGCTTGAAGGCCCTCTTGGCGGCGCGGCTTTCAACAACGAATTTGGTCGTCCAAATCTATTGGGTTACTTCCGTACTTACGAAGAAAAAGTCACTTCTCATGCGGGTGAAGAAATTCGTGGTTACCACAAACCAATCATGATTGCTGGTGGTATGGGTAACATCCGCGATAAACACGTGCAGAAGAAAGAGATTCCAGTGGGTGCGAGCCTAATCGTTCTTGGTGGTCCGGCAATGAACATCGGTCTTGGTGGTGGTGCGGCATCTTCCATGGCATCTGGTCAGTCAGCAGAAGATCTGGACTTCGCTTCAGTACAGCGTGAAAACCCAGAGATGGAACGTCGCTGTCAGGAAGTGATCGACCGTTGTTGGCAGTTAGGCGACGACAACCCAATCGCATTTATCCACGATGTGGGTGCAGGCGGTATCTCTAACGCATTGCCTGAACTCGTCGACGACGGTGAGCGTGGCGGTAAGTTCCAATTACGCGATGTACCAAACGATGAGCCGGGCATGAGCCCACTGGAAATCTGGTGTAACGAATCACAGGAACGTTACGTTCTAGCGGTAGCGCCAGAAAACATGGAAGCATTCGACGCAATCTGTAAGCGTGAACGCGCGCCATATGCAGTGGTGGGTGTGGCGACAGAAGAGCGTCATTTAACGTTAGAAGATTCTCACTTCGACAATACGCCAATCGATATGCCAATGGATATCCTGCTTGGTAAGCCACCGAAGATGCACCGTGACGCAACCACACTAAAAGTGGAAAGCCCTGCCATTGTTCGTGATGGTATTGAGCTTAATGAAGCGGTGGATCGCGTACTTCGTCTTCCTGCTGTTGCAGAAAAAACATTCCTAATTACTATCGGTGACCGAACAGTAACGGGTCTGGTTGCTCGTGATCAAATGGTTGGTCCTTGGCAGGTACCAGTAGCAAACTGCGCAGTAACAGCGGCAAGCTACGACACTTACCATGGCGAAGCAATGTCGATGGGTGAGCGCACGCCAGTGGCATTACTAGACTTTGGTGCATCGGCTCGCCTAGCAGTTGGTGAGTCACTAACGAACATTGCGGCAACAGACATCGGTGATATTAAACACATTAAACTGTCTGCGAACTGGATGTCTCCAGCGGGTCACCCAGGTGAAGATGCGGGTCTTTACGAAGCAGTGAAAGCGGTGGGTGAAGAACTGTGTCCTGCTTTAGGTTTGACTATCCCAGTTGGTAAAGACTCCATGTCGATGAAAACCAAGTGGGAAGAAAACGGCGAGAGCAAAGAAGTCACATCTCCACTGTCGCTAGTTATCACGGCATTTGGTCGTGTGGAAGACGTACGTAAGACCGTGACTCCACAACTACGCACTGACAAAGGAAATACTTCTCTAGTTCTTGTTGACTTGGGTAACGGCAAAAACCGCTTAGGTGCGACAGCATTGGCACAAGTATACAAACAGCTGGGTGACAAACCTGCTGACGTAGATAATGCAGAGCAGCTAAAAGGCTTCTTTGATGCAATGCAAGCGTTAGTACGTGATGACAAGCTAGTGGCTTACCACGATAAAGGCGACGGCGGTCTGTTTGTTACACTGGCTGAGATGGCATTCGCGGGTCACTGTGGTGTAAAAGCGAACATCGCAGAGCTGGGTGACGATGCGCTGGCCGTTCTATTTAACGAAGAGCTAGGTGCGGTTGTTCAAGTTAAGAATGATGATCTAGATTCAGTTCTATCTACTCTGGCGGCAAACGGCTTAGAGGCATGCTCACATGTGATTGGTTCTGTTGAAGCTTCAGACGACTTTGTTATCACTTCTGGTGATGCAGTTGTGCTTGAACGTTCACGTACCGAACTACGCGTTATCTGGGCTGAAACAACGCATAAGATGCAAAGCCTACGTGATAACCCAGCGTGTGCAGACCAAGAGCACGAAGCTAAGAAAGACAACTCTGACCCGGGTCTAAACGTTAAACTCAGCTTCGACGTAAATGAAGACGTTGCAGCACCGTACATTGCGAAAGGTGCTAAACCTAAGATGGCAATCCTACGTGAGCAGGGCGTTAACTCCCACGTCGAAATGGCAGCAGCGTTTGACCGCGCAGGTTTTGAAGCAACCGACATCCATATGAGCGATATCCTAACAGGCCAAGCGGTACTGGATGAATACCATGGCTTAGTAGCTTGTGGTGGCTTCTCTTACGGCGACGTACTAGGTGCGGGTGAAGGTTGGGCTAAGTCTATCCTGTTTAACGCACAAGCTCGTGAACAGTTCCAAGCCTTCTTCAACCGTGAAGAGACGTTCTCTTTAGGTGTATGTAACGGTTGTCAGATGCTATCAAACCTGAAAGAGCTGATCCCAGGTGCAGACTTGTGGCCACGTTTTGTGCGCAACGAATCTGAGCGTTTTGAAGCGCGCTTTAGTCTAGTTGAAGTTCAGAAATCTGATTCTGTATTCTTTGATGGCATGGCTGGTTCGCGTATGCCAATCGCGGTTTCCCACGGAGAAGGGCGTGTAGAAGTACGTGATGCAGAGCACCTAGCAGCGATCGAGGCATCAGGTACGGTTGCGGTTCGTTACGTGGATAACCTCGGTAACCCAACACAACAATACCCGAACAACCCGAATGGTTCGCCAAACGCGATTACCGGTTTAACAACAGCAGACGGTCGCGTAACTATCATGATGCCTCACCCAGAGCGCGTATTCCGCACAGTTGCAAACTCTTGGGCTCCGGAAGGTTGGGGTGAAAATGGTGCTTGGATGCGTATGTTCCAAAATGCACGTAAGAATATCGGTTAATTAACCTCAGGTTAATCTAGCTTAAGTAAAGCGTTGGTTGAGAGACCAGCGCTTTCTTTTTTCTTATTGTGCCGTCCTAAATAAGGTTGACACTTTCCACCCCCAAAATTGGAGAGTGTTATGAAATCAACAACTAAAAGAACTCAGCGCGATTACTCCCTCGCTTTTAAACTCACTGTAGTTGATGAGGT